>JAISTV010000001.1 GCA_031272485.1 Eubacteriales Family XIII. Incertae Sedis bacterium
CGTTAGCGTCTCTTTCCTTGCATGAAGGGGCGGGCTATTTTGGCTGCGGCTTTCATCCAGGCGTGGTCGAGGTCTTTGCTGGCTTTCTTTATCTCTGCCGGGATGTCTATTTGTTGCGGGCACTTGGTTTTGCAGGCGCCGCAGGATACGCATTGCGAGGCGTAGCCTTTGGTGGGCGAGAGTATGCCGAGGTCGAGCGTGTACTGGAAATCGTTGTAGTGCCGGCTGGTGTCCGCGAGGCCTGTGCCGTTCCAGAAGCGGAACACCGTGGGGATGGCTACGTTCTTCGGGCAGGGTAGGCAGTATTCGCAGCCCGTGCAGGGCACCTTGGTCTTGCTCAGGATGATTTCCTTCGCCTGCGCTATGGCCGCGAGCTCTGCTTCCGTCATGGCGCCTGCCTCCATCTCCGATGCCGTCTTCAGGTTTCCTGTGAGCTGGTCGGGCTCGTTCATGCCCGAGAGCACCGTGAGCACCTCCGGGTGGTTCATGACCCAGCGGATGCCCCATTCGGCCGGGGTGCGCAGCGGCACCGCCGCCTCGAACACGTCCTGCGCCTCCTTGGGCACCACCGCGAGCTTTCCGCCGCGCAGCGGTTCCATGATCATGACGGGCATGCCCTTGGCCGCCGCGTGCTTGAGCCCCGCCGTGCCCGCCTGGCGGTCCGTGTCCAAGTAGTTATACTGAATCATGCAGAAGTCCCAGTCATACGCGTCGATAATCTTCTGAAACGACCCGGTGTTGCCGTGGAACGAAAACCCGAAGTTCCGTATCCGGCCCACCGCCTTCTGCTTCTCCGCCCACTCGAGCACGCCCATCTGCCGGAACCGCTCGAAGTAGTCGAAGCTCGTGAGCATGTGCAGCAGGTAGTAGTCTATGCGGTCCGTGCCGAGCCGCTGCAGGGTGGAATTAAAATACTTATCGAAATCCTCCGCGCGCTTGACCATGAGCATGGGCAGCTTGGAGGTGAGGTTAATCCGGTCGCGGTACGGCCCTACGAGAATGTCCGAAAGCAGCACCTCGTTGCCCGGGTAAAACCAAGCCGTGTCGAAATAGTTCACGCCGTTTTCAATGGCTGTATCTATAAGCCGTCGGCACTTCTCCACGTCCTTCTTGGGTAGGCGCATGCAACCGAAAGCCAGCTGTGATATTCTGTCTCCGTTTTTGGGGTTGGTACGATATATCATGGAATCTCTCCTTCCGCACCTCTATTATACACACATAACCCGCGCCGAAAACTACAAGAATACACGGAACGCCGTAGGCAGCGCATACGCCTCCCGCAGCTCCGCCTCCGTGGCCCACACGAGCCCCTCCGAGGGCAGAGCCTCCCGCACCCGCACCTCGTAGGCCTGCATGTGCCAGACCACGTGCGTAAATACATGCTTATGTGACTTGGCAATGGCAATGCTGTCAACCTTATAACCTTGACAGGCAAGCAGCGCCGACGCCCGTTCTTCCCGCATAGCCCCTTCGGCGTTCGGAAACTCCCACATGCCCCCGAGCAGACCGCCGGCGGGCCGTTTACGTACAGCCAGCTTCCCCTCCGCGTGAATCAGAAAGACCGTGCGGCTCTCCACCCGCCGGGGCTTCTTAGGCGAAAGCACCGGGTAGTCCTTTTGCCTCCCGCCCCTGTAGGCCTTGCACAAACCCGCGAGCGGGCAGGGCGCGCAATCCGGCTGCGTGCCGGGCAGGCACAGCACCTCGCCGAGCTCCATGATGGCCTGCGTGAGAATGCCCGGCGAAGGGCAGGTATCATAGACTGTCTGCAGCGCCGCGGTAATCTCCCGCCTCACCTGCGGCGTGTCCACCGCCTCGCGGATGGCGAGCAGGCGAGCGATCACGCGTAGCACGTTCCCGTCTACGGCCGGCACGGGCAGTCCGAAACAGATGCTGCCGACAGCCCCGGCCGTGTAGGCGCCCACCCCAGGCAGACGCAGGATACCGGCATAGTCCCGCGGGAACGCGCCGCCGTACTGTTCGCAGATAATCTGCGCGGCCTTGTGCAGGTTGCGCGCGCGGCTGTAGTAGCCCAGTCCCTCCCAGAGCTTGAGGAGCTTCTCTTCGCTGCAGGCGGCCAGCGCCTCCACCGTGGGCAGCGCCTCAAGGAAGCGCACATAGTAATCCCGCGCAGCCTCGATGCGCGTCTGCTGGAGCATAATCTCGCTCAGCCAGACGTGATAGGGCGCCGTATCCGCGCGCCACGGCAGCGGCCGGGCGTTCTCACGGTACCAGCGGCAGAGGCGGGGTGCAAATTCTTCGGGCAGCTTCCTTTTCATCCGCATAGTATACCATTTGAAATTCCCGTCCGTAACGCTCATAATATAGGAAGAGGATAAACGCTGAGGGAGCAGATATGAATAGCAGCCTGAATTGGGAATACATTTCGCAGCAGCTCACGGAGGTCACTTTACTGTCGACCGTCGTGCGGCTTCTTCTTGCCGTGGTTCTGGGCGGCATCGTGGGGCTTGAGCGCCGGGCCAAGAGCCGGCCGGCCGGCTTCCGCACGCACATTCTGGTCTGCGTGGGCGCGTGCTTAGCCATGCTCACGAACCAGTTCGTATACGAGAATATGTCCACGCTCTCCGACCCGACGCGTCTGGGCGCGCAGGTGATTACCGGCGTGGGCTTCCTGGGCGTGGGCACCATCCTGGTCACCGGCCGTCACAAGATTAAGGGCCTCACCACGGCGGCGGGCCTATGGGCATCCGCGTGCATGGGGCTGGCCATAGGCATAGGGTTTTACGCGGGCGGCATAATTACCGGCGCGGTGATTTTCATGGCGCTGTTCACGTTCGGAAAACTCGAAGACAGGCTCGAAGCCTTCTCCCGGCAGATGGAATTGTACGTGGAGGTAAACTCGGTCAAGGACATGAAGGGTGTGCGCGAAGGGATTCAGGCCGCCGGCATAAGCATTCACGAAACGCACTTCAGCCAGTCACCGCTCGTGGAAGGCAAGGTGGGGCTGTACTTCATGATGCGGCTTCCCAAGGGTATGAACAAGGCACAGGCCGTAGGGGTCATAGAAGCGGTGGAAGGCGTGCGCCTCACCGAAGAAATCTAAAATTCGTCATTCATAAAGAGCAGGTCGCTCTTCTTCGCGTAAAGCATTTTTACTTGACGCACATCTGTGCTTACGGGGCAGATCCACCAGAGGTTCGCCTCTTCGTTTTTCGCGCTCGCCGCGTCTGCGCCGCGCACGCGCAGGAGTACCGTGTGCTCAAACACGCCGGACAGCACTTCCGTCACCTCGACCGGAACCGAAACATAGTCCGCCGCCTGAGCCGCGGCAGGCTCCTTTTCCGTGAAGTACCTCGCCCGGATGCCAATGTGGGTGGCCGACTGCGCGCCGGCAAAGCTGCCTGTAAGTTCGTAGCCCCAGTCTGTCGCCACAAGGCGCCCGTCCCCGCTGCGCGCCAGCCTCGAGAAGTTCTTACAACCCGTGAGCCTGGCCGTGACGGTGTTCCTGGGATGCGCAAACACATCCTGCGTCTTACCCGACTGCAGGACGCGGCCGCCGTCCACCGTAAGCAGGTTTCCGCAAATGCGGAAGGCCTCGTCGCGGCTGTGCGTGACTAAGATGGCGTCTCCCGGATAGTCCGAAAGCGTGCGCACCAGCTGCGCCTGCATGTTCTCCCGCAGGTACGAGTCCAGCGCGGAGAACGGCTCGTCCAAGAGCAGCACCTCCGGCTCCGAGGCGAAAATCCGCGCGAGCGCCACGCGCTGTTGCTGCCCGCCGGAAATCTCGGAAGGGTAGCGGTCCGCCAGCTCCTCCAGTTCAAAGCGCGCGAGAAGCGGCTCGATATTCGCGTTCTTCTTATCCCGCACCGCGGCCAGAATGTTCTTTCGCACCGACATATGGGGGAAAAGGGCGTAGCTCTGAAACAGATACCCCGCGCCGCGCGCCTGCGGCGGCACGTCTATACCCGCAGACGAATCGAACACAACCCGGTTCCCGATTTTAATCACGCCTTCGCTTGGTTTAACGAGCCCGGCTATGCACTTAAGCGTCAGGCTCTTTCCGCTGCCGGACGCGCCCAGAATCCCCAGCGTGCCGCCTTCGGACGTGAAGGAGACCGCAAGCTGAAACCCCTCGTATTCCTTGCGAATATCTACGTGCAGGCTCATGGCGCGCGCCTCCGCTTACGGGCATAGAGCCGGGCAGAAGAGGTGCGCCGCTCCTCGAGCACGAGGCTCAGGAACAGCACAAACACCAGTGAGATTAAAACGAGAATGAGCACGTACGTGTACGCCTGCTCCATATTGCCCCCTGACACGGCGCTGTAGATGGCCAGCGGCATGGTGCGGGTAAGCCCCGGGATATTGCCGGCTATCATAGCTGTGGCGCCAAACTCGCCCAGCCCGCGCGAAAACGCCAGGATGCCGCCCGAGGCAAGGCCCGGCCGCGCGAGCGGGAGCAGGATGCGCACAAAGATGGCGCGCTCCGGCATGCCTATGGTCCGCGCCGCCTGCAGGTAAACCTCGTCCACCTGCAGGAAGGCCGCCTTGGCCGAGCGGTACATGAGGGGCAGGGCTATGACCACCGCCGCCACCACCGTGGCCGGCCAGTTGAACACGAGCTTTACGCCTATCTCCCCGAGCAGCTTGCCTATGGGGCGGTAGACCCCGAAGATGTACAGCAAAAAGAAGCCCGCGACCGTGGGCGGCAGCACCAGCGGCAGGGTAAGCACCGCGTCCAGAACCGATTTCAGGACGCGGCTTTTCATCTTATATACGACGTAGGCGAGCAGCGTTCCGATTACGAACGTAAGCAGAATGGCTACCGCCGCCGTCTTCAGCGATATGAGGATGGGGTCGAGGTTCAAGTCTTACAGCACCTTGAACCCGGCCTTCTCGAATATGGCCGCCACCTCGTCGCTCTTGAGGAAATCTATGAAGGCGTCCACCGCCTCCGCGTTGTCTGCGCTCACGGCTTTCAGCTTGGCCACCGGATAGATGACGGGCGTCTGCAGGCTGCCTTCCGGCACCTTGGCTATGACCTCCACCTTGTCGGAGACGCTGGCCGCGTCCGTGGCGTAAACGATGCCCACTTCCGCGCTGCCTTCCGCAACCCAGTTAAGCACCTCGGTGACGTTCGTGCCGAGGCTCGCCTTGGCGGACACCGCGTCCCACGTGCCGAGGCTCGTGAGCGCTTCCTGCGCATACTGCCCCGCGGGCACGCTCGCCGGGTCGCCTATGGCGATGGTCGCCGCGTCCGTAATGTTATCAAAGTCCGTCACGCTCGTACCGCTGTCCTTGCGGGTAATGAGCACGAGCTCGTTCTCCAGCAGTTCGGTCACGTCCGCGGAATCTATGTACCCGCCGTCCACGAGCGCCGTCATCTGCTTGGTCGCCGCGGAGAAGAACACGTCTGCCGCGAGGCCTTCCTCGATCTGCGTCTGCAGCTTGCCGCTGCTGTCATAGGTGGGCACAAACGTCACGTTCGGATATCTCTCGTTAAACAGTGGGATGAGTTCGTCCGTAAACGTCTTCTCCAGACTGGCCGCCGCCGCGAGCGTAATGGTGCCTTCTGTGTCGTATATGGTTACCTCGACTTCCACATCATCAGTCGAATCCGTGTCCCCACTGTTCTCCTTGCCGCAACCGGCAAGCGCAAGCCCCATCACCAACAGGAGGCTCAAGAGAACCGCAAATATTTTCAAATTCAATTTTTTCATTTTCCTACTCCATTCCGAATCCGCAATTGGGATAAATACAGGTTTCGCACGAAAAGCAAAGCCCTCCGTTGCTCATACGGACAAAATCCTCCTTCCCGAGCCGCAGTCCCGCAAACAGGCGCGGCAGCAGCAGGTCCATGCAGCTCCGTCTGGAGTGCAGCAGCCCGCCGGGCACGCCCAAGATTATCGTTTCCTTATCCCCCCGCGTGAGGTACGCCATCATGTACATGGAGCCCGGCAGCACCGGCGTTCCGTACGTGACCACCTCCGCCCCCGTGTTTCTTATGGCCAGCGGCGTCCGGTCGTCCGGATCCACGCTCATGCCCCCCGTGACTATGACGAGGTCCGCTCCTTCTTCTATGGCGGCAAGTATGGCCCGCGTGGTGAATTCCGCTTCGTCCGGCACCACAGACTGGCTTACCTCCTCGTGTGGCAATTCGAACCGCGCAAGGTACCCGCGCACCGCGGCGCCCATGCCGTCCGGGATTCTGCCCTCGTACACCTCGCTGCCCGTGGTCACTATGGCCACGCGTTTCTTTACGTAAGGCAGGACGCGGAATACCGCTTCCGTGTCAAGCTCCGCTACTTGACGCGCCTGCTCCAGGTTCTTTCTCGAAGTTACAAGCGGTATGATGCGCATGCCCGCGAGGACGTCTCCCGGTCGCACCGGCGAGAGGTTATGCCGCGCCGCTATGGCTACGTCCGGAATGCGGTTTAACGCGAAGAGCCGCTTCGTGTCCGAACAGAAGAGGCCATGCGCATTCGCGCGCACGTCTATCCGCCCCTGAAAGACCTCTCCGACCGTAACGTATGGACTTTCCCCGAACGTAAGGCCGGCCAGGTATAAAGCCGCGTCTTCCTCGTGCACGTTCTCCTCGTCCTTGTCCTCCCAGACATAGAGGTTCTTCTTTCCTATGTCCAGCAGCGCCGGGATGTCTTCCTCCCGCACCGTATGGCCGCGGCGGAAAGCCACCTTGCGCTGTTCGCCGGGCACGATCCTGGTTATGTCGTGGCAGAGCGTAAGCCCCACCGCATCCTGCGTATCAATGGTCTTCATGTCTGCTTCCTTTAATCACTTGTTTCACTGCGCAGTATCTCTATGCCGTGCCGCAGCGCCGGCATGACCGCCTCCAGTCCTTCCCGGATGGCGTTCGGGTTTCCCGGCAGGTTTAGAATCAGCGTGCGTCCGCGTATGCCGCATACCTGCCGGCTGAGCATGGCCCGTGGGGTGTGCGCAAGCCCTGCCGCGCGCATGGCCTCCGGGATGCCGGGAACCTGCCTCTCGCATATGGCCGCCGTGGCCTCGGGCGTTACGTCGCGGAGCGAAAACCCCGTGCCGCCCGTTGTAACGATAAGCGGCACGTCCTCGCCGCACCAGGCGAGCAGGCGCTGCTGAATGGCCTGCACCTCATCCGGCACGGTGGCTATCTGCACCACGTTATAGCCGGAAGCCTGTAGCATCTCTGTGACGAGCGGGCCGCCTTTATCCTCCCGCTCTCCGCGGTAACTTCTGTCGGAGACCGTGAGCACCGCCGCGGCGATTTCCGTCTTTTGCGGCGCGCCGATGGCGCCGGATATATGAACCGTGTCTCCCGGTTTCACCGTGCCTTCTGCTATCACCTGCGCAAACACGCCCTCGCGCGGCATGACGCAGTCGCCCACCTGCTTGCGGATGGCGCAGCCCGTGTGGCATTCCTTGCCGATCTGCGTGATACGCAGCAGGACGCCGTCCGCTTCGCCAATGCGTATTTCCGTGCCCACGGGCAGGGTGTGCAGCTCGACTCCCTCCGTCAGAATATTCTCCGCGAAGTCGCCCGGCCAGATGTCCGGCAGCACGCCGCTGAGCTTCTGCGTACTCTCCATGGCGAGCAGGCTTATCTGGCGGTTGAAATCGTCCCCGTGCGCGTCGCCGTCAATCCCGGAAACCTGACGGAAATACGCCTCCGGAACGGGGCGCTTTTTCTCGCCTTTGTTTGCGCTTATGCAGACCGCGACTACCGTAGCCATGTTCCCGACCTCCCGCCGCTCTTGGAGAGCAGCTTAATATCCGTGATGGCTATATCCCGCTGCATGGCCTTGCACATATCGTAGATGGTGAGCGCCGCCACGCTTGCCGCGGTCAGGGCTTCCATCTCCACGCCCGTCTCGCCCGTGCACGTTACCGTAGCGCGGATGTCAATGGCAGCGGCCTTAGCATCCACCGTAAAGTCCACGTCCACGCCGGTAATCAGCAGCGGGTGGCAGAGCGGTATCAGGTCGGACGTGCGTTTGGCCGCCTGTATGCCGGCGATTTTCGCCACGGTGAGCACGTCGCCTTTCTTAGACGTTCCGCCCTCTATGGCTGTCAATACTTCGGGGTTGACAAGAACGCGCGCGCCGGCCGTGGCGCTGCGGACGGTCTTTTCCTTCTCAGTCACGTTTACCATGCGGGCGTTTCCCGCCGCGTCCAGATGCGTAAGCGTTCCCATACTATCCTCCTATAGCCACCATGCGGCGGCTGCAGGCGCTGCACCCGTCCTCCGCGAGGCGGTGCCGCCTGGGTTTTCCGGCTATACCTTGCTTTATCGCTTCTATAAGCTGCGCGTCCGAAAGCCCCCGCAGGGGAATCTCCGCCGCGGCGTGCAGACAGGATTTGAGAAAGCCGTCCGGCGTGACGCGGATGCGGTTGCACCGCGCGCAGAACGAACGGCTGAGCGGCCGGATGAGGCTCACGGTTCCCGGGTATCCGTCTATACGCCAGACCTGCGCGTTTCCCGTCTCGCCCTCGTAGTTCATCCTGCCTATCCGGCGGAAGACGTGCTCGGCCTTCAGTTGCCGGTCCGCCTGCCAGTCCGCGCTCTCGCCTATGGGCATGAGCTCCAGAAACCGGACGTGGATATGCGCCGATTGGGTGAGCAGCGCAATCTTTTCTATCTCGCCGTCGTTCACGCCGTTTAGGACCACGCAGTTTATCTTCACGGGGGTGAGGCCGCAGGCAATGGCGGCGCGAATGCCTTCCAGCGTATACTTGAGGCTGCCGCCGCGCGTAAGCTCTTCGTACAGCGCCGGGTTGAGCGCGTCCAGGCTCACGTTTACGCGGTCAAGGCCGCAGGCTTTAAGCGCTTCGGCTTTCTCCGCGAGCTGCTGCCCGTTGGTGGTCAGGCAGGTTTCCCGGATGCCGGGCACCGCGGATACACGCCGGACTATTTCTTCTATGCCGCGCCGCACCAGCGGCTCGCCGCCGGTTATGCGCACCTTGGTTATGCCGAGCGAAGCAGCTGCCCGCACGATGCGCTCCATCTCCTCGACGCGCAGCATGTCCTCGTGGAGGCGCTTTTCCACCCCTTCTTCGGGCATGCAATACACGCATCGCAGATCGCAGAGATCCGTGACGGAAAGCCTGAGGTAATTCACTTCGCGGCCGTAAGAATCGTACATGGAAATATTCTACGGTATTCTGTGCAATTATAATGTTCTATATAGAACATTTTCTTATTCTCTGATATGATAGACTACGCTATGGAATATCAGGGGATTATCGATTCAACCCTCTTTCGAGGCTTCACAAAACCGGAAGCTGCGCGGGTGCTGGATGCCGCGAAGCCGCAGGCGCATGCCTTCAAAGGCGGCGACGTGCTCTGGCGGCAGGGCGACAAGGTCACGGGGATAGGCGTTCTCACGGAAGGGACGCTTCTGGGTCGCCGCTACCTGCCGGACGGGAAGGCACTCGTCGCGCGGGTTTATAACGCGCCGATTCCCTTTAATCTGGAGGCGGCGGTATCGAGACGGCGGACGACACCTACGTCGGTGGAGGCACAGACGGCCGGCACATACCATTGGCTTCCCATGCGTTCTTTATTTGAAAATCAGGATATAGACGAACGGACGGTGCGCCGCCTGCACCAGAACATCCTGGCGCAGATAGCGGACGACGCAATCCGTTTTCTGAACCGCTCGGACATCCTCACGCAGCGGACGGTGCGCGAGCGGGTTCTCATGTATTTTGAGATTCTGCGCGCGAAACAGGGCAGCGAGGTGAGGACCAATATGACCCAGGAGGCGCTGGCGGGCTATCTCGGTGTGGACCGCTCCAGCCTGTCGTGGGAACTGAACGAGATGCGGCGGGAGGGACTCATCGCGTATAAGCGAAACCGGTATATGCTGCTTTACGATTGAAAAACGTGCATTTTGCCTGATTGTATCCTAAATTTGAGGGTAGAAGTAAAGTATCTGGTTACGAAGGCCAAAGATACACAGGGGGGACTTCGGAAAGGAGTGGCAAAATGTATTTAGTGAAGAAAGAAAAGAACAAAAAATGCGAGAAGACGGAAGAGACGGCGGGGCGCAAGGTGAAGGGCGTGTTGGCCGTTTTTTTAGTGCTGGCCATGCTGTTTGCCGTCGGCTGCGGTTCGGCGGCCGCCGCGCAGGGGGAAACCGGCGCGACGGGCGAGATAGAAAATCCGTCTGCGGCCAGCGGGGACGAGGCCTCCTCGGAGGCGGCCATTACGAATGACGCGGCTACGCTGGGCACGGTGCATTTCGACGTGGAGAACTTAGTCGGGCTGGATTCGCACGCGTCGGTGCGCGTTCAGATAGCGAACAACGGCAGCCTGCCGCCTTACAGCGGAAGCGAGACGAAGCAGGCGGTGCAGAGCGGTTCGGTGGCTCTCACGGGCATAGCGGCGAGCGACATAGACGCGGCGCAGGACACGGCGGAGGAGAAGGGCGATACGCACAGCTCTATAGACCAGTACATAGACCTGACTTCCACGAACAACATCCTGACGGCGCTGTGCACGGACGACTGCACGTATTACTCGACCACGGCATACCGCATAATCAACACGGGCGACACGGAGGTGCAATTCGCCGTGCAGGAGGACGTGAAGGCGCTTGACGATTACTACTGGAACGGCCATGAGTGGCGCGACTCGTTCTACGACGACCATCAGACATGGAGCGTTGACCCGGGTTCCTACATAGAGTTCACGCTGCCCGTCAACCCGCATCAGGGTATCTTCCACAACAAGGTGCGCGGGACGTACGTGAAGCTTTGGGCGGTGCAGACGCCGCAGGGTCCGGACCACTTCAAGGTGACGGACGGCAACATAGTGACGGAGTTCAACGTGGACAAGGACGCACTGCAGCTGGTATACGATGAGGACAGCATCCGCGCGACGCTCCTCCCGGCGGAGTACGTCCCGACGCTGGCCAACATTCTCAACAACATGGCGCAGCACGGGTATGTTCCGCCTCTGTACATGACGGAGAAGGATGAGCCCGAGGACCTGCCGATATTGTACGTGTTCGAATGGTACCCGCAGAACGGGAAGTTTGAAATCGAAGTGACGAAGAATTAGGTAAGGCCGTTACCAGTTTCCCCATGGACAAAAAAATCGCTTCCGTAGGAAGCGATTTTTTGTCCATATGGCGCGCCAAAGAAGATTCGAACTCCCGGCCTCCACATCCGGAGTGTGGCGCTCTATCCAGCTGAGCTATTGGCGCAAGGCTTTCCGGGCGATTCGCGCCGGCAAGATGGAATTATACCATTGATGTGCTATAATTACAATGTTAATCGAGAGAATGATTTTCCGAAATATACACGGTGTCTGGAGGCTGAGAAATGACAGAAACAAACGGCAAACGGCTAATCAAATTTACGGAAACGGTCCTGCGCGACGGGCATCAGTCCCTGATCGCCACGCGTATGAAAACCAAGGAAATGCTTCCTATATTAGAGGTGCTCGACGCGGTGGGCTATAACGCGCTGGAGTGCTGGGGCGGGGCCACGTTCGACGCGAGCGTGCGCTTCCTGAACGAGGATCCGTGGGATCGCCTGCGCACCATCCGCAAGCACGTGAAGAACACCAAGCTGCAGATGCTGCTGCGCGGACAGAACCTGCTGGGCTACAAGCATTACGCGGACGACATGGTGGACGAGTTCGTGGGCAAGTCCATAGAAAACGGCATAGACATAATCCGCATCTTCGACGCGTTTAACGACACGCGCAACCTCGAGCAGGCTATCAAGGCGTGCCGCAAGTACGGCGGGCATTCGCAGCCGGCGCTCTCCTTTACGCTGAGCCCGGTGCACACGCCGGAGATGTTCGTGAAGCTCATCCTCGAGCTCGAGCAGATGGGCGCGGACTCGGTCTGTATAAAGGACATGGCGGGTCTGCTGGATCCGTACGGCACCTACGATCTGGTCAAGGAGATCAAGAGCAAGGTGAGCGTACCGCTGGAGATTCACACGCACGCCACGAGCGGCCTGGGTTCCATGACGTACCTGAAGGCGGCCGAGGCTGGCGCGGATATAATCGACACGGCGCTGTCCCCGTTCGCGGAGGGCACGAGCCAGCCGTCCACCGAGCCGCTTGTCTACACGTTTGACCACAGCGACAGCTTCTACACGGGCCTGGATCTGGACGCCATGAACAAGGCCACCGAGTACTTCCGGCCGCTTCGCGAAGAGGCCATAGCCTCCGGCCTTATGGACTCCAAGCTGCTGAGCGTGGACATAAACACTCTCATCTATCAGGTGCCCGGCGGCATGCTGTCGAACCTGGTTTCGCAGCTCAAGCAGGCGAACGCCATGGACAAGTTCGAAGACGTGTTGCGCGAGATTCCGCGCGTGCGCGAGGACCTGGGCTATCCGCCGCTCGTCACGCCGTCCAGCCAGATCGTGGGTACGCAGGCAGTGCTCAACGTCCTTATGGGCGAGCGCTACAAGATGGTGCCGCAGGAGGTCAAGGACGTGGTCATGGGCAAGTACGGCGCGACGACCGTACCCATTAGCGAAGAAGTAGCCGACAAGATTCTCGGCGCGGATAAAGCGAACCGGATTACGCACCGGCCGGCGGACGACATTGGCCCCGAGCTGGACAAGGCGCAGAAGGAATTCGCGGAATATATAGAACAGCCGGAGGACGTGCTCACGGGCGCCATGTTCCCGGAGCCGGCCATAAAGTTCTTCAAGTACCGGCAGGCACAGAAATACGGCGTGGACTCCACGCTGCTCGACAAGGAGCAGGCGGTCTACCCGGTATAGGAGGCAGTCCCCGAAATAGCGAGGTGATGGCGTGTTTCGGAAGGTGGAAGCGAAAAAAGAGGAGCTGTTTGCGGAACGTCCGTTTTCCGAGATGTTTCTGCGGACGGTCGCGGCCAGGAACCTGCTGGACTTCGCCTTCATGAACCTCAAGCTCGAGGGCAGCAAGCTCACGGAGCAGGGCGTAAGCAGCATCCTGCGCGGCGAGATTGTCCCGGGCGTAAGCATAGGCGAGCACAATCTGGCGGGCTACCACCGCGACGCGCTGGCGCTGTTCGACGAGATGCGCCGCATGAAGACGGACCTCGACCGCAAGGAGCTGGCCCGCATTTACGAAGTGATATGGCATGTACAGGCGCCTTCCTACCGCGTGGCGGGGAAGGTGCTTTATCATCTGGACTACGTGGCGCCCGTGCATATGCAGCCGGCGGAGATGCTCGACGAGCTTTTCCGCTACCAGTACAAACGCGAGGAGACCTATAAGGGCGACTACATCCTGCGGGCGGTGGAGCTGCATGACGGCATCATAGGCGTGTACCCCTACGAGGAGGGGAGCGAACTGCTGGCGCGCTGCGCGCTCACGTACGAGCTTCTGCGGCATGAGCTTCCCGTGGTGGGCATAGGCCTGCGGGAGCCGGAGTACAATGAGGCGGTTTCCCTGGCTCTTAACAAGGGCGATCACCGCAGACTGTACGAGGCTGTATGCCGGGCCGCGCTCAAGAAGCTGGACTACCTGATAGAGCTGGCGCGGGCGTAAGACGCAGGGGGGCGGCGCAAAGGTGTGAATATTTATAAATTTTCTTGCATAAATATGCATGAAAACTATTGCTTTTGCATGCGCCGGTTGATATACTGATTGGCGTATTGTCAATGGATGCGGCGCGGGATTCGCCCGCGGACGCTTGGATAAGGAGCGAGAGGATTATGAGTGAGCAAAAAGAGAAAATCGTACTGGCGTATTCGGGGGGGCTGGACACCTCTATCATTCTGACGTGGCTCAAGGAGGAGTATAACGCCGAGATTATAACGGTCTGCGCGGACGTGGGGCAGGACGACGACTTTTCGGATGTGGACAAGAAGGCCTATGCCACCGGCGCCACGAAGGCGTACACGCTGGATCTGAAGGACGAGTTCGTGGAGGACTACATTTGGCCCACGCTCAAGTCGGGCGCCGTTTACGAAAACGACTACCTGCTGGGGACGTCCATGGCCCGCCCCCTCATCGCGGAGAAATTGGTGGACATAGCCCATAAGGAAGGCGCCCATATCATTGCCCACGGGGCGACGGGCAAGGGCAACGACCAGGTGCGGTTCGAGTCGACCATCCACGCGCTGGATCCTTCCATTAAGATACTGGCGCCGTGGCGGATCTGGAACCTGCGGTCGCGCGAGCAGCTTATCGACTACGCGGCGTCGCACGGGATTCCCATAGAGCAGACGCGCGAGAAGATTTACAGCCGGGATCAGAACATCTGGCATATAAGCCACGAGAGCGGAAACCTGGAGGACCCGTGGAACGAGCACCTCGAGGACATCCACGTGATGAGCGTGCCGGTGGAGAAGGGGCCGGACGAGCCGGCGTATGTGAACATAGACTTCGAGGCGGGCGTGCCGGTGGCGCTGGACGGCGAGAAGCTGAGCGGCGTGGCGCTTATCCAGAAGCTCAACAAGCTGGGCGGCGAGCACGGCGTGGGAACCATAGACATAGTGGAGAACCGGCTCGTGGGCATGAAGTCCCGCGGGGTGTACGAGACGCCGGGCGGCACGATTCTGCTCAAGGCGCTGCAGGCCATAGAGAAGCTGGTGCTGGACCGCGACTCCATGAACTACAAGAATCAGGTGGCGCTTAAGTATGCGCAGCTCGTCTACGACGGCCTGTGGTTTACGCCGCTGCGGGAGGCGTTCGACGCGTTTGTGAACGTGCTTATGGCAGGCGCCACGGGCACGGTGCGCATGAAGCTGTATAAGGGCAACGCACTTCCGGTGGCGAGCAAGTCGGAGTACTCGCTGTTCAACGAGGAGTTTGCGACCATGGGCGAGGACGAGGTGTACAACCAGAAGGACGCGGAAGGGTTTATAAACCTCTTCAGCCTTTCGATGAAGATTCGCGCCATTCAGAAGGCTAAGCGCGAGGGAAAATAGAATGAAACTATGGGCAGGAAGGTTTAATAAGGAGATTTCCGGGTTCGCGGATGAGTGGGCGGCCTCGCTTTCGTTCGACCGCGTGCTTTACCGCGAGGACATTCAGGGGAGCGTGGCGCATTGCCGGATGCTGGCTAAGCAGGGTATCCTGTCAGAGGCGGACGCGCAGCTGATTGAGTCCGGGCTGCGGGAGATTCTCGATGAGCTCGAGTCCGGGCAGATAGACTTTCCGGAGGGCACGGAAGACATACATATGGGCGTGGAGGCGCTGCTGACCGAGCGGATAGGCGAGGCGGGCAAGCGTCTGCATACGGCGCGCAGCCGCAACGACCAGGTGGCCACGGACATCCGCCTGTTCGTCAAGGAGGTCACGCTGCATACGCTGGAGCTGCTCAAGGCGCTGCGCGATACATTGCTGGCGCTGGCGGAGCAGCACGCGCGGACCATCATGCCGGGTTACACGCATTTGCAGCATGCCCAGCCGGTTTCGCTGGGGTTCCACCTGCTGGCCTACTACCAGATGTTCGGACGCGACACAGAGCGCTTCTGGGACGCGTACAGCCGCACGGACGTTCTGCCGCTGGGGTCGGGCGCGCTGGCGGGCACGAGCTACGATACGGACAGGGCTTACCTGGCGGAGGAGCTTGGCTTTACGGAGGTTTCGAAAAACGCCATGGACGCGGTGAGCGACCGCGACTTTCTGATTGAGTATATCGGGGCGGCCAGCATAACCATGATGCACCTGTCGCGTTTCTGCGAGGAGCTGATCCTGTGGAGCAGCACGGAGTTCGGCTTCGTGGAGATGGACGACGCCTACAGCACGGGCAGCAGCATCATGCCGCAGAAGAAGAACCCGGACATGGCGGAGCTCATCCGCGGCAAGACCGGGCGCGTGTACGGGGACCTCATGGCCATCCTCACGGTCATGAAGGGGCTGCCGCTGGCGTACAACAAGGACATGCAGGAGGACAAGATTCCGCTGTTCGACGCGGCGGAGACGCTTACGAGCTCGCTTACGGTCTTCACGGAGATGATAGCCACCATGCAGGTCAATGAGGGCCGCATGGCGGAGGCGGCCGGGCAGGGCTTTATGAACGCGACGGACGCGGCGGACTATCTGGTTCGCAAGGGCGTGCCGTTCCGCGAGGCGCACGAGATTATCGGGCGGATAGTGCTGCACTGTATAGAGAAGGGCGTGGGCATAGAGGACCTTCCGCTCAAGGAGCTGCAGTCGTACAGCAAGAAGTTCGCCAAGGACGTTTACGACTTTATCACGCCGGAGGCCTGTATGAACGCCAAGATATCGGCGGGCGGCACGTCCTACGACCGTATACTTGAACAGATTGGAAACGAAAAATAAAGAACTGAACTGGAAACGCAACGTCACCCTCTACCTCTTCGGGCAGGGGGTGTCTCTTATCGGGACGGGGCTGGTAAGCTTCGCAATCATGTGGTACGTGACGCTGGACACGAACTCCGGCGTGGTGCTCACGCTGTACACGGCGGCCATCTCGCTGCCGGCGGTGTTCATCACGCCTTTCGCGGGGGTGTGGGCGGACCGGTTCAGCCGCAAGGCGCTCATAAATATCGCGGACGGGAGCATAGCGGTGGTCACGCTGGGGATTGCGTTTCTCTTCTCGCAGGGTATGGCGAGTATAGGGGCGCTTCTGGCGTGCAGCGTAATCCGTTCGCTGGGACAGGGCACGCAGATGCCGGCGGAGAGCGCGGTCATTCCGCAGATTGTGCCGGAGCACGCGCTCATGCGGGTGAACGGAATCAACAGCTCCATCCAGTCGTTTTCCATGCTTGCCTCGCCGCTCATGGCGGCCGGGCTGCTTTCCGTGGCGCCCATTCAGGTGATTCTGTATATCGACGTGGTTACGGCGGCGGTGGGCATAGGGATATTGGTGTTCTTCGTCAAGGTGCCGCGGCTCGAAGGCGTTGCCTCCTCACAGGGAAAGCAGGCGGGTGGCTACCGGCGGGAGATACTGGCGGGGCTTTCCTACATCCGCGCGCACGGCTATGTGAAGCACATCTTCCTGTTTGCGGCGGCCTTCTTCGTGTTCCTCACGCCCGCGGCCATGCTCACGCCGCTGCAGGTCATTCGCGACTTTGGCGACGAGTACTGGAAGCTCATGGCCATAGAGGTGGTCTTCTCGGCGGGCATGCTGCTCGGCGGCATCCTGATTTCCGTCTGGGGCGGGTTTAAGAGCAAGTCGCTTACAGCCGCGGTGGGCGCGGCGTTTGTAGGACTGACGGGGGTCGGTCTGGGCATCACGGGGCACTTCTTCGTCTACCTTTCCGTCATGGCGGTCATGGGTATAGCCGTGCCGCTCATCAACGCCCCCATCCAGACCATCCTGCAGGCGCGCGTGGACGAGGCGTACATGGGCCGCGTTTTCTCGGTCATGACCATCATCTCCGGCACCGTCATGCCCCTGTCCATGATAGCCTTTGGCCCGCTGGCGGACCTGATTGCCATAGACTATCTGCTGATAGCCGCCGGCGTCGGCACCGTCTTCCTCGGCGCAGGCTTCCTGTTAGACAAGGTCGTGCGCCAGGCCGGGCAATAATGTGTGAAGGCTTGTGAACATATCGTCACATAAAAACCATATTAGGGGCGCACTGCCTATGCTATAATTTACCCATGGATTTTTCCGCTGACAGACAGCCTATCGCAGGCAGACTTCAGGCGCTTTTGGGGGCGCAAAATGTAAAGGCAGGCGAACTTATGTCCGCGCATACCACCTTCAAGGTGGGCGGGCCCGCAGACCTCTTCCTCACGCCGGAATCCGAAGAAGCGCTGATCGCCGCGGTCCATCTTTTGGGCGCGGAGGGCATTCCGTTTTTCGTACTGGGAAACGGGAGCAATGTTCTGGTTCGGGACGGGGGCATTCGCGGGGCGGTGCTCTGTGTCGGGCAGGCGCTGGGCGGAATCCGCACGGAAGGCAGCGAGATTACCGCGGGTGCGGGCGAGCTGCTCGTGAGCCTTTCACACGCCGCGGCGAAGGCAGGCCTTACGGGGCTGGAGTTCGCGAGCGGCATCCCTGGATCGGTGGGCGGCGCACTGTACATGAATGCGGGCGCGTACGACGGGGAGATGAGAGATGTGGTCATATCCGCGCGCGTGTATGATCCGGCGGCGCAGGCAGTGCGACAGGTGCAGCCGGAGGAGATGGCGCTCGGTTATCGCAGCAGCCGCTTTCAGGCAGGGGATCTGCTGATTCTGTCCGTCACCGTCCGGCTTACGCCGGGCAGCGAGGAACAGATTCGTGAAAAGATGCGGCAGCTTATGGAGAAACGCAATGCCAAACAGCCGGTGAACATGGCAAGCGCAGGCAGCTTCTTCAAACGCCCGCCCGGTCAGTATGCCGGGGCGCTCATAGAGCAGGCGGGTATGAAGGGCTACCGCGTGGGAGGCGCCATGGTCTCGGACAAGCACGCGGGGTTTGTGGTAAACACAGGCGGTGCGACGGCAGCGGATGTCCTGGCGGTCATGCAGGCCGTGCAGGAAAGAGTGAGGGAAACAAGCGGGCATTGGCTCATGCCGGAACCCGCCATAATCGGAGAGGATCATTTTGCAGACGGAAACGAAAATTGAATTCATGGTGAACAACCGGAAGTACAGCCTGATTTCGGATTTGCATACACATACCGTTTACAGCCACGGGAAGGGCAGTATAGAAGACAACGTGGTAGCGGCCATAGGCAAGGGCCTGAAGACCATTGGCATATCCGACCACGGCCCCAGCCATCTGGGCTTCGGGATGAGCCGGAAGGACATTCCGAAAATGCGTTCGGAGATCGAGGCGCTGCGCGACAAGTATCCGGAGATAGAGATTCTGTACGGGATTGAGGCGAACATAGTCAACAAGAACGGGGATCTGGATATCAAGCCGGCCGAGTTCGCGCTGTTTGACTACGTCATGGCAGGCTACCACTACGGCGCCATAGGGCGCAACCCGGTGGGGACCATGTTTAACGCGG
This sequence comes from Eubacteriales Family XIII. Incertae Sedis bacterium, assembly GCA_031272485.1. GTDB lineage: Bacteria > Bacillota > Clostridia > Peptostreptococcales > Anaerovoracaceae > JAISTV01. Next base: position 18,829 of record JAISTV010000001.1, read on the forward strand.
CGCACAACCTGATCGAGTACCGGACGGGGCGCGAGCCGAAGCGGCTGATTCGCCACAACACGGACTACGTGGTGAGCGCGCTACTAAAGAACGACGTGAAGGTGCTCACGCATCCGGGCGATAAGGCGCCCATGGACCTGCTGGAGATAGCCATAGTCTGCGCCAAGACCGACACGCTGGTGGAAATCAACACGCATCATATGTCGCTTTCCGCGCAGGACATAACGACCATGGCCCTGGCGGACGTGAAGTTTATCATAGGCAGCGACGCGCACAAGCCGGGCCGCGTGGGAGATTTCGTGGCAGGCGTGAATGTGCTGCTCGACGCCGGGCTGGATCTGGACCGGGTCGTAAACCTGCGCGTGGAGTAGCGCTTAAGCGAAGGCGGGGAACGTATGGAGATTATGATTATCACGGGGCTGTCCGGCGCGGGCAAGAGCCAGGCGGCCGACTATTTCGAGGACAACGGGTACTATTGCATAGACAACCTGCCGCCCTCGCTCATCCACAGCTTTCTCGACCTCATCCGGCGCGGCGGCCATCCGGTGGACAAGGCGGCCTTCGTCATAGACATCCGCGGCGCGGAATTCCTCAGCCAGCTGAAAGAGAACCTGGAGCTCCTCAAGAAAGAGGGCAATTTCTACCGTATTCTGTTCCTCGACGCCGGCGACGACGTGCTTCTGCGCCGGTACAACGAGTCCCGCCGGGCGCATCCGCTGGCACACGGGATTACCAACGCCGAGGCGCTGGCCAGCGAGCGGCGGACGCTGGCGCCCATCAAGAAGATGGCGGACCTGCATCTGGACACTTCCCGGCTGAACAACGCGCAGCTTGTAAGTTCGCTCGCGCATCTGCTCGGCGACGGGTCAAGTGCGGAGACGTTCAAGGTTATCATCCAATCGTTCGGCTACAAGTATGGCATGCCGGACGAGGCGGATCTTATTTTCGACATGCGGTTCATACCGAACCCGTTTTACGTGGACAGCCTGAAGAAGCTCACCGGAAACAGCAAGAAGGTGCGGGACTACGTCATGCGCGCGCCGGAGGCCAAGGTGTTTCTGGAGGAGGTCATAGGACTGTTCGAGACGCTCAAACCGGCGTACATCCGTGAGGGGAAGAACAGCCTGAATATAGCGTTCGGCTGTACGGGCGGGCAGCACCGTTCCGTGGCAGTAGCCAATGTGTTCTTCGAGCGGCTTAAGGAAGCCGGCGAGGACGTCGTGCTGCGGCACCGGGAGGTGAAGTAGCTTGCCGGGGATTACGGTCATAGGCGGCGGTACGGGACTCTCCGTACTGCTTCGCGGGATTAAGAATATTTCGGATAAGGAACTGACGGCCATCGTGTCCGTGGCGGACGACGGCGGGAGCAGCGGGATTCTGCGCGAGGATCTGGGGATGCTGCCGCCGGGCGACATCCGCAGCTGCCTGCTGGCGCTGGCCAGCGAAGAAGAAGGGATGCGGGAGATTCTCGCGTACCGCTTTTCCGGCGGCAGGCTCGACGGGCAGAACGTGGGGAACCTGCTGATCGCGGCGGCGTCGGAGATTTACGGCGGCTTTCAGAAGGGCCTCGAACGCGTGAGCGACATCCTCAAGGTGCGCGGCAAGGTGGTGCCCGTCTGCCCGGAGAAAATGGTGCTGTGCGCGGAGCTGGACAACGGCAATATCGTGGTAGGCGAATCGCAGATTCCGCGGGTGGCGCTGCGCGAGGGCTCGGCCATCCGCGACGTGTTCCTGGAGTCGGGCGCCTGCCGGATTTCGGACGGGGCGCGCAAGGCTATCCGCGAGGCGGACATAGTGATTATCGGGCCCGGGAGCCTGTATACGAGCATCATCCCGAACTTCCTCACGGACGGCCTGGCGCAGGAGCTGAGTAGGAGTGAAGCGATGAAGTTCTTCATTGGCAACGTCATGACACAGCCCGGGGAGACGGACGGGATGAGCGTGGCGGACCATGTGCGGGTGCTGACACGGTACGCGGAGGGCGTGCGGATTCAGTGCGTGCTTGCGAACAACGTGCGGCTGCCGGAAGACGTGCTGCGCAAGTACACGGAGGACGGCGCGGCGCAGCTCCTGCCCACGGACGAGGACCGCGACTATCTCGCCGCGGCGGGGATAGAGCTGGTCGAGGGGGCTTTCATCGAATCGTTCAAGGGGTACATCCGGCACGACGCGGCGCGGGTGGCGGAGGCGATTTCGTGTCGTTTTCGTCAGAAGTAAAGAGCGAGCTCGCGCGTACCGCCTTCGGGAAGAGCTGCTGCGCGTCCGCGGAGCTGGCGGGAATCATCCGGTCCTGCGGGGCCATACACATAGAAGGAAAAGGCGACCTCGGGGTGCGTCTGGTGACCGAGAACGCGGCGGTGGCGCGGCGGATTAAGACGCTGCTCTCGGAGCGGTTTTCCGCCGACGCGAGTCTGCTGGTCGGGGAACACTCGTTTGCGCGCGGGCGGCGGGCCTATGCGCTGCACCTGAGCGGCAAGCGGGGCGGGAACCGGATTCTGCGCGAGACGGACATAGTGAAGCCTGCCGGGAGCCGGCGGCACATGGAGGAGGGTCTCTCCGAGCGGTTCTTCCGCAAGAAGTGCTGCCGCAAGGCGTTGCTGCGCGGGCTGTTTCTGGGCGCGGGTACGGTGAGCGACCCGAAGAGCGGCTATAACCTGGAGCTGGTGTTCGCGGACGAGGCCACGGCGGCCTCCGCGCGGAAGCTGTTCGGCAGCTTCACGGATCTGAAGGCGGGCGTGCGCCAAAGGCGCGGGCGCATCGTGGTGTACCTCAAGGATTCCGAGCAGATTAAAGACGTGCTGACCATCATGGGCGCGCACGCCAAGCTCCTGGCGTTCGAGGACGTGCGCCTCATGAAGGAACTGCGCGGGCGCACAAACCGCGTGAACAATTGCGAGCTGGCCAACGTGGACCGCGCGCTGGCTACCTCTTCGCGCGAACTGGATGCCATACAGAGCATCCGCCGCCGCAACCTCCTCGACGAACTGCCGTCGGGTCTCCTCGACACCGCCCTGATACGCTTAGACCACCCGGACGCCACCCTCGCGGAGCTGGGCGCCCTGCACACCCCGCCCATAGGCAAGTCCGCCGTGAGCGCACGAATGAAGCGAATCGAAAAATTCGCGGAGGAAGGGTAAGGCGCGGGCTAAGTATTAATCGTCTTCGTAGGGGTCGCGGTAGTCTTCGTCGTCTTCTTCGTCGTCGTAGGCGCTTTCCAGCGCGGAGAGGGGCATGATGTATTCGTCTATGGTGTAGCTTAACGCGTCGGAGAAGTCGAAGCGGTATTCGTTGTCCGTGAGGTTTTCGGAGCGGGCGAGGGATATGGCCTCGCAGACGGGAACCACGAGCGGGGCACTGTCTTCCGCGCCTACCGGGTGCGCCGTTACCTCGCTGTCGAAGAGGTACCAGTTGCGGAACCGTACGAATTCCTCGCCGTATACCTGGCGGTTTCCTTCCGCGTCCAGCGTGGCCGCGAGGCCCGAGAGGGTGCGTCCTATGGTGTCCAGAAGCGAGTAGAGCTCGTGCTGGGTGTCCGGCGCCACGCGGAGCAGCTCCTCGAAGTAGCCGTCCGTGAGCTCCTGCAGGGTGTCCTGTTCTACCTCCTCGAAGAACTGCAGGAAGGCGTCCTGCGATATGTCCTCCTCGGACTCAACCAGTTCCGCGTACTGTTCGAAGTACGCGAGGTCCCCCACCGATTCGAGTTCCAACAGTTCGAGAAGATCATCGTAATCCATATTACTTGAGTCCCTCCAGTTCCAGATTCTTAAAGGCGATAGCGAATTCGCTGCTTTGGAAAATCCGGTTAATCATATTCAGGAAGTTCTCGGACAGGTCACTGGCGTAAAAGATGTGTTCCCCCTGCGGCTCTTCGGCGAAGCTTTCCGTAGCGGAGAGCGTATCCATGATGCTCGTGAGCACCTGTTCCGACGGGTCTACTATGGTGAGATCCGGGTAGAGCTTGGTTATGTTGCGACGGATAAGCGGGTAGTGCGTGCATCCGAGCACGAGGGTGTCAATTCTGTTGTAGCCGATGAAATGGTCGAGGTAGTACTGTATGGTCAGGTCCATGATTTCGTTCTGTATGATGCCTTCCTCGATGAGCGGCACGAACGCCGGGCAGGGCGTGCCGTAGATGTCGAGCCTGGGGTTGAACTTGAGAATCTTCTTGTAGTAGGCACCGCTGGCTATGGTCACCTTGGTTCCGATAATCCCCACCTTGTTCTCCGGCGTGCAGTTCTCCGCCACGTAGCGCGCGGCCGGCGAGATGATGCCGAGGATGGGAATCTGCGGATGCCGCGCCCGCAGGTCCTCGAGGCAGGTGGAGCTCACCGTGTTGCACGGGACCACAATCATCTTCACGTCTTTGGACGCCAGGAAGTCCGTAATCTGATAGCTGAAACTGCGGATGGTCTGCACCGCCTTGCTGCCGTAGGGCGTGCGCGCGGTGTCGCCAAAATAGACGATGCGCTCCTTGGGCAGCGCCTGCATAAGGTAGGGAACGGCCGTGAGTCCCCCTAAGCCCGAGTCAAAAAATCCGATTGGTCGATTATCCACATTCTCACCTATGATATACTCTTACTGATAGCAAAATAATAAACCCTTTTCGGGTAGGTCGCAAGTGCGGAGGGGACATGACGAAACAGAGAAGCGAGATAGCAAGCAAATACAAATGGAACATGCGTGCCATGTACAAGGATCAGGCGGAATGGGAGGCGGATTATGCCCGCGCCCTGACGCTGGCGGAGGACTACGGAAAGTTCTCCGGCAAGCTGGGCCAGGATGCCAAAACCCTGCTCGCGGCGTTCAAGGCCGCCGATGCCGTCTGGCAGGTCACGGAGAAGGTCTTTGTCTACGCCCGGATGCGGCGCGACGAGGACAACCGCGTGGCGAAATACCAGGTCCTGTCGGACCGTGCGCAGGCCCTCATTGCCAAGGTGGGTGCGGCGCTCTCGTTTTTCACGCCGGAGTTTCTGGCCATCCCCCGAAAGAAGCTCGACGAGTTTATGACCACGGGCAAGGGGCTCAAGCAGTACGCCTACACGGTCCAGGTCCTGCTGCGCGAGAAGGCGCACGTCCTGAAGAAGGACCAGGAGCATCTCATGGCGCAGCTCGGTGAGGTCCTGGGCAGCACCAATGAAGTGTTTAGCATGTTTAATAATGCCGACCTCCGCTTCGGGAACATAAAGGACGAGAAGGGGGTGAGCACGGAGCTCACGCACGGCAACTACATACGGTTTATGGAGTCGCCCAACCGGTTCGTGCGCCGCAGCGCGTACGAGAAGATGTACGCGGCCTACGGGGCGCACATCAACACGCTGGCGGTGAACTACGCCTACAACACCAAGGTGGACGTGGTGACCTCGCGGATTCGCGGCTACAAGAGCAGCCTCGTGCGGGCGCTGTCCGCGGACAACGTGCCCGAGTCCGTCTACGACAACCTGATCAGGATCGTGAACGAAAATCTGGGGAGCCTGCACCGCTATATGGATCTGCGTCGGCGGATTCTGAAGGTCGGCAAGCTCAAGATGTACGACGTATACGTCCCGCTGTATTCGCTCAAGAAGGACAAGACGGACTTTTCGCAGGCTGTGAAGCTCATGAAGCAGGGGCTGGCGCCGCTTGGCAAGGAGTACATTTCCCGGCTGTCGGACGGCGTGAAGGCCGGCTGGATAGACGTCTTCGAAAACGTGGGCAAGACCAGCGGCGCGTACTCCTTCGGGAGCTACGACTCCATGCCGTACGTCCTGATGAACTTCAGCGGCAAGCTCAAGGATGTGTTTACGCTCGTCCACGAGATGGGGCATTCCATGCACGCGCTGTACACGCGCGAGACGCAGCCGTTCCGCTACGGGGGTCACTCCATCTTCACGGCGGAGGTGGCCTCCACGGTGAACGAGAGCCTGCTCATGCACCATCTGCTCGAAACGCGCAAAAGCAAGGCGGAGCAGCGCTACTTTATAAACCTCTACCTCGAGGAGTTCCGCACCACGCTCTTCCGCCAGACCATGTTCGCGGAGTTCGAGCGCTACACGCACGCGGAGGCGGAGGCGGGCGTGCCGCTTACGGCGGCGGCCCTGAGCGACGCGTACGGCAAGCTCAACGCCAAGTACTTCGGGCCCTGCGTGGAGACGGACGCGCAGATATCCATGGAGTGGGCGCGCATCCCGCATTTCTACCGCGCGTTCTACGTCTATAAGTACGCCACTGGCTACTCGGCCGCCACGGCCATAGCGGACCGCATTCTCACCCAGGGCGCGCCGGCCGCGGAAAAGTACATCCGCTTCCTGAAGACGGGCGAGAGCGCCGACCCCATAGACCTCCTGCAAATCGCGGGCGTGGATATGAGCCGCCCCGAGCCGGTGGAGAACGCCATGCAGGTCTTTTCCGGCCTCGTGGACAAGCTGGAGCAGCTGATATAAGGAGTGAAGGACATGCCTACCGCAGCGAGTATCAACATAACCGACAACGGTCATGAAATATCGAAGAAGATTTACCGCGAGCTCAAGCAGAAGCTGGAGAACAACGGCTTTACCGTGAACGCGCAGTTCAACCGCGAGGCGGACCTGACGATTTGCATAGGCGGCGACGGCGCGCTGCTCCGCATGCTGGAGGAGAACAACTTCCCGACCAAGCCGCCCGTCGTGGGCATAAACACCGGCCACCTGGGCTTCTTCCAGGAACTCGACGTGAAGGACGTGGACGAGTTCATCTTCAAGTACAAGAGCGACCAGTTCGTGCAGCAGATTTACCGCACGGTCTACGCGGACATTTCCACCGAGAAGGAGACCATCCGCCTCAAGGCCCTGAACGAGATCGTCTTCCGCGGCGCCGAGTCGCACATGGCGCGCCTGAACATCTTCATAGGCGAGAGCTTCATAGAGAAGTTCGTGGGCGACGGCATAAGCATCTCCACGCCGGCGGGCAGCACCGCGTACAACTACGCGCTGGGCGGCCCCATAGTGGACCCGCGCCTTGACCTGCTTCTCGTGACGCCAATAGCGCCCCTGAACACCACGGCCTACCGCTCCTTTACGTCGAGCATAGTCCTGCCGCCCGACCTGGCTTTTGCGGCCTTCCCGGAGTACCCGCTGTCCCGCAAGCTGCTGATTACCGCAGACGGCAAGCAGCTGAACATGGAGGGCATCCGCAAGATTCGCGCGGGTTTTAACGACGAGCCCATAACCCTCCTGCGCTTCAAGGACTACGACTTCTGGCGCACCGTGAAGGGTAAGCTTCTCTAAGCGCCAATGGCCATGCCCTACGACCTCATCTATGTAGCCACGGACCTCGACGCCGGTATGACGGTGAAGGGAGCGCTTAGGCGCGCGAAGGGACTGTCCGCGCGCCAGATTCGTCGCATCATAGGCGGCACGGGCGTGCACGGCGAAAAGCCTGAGGCCGGCGGGGAAGGCGGCGTGTTTCTAAACGACAGGCCGGCGCGGTTTGTGGACCGCGTGCAGGCGGGCGACCGCATAGGTCTCCTCTACCCGCGGGAGGACACGTACCTCACGCCGCAGGAGATGCCGCTTAACATACTCTACGAAGACGAGGACATCCTCGCGGTGGACAAGCCGCCGGGCATCGTGGTGCATCCGACCAAGGGACATCCGGACGGGACGCTGGCCAACGGCATAGTCTTCCGGATGCGGGCGCGCTGCGAGAACTACCGGCCGCGGTTTATCAACCGGCTGGATATGGGTACGTCGGGGATCGTATTAATAGGAAAGAACGCGCACGCGCAGAGCCGCTTTACCCAGATGGCCGCCAAGGGCCAGGTGGAAAAGCGCTACATAGCCGTGTGCTACGGCGCGCCCGAGCCGCCCGCGGGCGTGATAGACCTGCCCATAGGCATGGCGGACGGGAGCACGGTGGTGCGCACGGTGCGCGCGGACGGCGCGCCCTCCGTAACGGAGTACGAGACGCTTACCACGTTCGCGCTGCCGGACGGCACGCCCGTAAGCGCGCTGAAACTGCGGCTTCTCACGGGACGGACGCACCAGATACGGGTGCATCTTTCTCACGCGGGGCACGCCGTGGTGGGGGATTCGCTGTACGGACCGCCCGGGCGCGGCGATATGGACCGGCAGGCGCTTCACGCCGTAGGACTCTACTTCCCGCATCCAAACACAGGGGAGCGGATAGAGGTGGTCTCGCCGCTTCCGCCGGACATGCAGGCGTTAACCGGAGGGGCCGCGGCGGAATAATTTACGAATAAGTGACGCAAGCATTGAAAAACGCGCCCTCAAATAGTAAAATGAATGTTCAAGTGCAGTAGTCATAAGGAGGATGAATCATGGCGAAGATTTTTTATGAAAGTGATACGGATCTGTCGGTGCTGAGCGGCAAGACCGTGGCGATTATCGGTTACGGCAGCCAGGGGCATGCGCACGCGCTGAACCTGAAGGAGAGCGGCGTGAGCGTGGTCGTGGGTCTGTACGAGGGCAGCAAGTCCTGGAAGCAGGCGGAGGACGCGGGGCTGAGCGTGGCTACGGCGGACGCGGCGGCGGCGCAGGCGGATGTGATTATGATCCTCGTTCCGGACGAGAAGCAGCCGGAGATTTACGAGGCGAGTATAAAGAAGAACCTGACGGACGGCAAGACGCTTATGTTCGCGCACGGGTTTAATATTCACTTTCAGCAGATTCAGCCTCCGGCGGGCGTGGATGTGGTCATGATAGCGCCCAAGGGGCCGGGCCACACGGTTCGCAGCGAGTATACGGAAGGCAAGGGCGTGCCCTGTCTGATCGCGGTTTATCAGGACGCGACGGGGCATGCGCAGGATACGGGGCTGGCTTATGCGGCGGGCATAGGCGGGGCGCGCGCGGGCGTGCTGCAGACCACGTTCCGCGAGGAGACGGAGACGGACCTGTTCGGTGAGCAGGCGGTGCTCTGCGGCGGCGTGACGGCCCTCATGCAGGCGGGCTTTGAGACGCTGGTGGACGCGGGATACGAGCCGGAGAGCGCTTACTTTGAGTGCATCCATGAGATGAAGCTCATCGTGGACCTCATCTATCAGGGCGGGTTTGCCAAGATGCGCGACTCGATTTCCAACACGGCGGAGTACGGCGACTACGAGACGGGCAAGCGAATTATTACGGACGAGTCCAAGGCGGCCATGAAGCAGGTTCTCGCGGAGATTCAGGACGGTACGTTTGCGAACAAGTGGATTACGGAGAACAAGGTCGGCCGGCCGCACTTCCTGGCGACGCGCCGCATCAAGGCGGAGCATCAGCTGGAGAGCGTGGGCAAGGAGCTGCGTAAGATGTATAGCTGGGGCGAGAAATAAGAAGGAAACCGCGGTGTGGGGCCGCGGGGTAATAGGTGTGATGGGATGAAACTGAGCGGAGCGAAAGTTGTAATGGAATGCCTGCTGGAGCAGGGGGTGGATACGGTTTTCGGCTATCCGGGGGGCACGATTATGCCCCTGTACGATGCGCTGTATGACTACACGGACGACGGCAGAGTGACGCATATTCTTACGAGTCATGAGCAGGGTGCCACCCACGCGGCGGACGGCTATGCGCGTTCGACCGGCAAGGTAGGCGTATGTTTTGTAACGAGCGGGCCGGGCGCCACGAACACGGTGACGGGGATCGCCACGGCCAATATGGACAGCAGTCCGATTATCGTCATTTCGGGGCAGGTCACGGTGGACTCCATAGGCCGCGACTCGTTTCAGGAAGTGGACATAGTGGGCATTACGCTGCCGGTGGTCAAGCACAGTTTTGCGTTGCGGCGGGCGGAGGATATCGCGCCGGCGGTGCGCAAGGCGTTTCAGATAGCCAGAAGCGGCCGGCCGGGACCGGTGCTCATAGACATTCCCAAGAACCTGTTCGGCGCGGTGGTGGAATATGAGAAGAAGGACGCGCTTCCGCTGTTTCCCTGTCCCGAGGTGGACAAGGACGCGGTGAAGCGGCTGGCGGATCTGATAAACAAGGCGGAGCGGCCGGTCATCTACGCGGGCGGCGGCGTGAACATAGCCAACGCTTCCGGCGAGCTGACCAAGCTGGCGAAGAAGGCGGACATCCCGGTGGGCACCACGCTTATGTGCCTGGGGTGCATAGACCGTCGCGACCCGCTTTCGCTGGGCATGGTGGGCATGCACGGCGAGAAGGAGGCGAACCTGGCGTACTCGCATGCGGACCTTTTGATAGCGGTGGGCGCGCGGTTTTCGGACCGCGTCATAGGCGACCCGAACCGGTTCGCGCAGGACGCGACCATAGTGCACATAGACCTGGATATCTCCGAGATCGATAAGAACATCGGGACGGATTTCTCGGTCATAGGCGACGTGAAGGCGGTGCTCGAGGCGCTGCTGCCGCTCGTAAAGAAAAACAAGCACCCGCAGTGGCTCGCGGAGATAGCGAGCTGGAAGCGGAAGGTGGAGAAGCATACCAAGTTCGGGCCGGACACCATATTCCCCGTGCTGTACGAGGAATTCGGGGAAGACGCCATAGTGGCCACGGACGTGGGGCAGCATCAGATGTGGACGGCGCAGCGCTGGCCGTTCAGCAAGCCGCGGCATTTCATCACGTCGGGCGGGCTGGGCACCATGGGCTTCGGCCTGGGCGCGGCCATAGGCAGCCAGAAGGCGCATCCGGATAAGCAGGTCATCTTGATCTCCGGCGACGGCAGCTTCCGCATGAACCTGAACGAGCTAATCACGGTCTCCTCGCAGGGCATGCCCATAATGGTCTTCGTCATGAAGAACCAGACGCTGGGCATGGTGCGGCAGTGGCAGAAGCTGTTCTTCGGCAGACGCTATTCGGCCACGGATCTGCCGGACGTGCTGGACTATGAGAAGCTGGCCGCTTCGGTGGGCCTGACGGGCATAGAGGTCACCAACGTGGAGGAACTCAAGCAAGCCATTGCCAAGGTCCGGGAGACGGGCCGGGGCGGCGTAATCGCCTGCGACATAGACCTGGACGAGAACGTATGGCCTATCGTGCCGCCGGGCGACGCGATTATGAACATCATTACAGAGGAGTAGAAATGCAACGTACCGAAAGCAACGACCGCGTGGCGGTCCTCATAGACGCCGAGAATCTGTCGAGCGACTATATCGACGAGATTCTGAATGAGGCGGCTACTTTCGGGCGGCTGACCATCAAGCGGATTTACGGCGACTTTACCAAGCAGATAAAGCAGGGCGACTCGCTGCTGCTGCAGGGCTGGGTGGACGTGGCCGTGGACCACTCGCTGAATCTCATCCAGCAGAACAGCTACACGCGCAAGAAGAACTCTTCGGATTCCGTGCTGATTATAGACGCCATGGATATCATGTACGGCGGCAATGTAGATGCTTTCTGCATAGTAAGCAACGACAGCGATTTTACCAGGCTGGCTATGCGGATAGCCGAGACGGGGATGGAAGTAATCGGCATGGGCACCAAGGACATGGCGGGTTCGTTCAAGAACGCGTGTACGGTCTACCGGGAGCTCGTGGGCGAGAAGGAGGCGCCGGCGCCCAAGCGGCAGACGGAAGCGGGTGCGGAGCGTACCATGACGCCCAGAAGCAGCCGGGACCGGCAGCCGAAGCGCCGCGTGATTCAGGCCATCCGTACGGCCATAGACAGCTTCGATACGGACAATTCGGGCTGGGTGCGCATAAGCCGGATCGGGCAGTTCCTCAACAACCGCTACCCGGACTTCGACCCGCGTAAGTGGGGCGCCAAGACCAGCAAACTATTGGATTTTCTCATGCAATTAGACGAGTTTGAGGTGCGCAACCGGAAGGTCAATACGCCGGAAGCGCCGGATTACTGGATACGCATAAAGAAGGGAAATTGACATGCCATTATTCGCATTGGGCGCTGTCGTACTGATTGCGACGCTGCTGCTGATAGCCATATCGAACGGAAAGGGCGCTGCCTTTTTCAGCAAACCCAAGTCCACGCAGGGAGGACACGGTGCGCAGCGGCCTTCGAACGTGCAGTACGAGAAGTCGGAAGACGGCAAGATCGTGTATATTTTCCGCGACAAGAGCAAGGACGCGGAGGCGGAGGTGGCGCCGGAGGACGGCGACAAGCCCGACCCTGCGCCGGATCAGGGGGCGGAGGAATAGGAACGAAGTGAGGAGATGAACGGATACTTTGTGGAAATCATACTGATTGTTCTCGCGCTCGCGGCAGCCATTATAGCTGCCGTTGCTTCTTTTGCATCCAAGTCGGAGGCGGTGCGGATGCGGCGGGAGCAGGCGGCGGCGGCCGAGCGCGCCATGACGGCGGACAAGGCGGAGCTGGAGCGGCTTCTCATGGAGTCGCGCTACGAGACGGTAGAGGGCACGGGCCAGCGCGTGGCGAGTCTGCGCGAAGAGATGCAGGCGGGCAACGGTGCCATTCGCGAGACGATATCCGTAAACGAGGCGGAGGCGCGCAAGGAGATGGCGGCGCAGATTACGGCGCTGCGCACGGAGCTGGGAACCCGGCTTTCCGAGCAGGCCACGCAGAGCGAGCAGAAGCTGGAGAACATCCGTACGACCATGGAGACGCGGATTCGCGCCATGCAGGACGACAACGCCAAGCAGCTGGACCAGATGCGCGCCACGGTGGACGAGAAGCTGCAAAAGACGCTGAACGAGCGGATTACGCAGTCGTTTCAGCTTGTCACGGAGCAGCTGGATCTGGTCTCCAAGGGGCTGGGCGAAATGCAGACGCTGGCCTCCGGCGTGGGCGACCTTAAGAAGGTCTTATCTAATGTTAAGAACCGCGGGATTCTGGGCGAGTATCAGCTCGGGGCCATCCTCGCGGAGATACTCTCGCCGGAGCAGTACGAAGAGAATATTCCGACGATCAAGGGCAGTGCGGAGCGCGTGGAGTTTGCCATACGCCTGCCGGGTGACGGGACAGAGACCATCTACCTTCCCATTGACGCCAAGTTCCCGGCGGATGCCTACAGCCGGCTGGTGGACGCTTACGAGGCGGGCGACACGGCGGAGATAGACGCGGCGGGCAAGCAGCTGGATTCCATGATCAAGCAGAGCGGCAAGGCCATTCACGACAAGTACGTGCAGCCGCCGGAGACCACGGACTTCGCCATTATGTTCCTGCCGTTTGAGGGGCTGTACGCGGAGGTGGTGCGGCGCGGCATGGTGGAGGAGCTGCAGCGGCTGTACAAGGTGAACATAGCCGGGCCCACGACCATGGCGGCGCTACTTAACAGCCTGCAGATGGGCTTTAAGACGCTGGCCATCCAGAAGCGCTCGAGCGAGGTCTGGGGGGTGCTGGCCGGGGTCAAGTCGGAGTTCGAGAACTTCGAGAACGTGCTCAAGAAGGCGCAGCAGCGGATAGAGCAGACGAACGACGAGCTGGAGAAGCTCGTGGGCGTGCGGACGCGCGCCATAAACCGCAAGCTGAAGGGCGTGGCGTCGCTGGAGGCGCCGGACGCGGAAGGCGAGACGATACAGGAAGTGCTTTCGCTCGCGGCAGGGGACGAGGACGAGGACGCTTGAGTTTATGGGCAGAATCTGGGCTATAGGGGACCTGCACCTCTCCTTTTCCTCGGAGAAACCCATGTGGGTGTTCGGGGACATCTGGAAGGACCACGACGAAAAGATAAAGGAAAGCTGCGAGAAGTGCGTGGGCGCGGAGGACGTGCTGCTGATTTTGGGCGACATTTCGTGGGCGCTTAAGACGGCGGACGCGGACGCGGATCTCACATGGGTTTCGGCGCTGCCGGGGCGCAAGGTGCTGCTGCGCGGGAACCACGATTTATGGTGGACGAGCGTGAGCAAGCTGCGGGCGCGCTACCCGGGGCTTTCCTTCTTGCAGAACGACTGTTTGCTCGTGGGGAACGCCGGCGAGGCCGCGGACGCGAGCGACGAGGCTGCGGACGCGAGCGGCGAGGCTGCGGGTGCTGTGGACGCGGATGCGCGCGTGGTGCTCTGCGGGTCGCGCGGGTGGGTGCTTCCCAACGACCAGAACTACGCGCCCGAAACGGACGAGAAGATTTACCTCCGCGAGCTGGCGCGCATGAAGCTCTCGCTTCAGGCGGCGCGGCGGACGGGCGCCGGCCGCATAATCGTCTGCATCCATTTCCCGCCCGCGGTAAACGGCGCCAGGTCCGGCTTTACCGACCTCTTCGAAGAATACGGCGTAAGCAAGGTGGTCTACGGCCACCTCCACGGAAAGGACGCCTGGAAGAAGGGCATCAAGGGCACCCTGAACGGCGTAGAGTACATCCTCGCCGCCGCAGACTACACAAACTTCACCCCCATCTTGGTAACAACGTACTAAAGAAAAATGTATTGACTTTTCGCGTTTTCGGGTATAATAGATGTAACTACTTGCGTATCAGTGCGCTGCGCGCCGCATCGGGCGGCGGGGGCGCTTTCCAAGGGGGCATACGTAAGACGGGGGGAATGCGATGAAACGGATTCGCACCTTATTCTCTTTGATACTTGTCCTTTCCATCTGTTTTGTGATGCAATCGGATTCGTTTGTTTATGCCGAGGTGAAGGCGGCGGAAGCAGCGGACCCTGCGCGTATTGAGAGCTACAAGGATATCCCGGGGATTACCGACGAACAGATAGCGGCGATAGAAAAAGTGCTGGCGGAACACAGTTCGTTCCGCTACGGTATTCGTTTAAGCTCGGAGTGCTTCGTTCAGGAGGACGGCAGCTTAGGCGGGTTTGCGGTGCTGTTCTGCGAACGCCTCTCGGAGCTATTCGGCACGAAGTTCGTTCCGGAAATCCGGCCCTGGCCGGAACTGGGCGACGAGGTCCTGAGCGGCGAGGTGGACTTTTCCGGTGACTACCGGCCTGCCGCGGATGTGGAAGGGATTTTCAAGACCCAGACCATAGTGGAGCGGTCTGTAAAGACGGCCCGGCTTACAGACGCCGCGCCCATCGAGAACATTGCCGCCACAAGACCGGTGAAGTTCGGGTTCCTGTACGGGAGCATTTCGAAGGACCTGATATCCGGCACCATGACGGGCACGAATTACGAAGTGGTGAACGTGAAGGATAACGTGGAGGCGGAGCAGAAGCTACGGAGCGGGGAGATAGACCTGTTCGTGGCGGACAGCAGCATAGTCTCGCCGCTCATGGTCAAGGACGGGATTACGGTGAGCAACTACACGCCGCTCACGTATAAGCGGATTTCCGTGACCACCTCCATAGAGGAATACCAGCCGATTCTGGAGGCGATAGATCTGTATCTGGACGGGGGCGGGTTCTCCGAGCTGAGCGAACTTTACACGGATGGGTACGCGGCGTTCTGCCGCGCGGCGTTTTTATCCAGCCTCACCGAGGAGGAGCGCGACTGGCTCGACACGCGGATTATCGGCGGGGTTTCCGTGAAGCTGGCCATTTCACCGTCCAACTATCCGGTGAATTTCTACAACGCCAAGGAGGAGGCGTGGGACGGGATAGCCATAGATGTGCTGGAGGAGATTCAGGCCATCTGCGGGCTGGACTTTGAGATAGTGAACACGCCGGACGAGGGCTGGTCGGTGGTCTTTAAGATGCTGGAGGACGGCGAGGCGGACATGGTGGCGGAGCTGATTCACACGGACGAGCGCGCGGGGCGGTTCCTGTTCGGCGAGTCTTTCGCGGAAGACCAGTACGTGCTTATCTCGCGCGTGGACACGCCGTCTATCTCCGTGAACCAGGTGCTTTACGCGCGCGTGGGCTTGGTGCCCGACACGGCCTACACGGAGATGTTCCACACTTGGTTCCCCGACAATGACAATACGGTGGAGTACCCCGATATGTATGCCGCCTTTGACGGACTGGAGGCGGGTGAAATAGAGTGCATCATGGCCACGGAGAACCGCCTGCTCGCGGTGACCAACTACATGGAGCAGTCGGGGTTCAAGGTGAATCTGGTGTTCGAGCACGCGTCCAATTCGCAGTACGGCTATAACCTGAGCCAGGGGACGCTGAAGAGCGTCATAGGCAAGGCGCAGCGGCTTGTGGACACGGAGAGCATTTCGAATTTTTGGATGCACATGACGTATGACTACGAGAAGACCATAGCCAAGGACCACGCGCGGTACATGCTGATCGTGTCGATTCTGCTGGGCGTGGTCATCCTGCTCTTGGTGATTCAGCTGGCGCTGAAAAGGACGCGCGAAGTGAAGCTGGAGGCGTTGGTGGGAGAGCGGACGAGCGAGCTGGAGGCAGCCTCCACGGCGAAGAGCGACTTTCTGGCGAACATGAGCCACGAGATGCGGACGCCTCTGAATGCCGTCATTGGCCTCACGGAGCTTACGATAAACGAGAACGAGGATAACACGGCGCTGCCGGTGGACGTGCGGACGAACCTCCAGAAAATCTACGGATCGGGGGTGGCGCTGCTGGCGCTCGTAAACGACCTTCTGGACCTGTCGAAGATAGAGTCCGGGAAGTTCGAGCTGGTGCCGGCGGCGTATGACATACCGAGCATGATTAACGACACGGTGACGTTCAACATTATGCGCATAAACGGCAAGCCCATAGAGTTCAAACTCGAGGTGGACGGCGGCCTGCCGGGCAAGCTGTTCGGCGACGAGCTGCGGATTAAGCAGGTGTTTAACAACCTGCTCTCGAACGCGTTTAAGTACACCAAGGAGGGCACGGTGACGTGGCGCATTTCGTGCGAGCCGGCCGGCGAAGGGTTTGTGCGGCTGAAGAGCGAGGTGGCGGACACGGGCATAGGCATCCGCGAGGAGGACCTGCCCAAGCTCTTCGGCGAGTACAGCCAGGTGGACACCAAGGCGAACCGCGCCATAGAGGGGACGGGCCTGGGGCTCGCGATTACCAAGAACATGGTGGCGCTTATGGGCGGCGCGGTGGAGGTGAAGAGCGTGTACGGCGAGGGCAGCACGTTCTCGTTCTCCATATTACAGAAGGTCGTGGATCCGGCGCCCATAGGGGCGGCTACGGCGCAGAGCCTGGCGGCGTTCAAGCACAGCGATACGAAGCTCGACCGGCGCAAGAAGCTCGAGCGGGTGGACCTCTCCCGCGCCTCGGTGCTGGTGGTGGACGACGTGCAGACGAATCTGGATGTGGCGCGCGGGCTGCTTAAGCCCTACAAACTGCATATAGACACGGTCATGAGCGGCGAGGCTTCCATCCGCGCGATTCGCGAGGGCAGCCCGCGCTACGACGCGGTGTTCATGGATCACATGATGCCGGAGATGGACGGCGTGGAGGCGGTGCGGATTATCCGGCACGAGATTGACTCGGACTACGCGCGCGAGGTGCCCATTATCGCGCTCACCGCGAACGCCATTGTCGGCAATGAAGAGCTGTTCCTCGCGAACGGCTTCTCGGACTATCTCTCCAAGCCCATAGATATTCTGGAGCTGGATAAGGTGCTGCGCCGCTGGATTCCGGCCGGCGAAGATGCTGTAAAGGGAAACACCGGGCAGAAGGGCGCCGCGGTATCCGCTACGGATGCGGCGCCCGCTGCGGATGCTGCGGATGCGGCGGACGCGGCGGGCGCACAGGAAGAGACGGCGGGCGGGCCAGAGGGCGCTGCGGCCGCTGCCGAAACCGCAAGCGTCCCCGCTTCTTCCCCGGTCTATGGCGTGGATCTGGAGGAAGGGCTTGCGCGCTTCGGCTACGACGCGGAGTCCTATTACGAGGTGCTCGGTTCCTACGCGCGCAACACGGCTTCAGCGCTCAAACACATCCGTCAGGTGCCTGCCGGCGATTTATCCGGCTACGCGATAACCGTTCACGGGCTGAAGGGCGCCAGCCGTTCCATTGGCGCAAATAAGCTCGGGGATATGGCGGAGGCGCTGGAGCACGCAGCCAAGGCGGGCGAGAACGTGTTCGTGGTCAAGCAGACGCTGCCGTTCGTGGAGGAGGCGGAGAAGACCGTGGCCTCGCTGAACAAGCTGCTGGCGGGGCGGGCGCAGGAGCAGGCGGCGGAAAAGCCGTGCCTGCAGACGCTCAATCCGTTCCTCGTGGAGCGCATCCGCAAGGCGTGCAAGGCGTACGACATAGACGAGGCGGAGGCGGCGGTCAGGGAGCTCGGCCAGTATACCTACGAACAAAAAGGCGACCTGCCGGAGCAGATCGCGGATTGTCTGGCCGTGAGTGATTTTAACGGCGTGCTCAAGCTACTGGAGTAGCGGCGCCGCTCAGAGGATTTCTCCCAGAAACGAAACGCCGTGCGCGGTGGCGGGGACGCCGAGGTAGTCCGCCACGGACGCGCCTATGTCGGCGAAGGAGGTGCGTGTGCCCAGGTCTTTTGCGGGGCGCACGTTTTTTCCGTATAAGGCAAGCGGGATGTACTCGCGCGTGTGGTCAAAGCCGCTGTGGATGGGGTCGTTGCCGTGGTCGGCGGTGAGCAGCAGGATGTCGTCCGGGCGCAGGGCCGCTTGAATCTCCGGCAGGGCGGCGTCAAACTCCTCTATGGCCTTTGCGTAGCCCGCCGGGTCGCGGCGGTGGCCGTATTTCGAGTCGAAGTCCACGAGGTTCGTAAAGATAAGGGAGGCGCCGTCCTTCTTCATCTCTTCTATGGTCACGCGGATGCCGTGGGCGTTATCCTCCGTGTGGATGGACGTGCCGGTGCCGCAGCCGGAAAAGATGTCGTGAATCTTGCCTATGGAAGTAACGCCGCGGTCCGCCTCCGTGAGGATGTCGAGCAGGGTCTTTTCGGGCGGCGGGACGGAGTAGTCGCGCCGGTCGGAGGTGCGCACGCGCCTGCCGCCTTCTATTATATAGGGGCGGGCTATGACGCGGCCCACCTGGATGGGGCCGGTTAAGAGCGCGCGGGCCGTCTCACAGAATTCATAGAGCTGCGCGAGGGGAATCACGTCAGTGCACGCCGCGATCTGAAACACGGAGTCGTGGCTGGTGTAGACTATGGGCTTGCCGGTGGCCTCGTGCTCCGGGCCGAGGTCTTCTATAATTACGGTGCCGGAGGCGGGGTAGTTTCCCAGTACCTCGCGGCCGATTTCCTTCTCGAACCGGCGGATGAAGTCCTCCGGGAAGTGTTCGAAGGTGAGGAAGGGTACGTCGGTCTGAAGGCCGGCTATCTCCCAGTGCCCCGTAATGGTGTCCTTGCCCTTGGATGCCTCGCTGCACCTGCCGAAAGCGCCGGTCGCGGCGGTGGTGCCCAGATTCGCCGCAGCGGTTATGGCGTCTACATTGGCAAATCCCTGTGCGCGCAGATGCGGGAATTTCATGTCCGGGCAGGACTGCCAGATGTGCCCGAGGGTGTCTGCGCCGGTGTCCCCGTATGCGGCGGCGTCCGGCATGGCGCCCACGCCGAGGCTGTCCAAGACTATGAGGATGACGCGCTTCATTTGAGCTTCTCCGGGTTGAGGCACTTCAGGTCATCGGTTACGAACAGGCCGTCCATGCGCACGAGCTCGCCGTCGAAGAAGATCTCCCCGCCGCCGTAGTCCGGGCGCTGGATGTTTACGAGGTCCCAGTGTACGGCGGATTTATTGCCGTTGAAGGCGTCCTCGTAGGCGGCGCCGGGCGTCAGGTGGAAGGAACCCGCAATCTTCTCATCGAAGAGCGTGTCCTTCATGGGGTAGAGGATGTAGGGGTTCACGCCCAGGGCGAACTCGCCGAAGTAGCGCGCCCCCTCGTCGGTGTCGAGCAGCTTGTTAATCCGCGCGGTGTCGTTCGCGGTGGCGTCCACAATCCGGCCGTTTTTCACGGTAAAGACTATGTTCTCGTAGGTGAAACCCTGCTCCTCGGAGACGGTGTTGTAGGAAATGGTGCCGTTCATGGAGTCGCGCACGGGGGCGGTGTAGACCTCGCCGTCGGGGATGTTCTTCTCGCCCGCGCACTTTATGGCGGGAATGTCCTTGATGGAGAAGGTCAGGTCCGTGCCCGGGCCCGTGATATGCACCTGGTCCGTACGGTTCATGCGCTCGACGAGGGCGTCCATGGCGCGCGACATCTTGCCGTAGTCGAGGTTGCATACGTCAAAGTAGAAGTCCTCGAACTTTTCGCCGCTCATGCCGGCCAGCTGCGCCATGCTGGGGTTGGGGTAGCGCAGGACCACCCAGTTCGTGTGGTTCACGCGGTAGTCGAGGGTGGGGCGCATAATGCGGTTGAACAGGTTCATGCGCTCCGAGGGCACGTCGGACAGCTCGGAGGTGTTAGAGCCCGCGCGCACGGCTATGTACGCGTCCATGCCCTTCATCTGATACAGGCTGTAGTCGTTCTGGAATTCCGCCTGCCCCTCGGTCATGCCGAGCAGCATCTCGCGGGTTATGCGCGTGTCGCGCTGCTCCGTGTACGGCAGTCCCCCTGCGGCGTACACGGCCTTGATCACCTGGCGGATGAGCGGCACCGCGCACTCGCCTTCGAAGGAAATGAGGACCTTGTCCCCCGGCTTGACCCGGCAAGAATAATTCACCAAGTTTTCAGCTAACTTCACAATTCTATCATCCATTTTCGTTCTCCTTTTGATAGCATACAACTAATAATACCATGTTTTTTAGTGGTATGATTTGCCGAATCCCTGTATAATGGGCAAGATGAAGCACATTTTTTTGATTAATCCGGCAGCTGGCAAGGGTAAAGCGGCAGACTTGATTCCGCAAATCCTGCAGGCCGTTAAGGGAGAGTCGGTAGACTACGAAATACATCGCACGATGAACGCTTACGACGCACAGAAGTATGTGCGGGAGCGTTGCGAGCGTGACGCGGAGCCTATGCGGTTCTACGCGTGCGGCGGAGACGGTACCGTAAATGAGGTCGTAAACGGTCTGTACGGGTTTCCGCAAGCGGAAATTGCTGTTGTACCTGTGGGCAGTGGCAATGATTTTGTGCGTAATTTCGATAATCGGGAAGCCTTCCTGGACATCGGGAGGCAGCTTGCGGGAAGCGCATCGCCCGTAGATGTGATACGCTATGAACTTCTGGATCCGGATACCGGGGAGGAAGGGCGCGGCGTGCCAAGGACAGGCGTAGCGCTGAACATGTACAACATGGGATTTGACGCCCAGGTAGCCACCAAGGCCGGCGAGATAAAAGGGCCGGTGCTTAAGGGCTCGCTGGCGTACTTTGCCGGAGTGGGGATAATCCTCGCCCGGATGAAGCCCGTAACGCTTTCGGTGCGTGTGGACGGGCAGGACTTGGGAGAAGCGGACTATCTGCTCGCGGGAGTGGCGAACGGTAGGTTTTCGGGAGGCGGTTTCGACGGCATGCCTCTTGCAAATATACGGGATGGGAAAATGGACGTGATTTTGGTAAGAAATGTGACGCGCCGGTTTTTTCTGTCCATAGTCAAGAAATATCATGACGGTCAGCACATGGATGAGCCTAAGTTAAAGGGCATCCTGTACCATTATCCGTGCGAGGAGGCAGAGTTTATACCCGCAACGGATATGCAGATGGTCATAGACGGAGAACCCGCGCGTGTGGGCGGGGTACGGTTCCGGGTGGAGCCAGGGTCTGTGATGCTGTCCGTACCGGTTTAGACGGCCCGGCGCCGTCAGGAGGAACGCTTCAACTAAGGAGGCAAAATATATGAATATCTACACACGAAGACGGATAACGTTTATCGTCATGCCGATCGTAGTGATTATCGCAGCGCTGGCTGTCCTGCTCTTTGCTGCGAATGTGGATCTGAAGGAGACGCAGGAGAAGCTAAAAACCGCCGAGGCGGACCTGGCCACGGCCAAGGAGGAGCTTGAGGTGGTCCACGAGAATCTGGAGATTACGTACGACACACTGAATCTTCACTCGGACACGGCCATATCCAGCGCAGCCATTATCCAGCTGAAGGACGAGACCATAGCCGCCCAGCAGGAACAGATAGAGGCCCTTGCCTCGGAAAACGAGTCGCTCGCCAGTCAGAATCAGACGCTCGTAGCGGAGAACGAAGCATTAAAATAAAGAAGGCCCAGCAGTCTACGGCAGGTAGTTCCTCATCCACCACAAGTCCGGTGACCGTTGCGGCCAGTGATCAAGAAATGCTCAACTACATAATTGAGAAGGAAAGCCACGGGAACGCGTACGCCGAGAACGGCCCGTACAAAGGCATCGGCCAGCTTTACTATACCTATTATGATAAATACGTGGGCCTGACCTGGGAGCAGTGCATAGGAAACTACGACATCCAGCTCCAGGCCATGCTGGCGTACATAGCTTCACGCTACGGAACCATTCAGGGGGCGTACAACCATAAGGTCAGTTATGGGTGGTATTGAGTTCTTAAATTTAAGTGGGGGGTTGACTTTATATATGAAGGAGGCGGATCCGCAGATGATTGCGCTGGCTTTCTACGCGCCGGCGCTCCTGCTGTCCCTGCGGGCGCTGCCCTATGACGCAGACCATCCGGTTGCCAGGGAGTCGCTGGATTTACTACGTGCGCACATGCAGTACTTCCGTACCACTTACGGAAAGAAACCGGAGGTGCAGGATGCGAAAGAGTGAAAGAGACGTACTCGACCTCCTACTGGCGAACACGCACATGACTGTTTCGGCGAGCCTGCGGCTACTCGCGCAGTACCCGGAGTCCGCCGCCGTGTTCCGCCGTTTCCCGGCGCTTCTAAAGAAAGCGGGAAAGCGTCGGCGCAAGGCACTCGAGGAAGGTGTTACCGTGCCGCAGATTCTCATAGTCAGCACCACACAGCGTTGCAACCTGACTTGTAGGGGATGCTATTCGGCAGGGCGTGGGCTTGCACCTGAAAGTGAACTTTCTGAAGAGAAAGTCCAGGGCATCCTTGCGGAGGCGAAGGACCTCGGCGTGTCCATGGTGCTTCTCGCCGGTGGAGAACCGCTACTTTCGCGTACGTGGCTGGAGGCGCTCGGCGCAGAGCCGGACCTACTTGGTATGGTCTTCACCAATGGAACCTTGCTTACGGACGAGATGGCCGACTGGTTCGCCGCGCACAGGCATATTGTTCCGCTCATCAGTCTGGAGGGCGAGAGAGACAAGACTGACGCGCGGCGGGGCGCAGGCGTATACGACCAGGCCCGTGCAGGGATGAAAAAGCTATTGGCCAATAGACTGCCTTACGGCGTTTCCGTGACGCTCACGCGGGAGAATCTGGACGAGGCGCTCGCGGACCGGTTTTCGGAAGATTTGATTCAGCAGGGATGCCGGCTGTTTGTTTACGTTGAGTATGTGGCCGTGGAAGAGGGAACGCGGGACTTGCTGCTCAGCGCGGCGCAGATTGAGCGGATTGTGGAGTTTATCGAGGCGCGTTTGGACTGCCCGGACGCGGTGTACGTGGCTTTTCCGGGCGATGAGTCGCTCTTCGACGGGTGTCTGGCGGCGGGGCGCGGGTTCGTTTACCTGCAGGAAAACGGCGATCTGGCGCCTTGCCCGTTCGCGCCGTTTTCGGATGTGAGTCTGAAGGATACAGACTTGCGGAAGGCGCTGGCTTCCCCCTTGCTCCGCGCCATCCGCGAGAACCACGAACTGTTCAAGGAAGGCGAGGGCGGCTGCACGCTGTGGAGCAACCGGGATCGCCTGGAGGATTTAATTGGACTTACGAGCGGTCCGACATTTGGCTTTTGATTGTGGTGTTTACGGCGCCGGCGGCGTGGATGCGGATTACGCGTCCGGTGTCGTTGGTGGCTATGTGTTTCAGCTTGCCTATGTACGGAAAGACGAACTGCGGCATGCGCTTGCCTATGACCCGGAAAATCTCCGGGGCCTCAATGCGGACGCGCGGGTCCGTGTCGTTGAGCAGCCGGGCGAAGACGTCCATGCGGCTCCCGTATAGCTGCGGGTTGGTGGTCGCGATATTCTCGGACGCCCAGATGAACATAAAGCGGACGTTGGGCGCCTCGTCTTGCGCGTAGTCGAACAGCTTCTGCCAGTAGGGCTCTATCAGCGAGAAATCCGAGCGGCCGATCCGGCCCAGGGCGTTTACGGCGCGCTCACGCACGGCGCTGTCCTTGTTCGACAGCAGTGCGGCAACCGCCGGCACGTAAGGCGCCACGACATCCGGACGGCGCAGGCCCATTTCGCCGAGCACCCAAAGCGCCTTGCACTTGACCTTGTCGGAAGGGTAGTCCAGCGCTTCTCCAACGTATTCCGCCGCTTCCGGCGAGTAAGCCTTGGCTATGGCCAGGCTCCTTAAATTTCTAATGATTTCAGTCTCCATAATATAATCCCCCATAAAACACGTCCTGCAAGACGTCCTATTCCATCAGAATGATATTACCCACCCAAAACAGATTTAAGCATTCTCTCACTCAATAATTCGGACTGATTCGCAAAAAAATGTGGTAAATGCCCAAGTGGCCAAAATTTCAACTTATGCACGATTTTAGTTCCAGAAATTGGGTGCGCCCCCATATCAAAGGAGGAATATGCCCCGATTCGCCCAAGTTAGCTTTCTCTAACCGTGCATAACCTGAAATTTTGTCCTTTGGGTGCGGGGATTCGGAATATTTTGAAAAAGAAAATATGTATTGAACTTTTGTTCTTTGTCTGGTATAATGCCTCTGTCGGGTTTCGGCGGAGGTTTTTTTTATGCGGCGGGTAGTTTTTCATGTTGATGCGAACAGCGCTTATCTTTCGTGGACGGCGGTGGATCTGCTGGAGCGGGGGTATCCGCTGGATGTGCGAACGGTGCCGGCGGTTATCGCGGGGGATCCGGCGAGCCGGCACGGGATTATATTGACCAAGTCCATTCCGGCCAAGAAGTACGGGATCGGGACGGGCGAGAGCCTTATGGAGGCGCGGGCGCGCTGCCCGGGGCTGGTGGTGCTGCCGCCGGATTACGACCTGTACCTCAAGTGCTCGGAGGCCATGCACCGGATTTTATCGGAGTACTCGGACCGGATTGAGCGCTATTCTGTGGACGAGAGCTGGCTGGACTTTACGGACAGCGTGCGGCTCTGTGGCGACCCGACAGACGTGGCGCACGAAATAAAGGACCGGATAAAAGACGAGCTGGGTTTTACGGTGAACATTGGCGTCTCGGTCAACAAGCTGCTGGCCAAGATGGGCTCGGAGCTTCAGAAACCGGACCGGGTGCACACGCTGTGGCCGCACGAGATTGAGGAGAAGCTGTGGCCGCTGCCGGTAGGCGAGCTGTTCTTCGTGGGGCGGGCCACGAAGCGGAAGCTTACGGCCATGAACATCCGGACCATAGGCGAGCTGGCGCACACGGACCCGGCGCTTTTGCGGGTGGTGCTTAAGCCCGTGCACGGAACGCTGGTGTGGCAGTACGCGAACGGGATAGACGACGCGCCGGTGGACCCGAACAGCAGCGTGGCGCAGAAGGGCGTGGGGAACGCGACCACCATCCCCTACGATGTGACCACGGAGAAGGAGGCACAGGAGGTGCTGCTGGCCATCTGCGAGCGCGTGGGGACACGGCTGCGGAAGCTGGGTGCGTGCGCGTCGGTGTGCTGCGTGACCATAAGGAACAGCGACCTGTTCTGGTATCGGCACCAGAAGAAGTATGCCGCGTCCATGGGCGCCACGAGCGAGATATACGAGGCGGCCTGCGCGCTGTTTCGCGAGATGTGGCGCGGCGAGGCGGTGCGGCAGCTCGGGGTGCATCTGGGGACGCTCACGCCCGCTACGGCGGTGCGGCAGACCTCGCTGTTCGATAGGGCGGACCGCGAGAAACTCCAGGCGCTGGACGCGGCTGTGGACCGGATTCGCGGGCGCTACGGCGAGAAGGCCCTTACGCGCGGCGTGTTCGCCAACACGAACCTGGCGCCCATGCTGGGCGGCGTGAACGACGGGAACTATCTCATGATGGGCGGGTACTCGCTGTGAAGGTGCTGGCCAAGGAAATCGAGATGCTGGCATCGTTTCAGCGGCGGGGCCAAATCCGTCCGCACCGTTTTCGCGTAGCCGGAGAGGACGGCCGGGAGGAGGTGATTCAGGTCGAGAAGATTTTGCAGACCGAGGAGACGCGGCTGGCCGGGGTGCGGGCGCTGGTCTTTACGTGTCAGAGCGTAATCCGCGGACTGCAGCGGCGGTACGAGCTGAAATACCGCGTGGAGGAGCATCGTTGGGAATTGTACAAAATGTAAAAGGTTTAGTTTGTAAACAATAAGGCGCACGGGTTCAAAAAGTTAAAGTTTTAGAATGTGAAAGTTTTTGAAGATTCTAAAAAATAGTGCTTGACATTTAAGGTTTCACAGCGTAATTTGTGAATATAGGAGTTATTAAGTGTGTTCCCGGGGGACGTTCTGAAGGGGTATGGAATGAACACGAACTTTAATTTCCGCATACTGCGGAGACGGATATTGGCGTTTACGCTGGTATTTGTCATGTCACTGGTATTGATACCGGGGGGCGGCGCGGCCATAGTCGCGCAAGCGGACGATATTTCTCCACTCGCAGCTCACAATGTTACCTTTGTTCTGGACTCGGGCGGGTCTACAAACCCGGCCGACTGGACGCTGTATACGCCTGTGGGCACGGGCGGCGTAATGTCCATAGAGGAGGGGGATCCCGTAACCGAGCCGACACCGCCGAGTGTGCCGGCCGACATGGTGACGTTCCGGGGCTGGTCCATTTACGACCCGAACAACGGGGGCGCGCCGGGCGGGGACTATACCCGCACGGACTTCTGGGGGTTTGCCGGGTCCGGTTCGGGGGACATAGACTATGTCTCCGGCGACGTGGTGCTCTACGCCGTCTTTACGGACCGCTACCTGATCAGCTTCAAGAATGAAGTCGGCACGGTATTCCAGACGCGCTACATTTATATGGATCCGGATTACAAGGACGTGGACAAGCGGAGCTACACCTTTGCCGGGCCGGACGCGGATCAGGTGAGCGCCTACGTAAACGTGCCCGACGGCCAGCGCCTCATGTACTGGTATCAGGAGGGTGACGCGGCGCAGAATCCCGTAAGCTTCGGCACGGTGACGGTTACGCGGGACACGACCTTTGTCCCCAAGTTCTCGCCGGCCAAGCTGGTGCTCTTTAACTCGCAGGGCGGTAGTTCGGTTGATCCTAAGTTCCCTGTCTCGGGTGAGTTCATAGACCGGCCGGCCGATCCCACGCGTCCGGGCTACACTTTCTGCTACTGGTCTACAGACCCTGCGGCTCTGCCGGCGGACAGCGCAACCAAGGAGTTTCAGTTCTCCGACACGACCAGCCCTACGCCCGTCACGGCCGACACAACGCTCTACGCCATCTGGCAGGCGAACAACGTGGGCTATACCGTGGTCTACTGGGTGGAGAAGGCGAACCTCGGCCGCACTGCCGGGGACCCCGCCACCGCTTCCGGCGCGGCGGACTATGATTACTACAACACCTACCCGGTGGCAGCGGGCAGCGCGCTGGCCATGGATGCCGGGCAGACACCGAACTATGACAGCACGTACTGGAACACGGCGTTAAGCACCGCATTCCCGTTCCCGTATAAAACGGTAGTGGCCAATAACAACGCGTCCCTCACGCAGGACATCCACTACGCGGAGTACTACAAGACCATCTCGCCGGCGCTTGCCGGCAACGGCACCACGGTGGTGAACGTCTACTTTACGCGCCGGGAGTATACCTTCCAGTTCGATATGAAGGTGGGCAGAGTCGCTGTGGATAACGAGGACACCGGCGCAACGGACGAGAACGACACGGGCGGCTATATTACCCGCGGCGGCATCTCTTATCAGTACGGGTCTGCCACGAACAAGTACAGCTTTACCGCCAAGTACGAAGACAATATTGCAGACAAGTGGCCCATGTTTGCGGAGGCGCTTACCACCACTACGGGCAAGAAGCTCTATGGCTGGAATATAGGTAACTGGAACGGCACCCCGCACAACGACGTGACCATAGTCTACGACTGGATGTGCGCGGCGGCCGAGCGTGACGGCGGTACGGCCACCTACTCGAACGATGGACCCTACGTCCTGACCATGGCGCCTGTCTGGCAGGCAACGAACTCCAGCAGCATTGCGCATTCCCGCCTCTACTACGTGGAGTACATAGGCGACACGACCGGGATTACCTTCACGGACATTACCGCCGTGGATTCTTACACCATAACGCAAAATGCCATCTACTGGCCGCAGTACATAACCTACGATGGCCAGTACTATGAGCTTTCCTATGGACAAAACGGATACCAGACGAGCAACCAGAAAGCGCAGTTTGCGGCGCTCGAAGGTGTGAGCTGGCAGTATACCGTTCCACCCAACAACTACTCCTCCTACCTGCATGCAGGCAGGCTCTCAAACGGAATCCAGCACTTTTCCGACAACACAGACCACGGCTCCACTAGTGGCGACGTCCTGCAGTACATATTCTTCCTGTATGCACGGAACCCCTACGCGCTCGCGTTCGACATGGGCGGCGCCACGGGCGCGCTGCCATCCACGCTGAACGGCAAGGCTGTGACGACCACTGTCTACGGTGGCTATGTCTCAGGCATCAAGTACGGCGAGAGTCTGGCGGCCTACAACCCCGGCACGCCTGCGCGCGCAGGCTACGAGTTTGCCGGCTGGTACACCAAGCCGGACTATTCCGCGGGCAGTGAGTTTTCCTTCACCACTGTACCCATTCCCACGCTACCCGCAGCCGGCGCCGGTTCCACCATTGCGCTGACGCTCTTTGCCAAGTGGACGCCCGCCAAGTACACGGTGCGCTTCTACGACGGCCTCGGCAGCACTACGCCCATTTCCGGGTCGGCCATAAAGGTTGGAGAGGGCGACACTATAAACGACCCGGGCATCTATTATGTGGGTCAGGCCGTGGAAGGCAAGGGCGAGTTTATCGGCTGGGTCTGGCTGGTTGCCGGCACGTGGCCGTCCTACTTCGGTTTTGGCGGGCAGGCCGTGACCTCGGATTTGAATCTCTACGCCACGTGGGAGACCACCGGCTTTACCGTGGAATATGACGCGAACGGCGGCACGGGCACGCCCCCGACGGATTCCAAGACCTACGTGCTCAACGAGCGCGCGCGCGTGCTGGACGGCTCGAACCTCACCAAGATTGTGGGCGGCGAGGACTATGTTTTCTACGGTTGGAACGCCTACATCCGCGACGCCGACGGCGTGAGTTGGATTCCGCAGCCCGGCGCTGTGCTTTCCTACGCCTATAACGTGCACGTAATGACGGGTGACACGAAGCTCGTAGCCTTCTACGGCAAGAAGTCCGACTCCGTGCGCTACCGGTACAACCCTGTGATTACGGACGCCGTCTATACGGGCACAACTTCTGCGGCTTCGGCGATTTCCTATTACTATCCGAAGAATCAGACCACTGGCTACGCCTACGCGACGGCCATCTTCTCACACGATAAGAAGGAACTTCTGGGTTGGGACACCTCGCCCTCCGGCACGACAGTGGTCTATGCGCTGGGACAGGCGATACCCGACACGGGTTCTACCGACGTGGATCTTTACGCGGTCTGGCAGACCAAGCAGTACGAGCTGCGGTTCGTAGCCGGTGCGAACGGCGCCATATCCGGCGGCGCGAAAACGGTGACGGGGGTTGCCATTGACACCGCATGGAACACGGCCTGGCCACCGACCGGGTCTGCCATAGTGCCGGACGCCGGCTACCATTTCACAAGCTGGACGCCGGTCTTCCCGGCCACGGTTACCCTCAGCCAGACCTTCACGGCGAATTTCGCGCCGAACGTCTATAAGATCGTCTACGACTACGGCACCGCGCCCATAGGCGCTTCCATTCTGCCGACGGACAGCGGTTCCTACTACTACGGCACGGCCGGCACGCCCAACAGCTTTACCGTGGCGCAGGACGCTTCCGCCTCCGGGTCGGGCTATGCCTTCGTGGGCTGGACGATAGGCGGGACCGAGTACAGCGGCAATGTTGCGGTAGCCACCGTGGCAAGCGCCGCCGGCTATAACGCCGCGACGGGCAATTACGTGATTACGCTCTCCGGTATCTGGGAAGCGGAGGATCAGACGCTTACCTACAACCTGAACGAGCCGGTGGACGCGACCGTGAGCGCGAGCCGCAACAGCGGCGTGGCGAGCGAGTCTGTCAAGACCGACGCGCGGATAGACACCGCCGCGCATTACACGGATGTGGCCACCAACGCCAACGCGCCCACGCTTACGGGCTACGACTTCAGCGGCTGGTATCTGGACGCGGTCTGCACTACTGCCGTGGGTAGCGCGACCATGCCCGCGGGCGGCAAGACTATCTACGCCAAGTGGTCGGCCAAGACCGGCAAGGTGGTGTTTGACGCCAACACGACCGGCTATTCCGGCACCATGGCCGACCAGAGCTATAACTACAACGAGACGAAGAACCTCACCGCGAACGGCTACGTGAAGGCCGGCCACAACTTCCAGGGCTGGGCCACGAGTCCCACGGGCAGTGTGGTATACGGCAACAGCACGAGCTATAAGTACAATCCGGATCCGTACACGTCCACCGTGACGCTCTACGCCATCTGGACGGCCGGCACCACGGTCTACAGTGTGGAGCACTACTGGGTGGACGGCGCCGGCACCGCGACGCTTAAGGACGGCCCGGAGACCTTCTACGGGACCACGGGCTACACAGTTACGGCGGTGCCCAAGACCATTTATACCGGATACACCTACGCGCCCGACTACAGCAGCGGTTCGGATGTGGAGGTGAGCAGCGGCGCCGTGCTCGGGGACGGCAGCCTGGTGCTCAAGCTCTACTACACCGTGAACCGGCACGACGTGACGTACGCCTACACGGGGACGGTTCCGTCCGGCGCGCCGGCTGTGCCCACCACGCAGGCGGGCGTAGCATTTGGCGCCAATGTAACGGTAGCCGCGGCGCCCACGCTGGCCGGCTACACCTTCCACGGCTGGGACTACAACGGCAGCACAGCCACGAGCTTCACCATGCCCAACGCGGACGTGCAGCTCGTGGGGTCGTGGACGGCCAACAGCAACACGCATTATGTGATAGACATCTATTATCAGAGTTTGCAAGACGGGACATACCCGGTCATCCCGTTCGCGAGTTATAACGGTTACGGCACGACGGACACGACAGCCACGGTTGTGGCACCGAGCGACTACAATACGACGGAGCGTTACGTCTTCGACAGCGCGAATACGAACAACGTGCTTTCCGGGACCATAGCAGGTGACGGGAGCTTACACCTGAAAGTCTATTTCAAGGCGCAGTACACCGTCACGTATCTGCCGGGCGACCAGGGCACCTGGAGCAGTGCCGGCGATATTCACAGCGGCATTGACTGGGGCACGAGCACGCCGGCCGTGAGCGTGGATCCCACCACGGCGCACTATCCGGGCTACACCTTCTCCGGCTGGAACCAGACGCTGGACAGCGCGGTTAAGTCCGACCGCACGTATTTGGCGCAGTGGACGCCGCTCTCCGGCGTTCCCTACACGGTCGAGCACTATCTGGTGCAGGGCACCACGGTCACGCTGACCGATACGGATTATAACACCGGCACTACGAACCAGTGGGTGCTGGCCACTTCGAAGACCTACCCTGGCTACGCGCTTAACCCGTCCTATGCCGGCACGATTGCCGCGGACTACGTGCGGGGCGACGGCACGCTGGTGCTGCGTCTGTTCTACGTGGCGCAAACCTACACGGTCACGTTTGTGGATTGGGACGCGCGCATAATCAGCGTGCAGCCGGGCATCTTCTACGGCGGCAGCGCGACCGACCCCGGCGCGCAAACCCGCGCGGGCTATACGTTCGCCGGTTGGAGCACGGCCTTTAACAACATTACCGCCGACATCTACGTGGTGGCCACCTACACGCCCAACCCCGTGCCGCCGGTTACCCCCGACCCCGACCCCGACCCCGATCCGATTATCATTACGCCTACGGAGACGCCGCTTGCGGCCACGCCGGATGATACGGTTGCGCCGGCAGGTCCGGGCGCCGATCCGGTGGAGGAGGACGTAACCACGGTTGCGGATCCGGATACGTCCCGTGCCAATAAGGACGTGGCGCACTGGGCGCTCGTAAACCTCATCCTAACCGCGCTCGGCGTACTCGCCGGCCTCGTGATGCTCGTGGCCTACCTTGTCAAGCGCAAGGAGGAAGAGGACGAGGACAATGAGAGTGAAAAGCACAGGCGCTTACCGCCCAGGCTGGTCATCCTCCTCGCGGCCGTCATAGCCGTCATGCTGTTCCTGCTCACCGAGGACATGACCAAGCCCATGGTCTACATAGACGTATGGACGGTGGTGCACGCGGTGATTGCCGTGGTACAGGTAGTCCTTATGACCTTCTCGACGGGCAAGAAGAAAGCGGAGCAAAACCAGGTCCGTGTATAAAAGGAACTAAAGAGGTGTGAAGCAGGCGGCATCCGGCAAGTCCGGATGCCACCGCTTTTTTTTTGGTGAGACGAGCCGACGGAGATTCGGAATAATGCATTGTTGACATTGTTCCGAATGTGTGGTGTAATTTGACCAGGAACAAGGAGTGATTTTCATGGGTTACATCAGCGTAAAACAGGCGGCCGAAAAATGGAAGATATCCGACCGGCGCGTGCGGGTGCTTTGCCGGGAGGGTAAGGTGCCTGGCGCCGTGAAGGACGGCAAGGCATACAGGATTCCGGCCAATGCCAGGAAGCCCGCCGACGGACGCATCGCGGCTTCCCGGCGCTTTTTGAAGTGGGATAAGGCCGTTATCGGAACGATAGACGCTGCGAATGGTGTTGCGTTCGTGCAACCCGAATACAATGAAGTCGTGGCGCTCTATACGCGTGGTGCTAAGTCCTGGTCGCCCGAGCAGTTTGCGGAGTTTTTGTCCGAGCGTATCGTCAGCCGCGACCGGCGGGATATCGAGCGGATTTTATTCCGCTGCGGTTTGTCAAACTACGACGTTCTCAAGATTGCGGAAATCACAAGGGGCATGCACCCGAAAGACCTGCTGTGGATAGCGGGTAGCAAGGACGAAGAATTGGATGCGGCCATGACCGCCGTGTTTGATTCCGTGTTTCACCGGCGGATAGACCTCGCGGGTGACAGCATAGATACGCCGGAAGGGTATAACATCAAACGCTACGGCGTTTACAAAGGGCAGTACGGCATATATAAACAGCGCATCAGTCCGCTTTCCACAGACGTGGAGTCTGAGGTCGCTGTTTACCTGCTTGCGCAGAAACTCGGCGTTCCCTGCTGTCCCGCTTATCGCGTGGATACAGATGCGGTTTTTTCTGCTTTTCTATTCGGCTTTTCTACGGAATATATCGTGCACTTCCGCCGGTTGTTTGACGGACCGCGTTCGGATAACGAGTATCAGAATCTGGTTTCCGTTCGCCCGCAGTACAAGGACGACATAGCCCGTATGCTCCTGCTGGACTTCGTCACGCGGCAGGATGACCGGCATCTGTCTAATATCGCTATAAGGATGGACGCGAAAGGGGAGTCTTTTTACCCGCTTTACGACAACGGCCGCAGCCTCTTCTACGAAGATACGGAGGAAATGGTGGAACAGGCGGTTGCGGATCCAGAGCTGTACGCCACCAGTTTCGGCTATGTCGGCACGTACCTCGATTATATTAAGGAAATAGCTGCCGAACGCGGCACGGTTACGGACCTGATTAACCTCAAGGTAAGCAACAAAGAAATTGCCGCCGTCTTAAAAAAAGCCGGCTTCCAAGGCTACCGCTTAGAAGGCGCCCGGGCTTGGATAGAAAAAACGATAAAAATTCTCAAGACGCTGTAAGGGTATAGGTGAGCGCAGAAGCAAGGCTTTTCCTGCCGCTGTCTACCGCACAACCTGCAAAACTGCTTCGAATCGTTTCTCGCATAAGCGCTTGCGGCCGCCGTCAGGTACGGGGTCTCCCCCGCAAAAGGTCCCGTGCCAGGTCAGGCGGCGGCTGCAAGCGCCCGTTGGTCAAAACTGCAAGTAGTCTGTGGATTTTCGTAGATTTTCGCTTCAATCTGGTCAAATCTGCAGATAGTCTGTAGAATTGCTCGCGAAATCTACAGACTATCTGTAATTCTGCCCGTGGAATATTATGGATATGCCGGCACGGCCCCACGCACGCCGCACCGTCATTGCCGGACTCGTTCCGGCAATCCAGCGGCGCCCCCTGTTCGCGAATCGTTTCTTTCAATCGCGCTTGCGGCCGCCGGAATACCGTAATAAAATCTTTTTACAGGGAGAATGTCTCAAGGCTACCGCTTAGAAGGCGCCCGGGTCTGGATAGAAAAAAGGGGATGGCAATAAGTTGGTAATGCGTAGTGAATTCTGAAACAGGGAAAACTAAATACACACTTTGGTTTATGACGTTTGCTGCGGCGGCCCTGGGGCTGGTTGGGATTTTTGTTTGGTTCGGGTTGGGTTTGCTTGCCGTTCAAGCGCTTGTGGTGGCCGGAATTATAGTAGTGTTTCATCTTGCTGTTCGTGCAATTGGCTACGGCGCCTCTCGAAAAATCCAAGTACAGCAGTGGCTGAAGAAGTTCTGCTCCGTACTGTTATGCGTTCTTACTTTGCTCATTTCGGTCAGCGGGCTCATATACGCCGTCCAGGACGACATGTTCTTTTACAATGTCAAGGACGAGGAAAGCAGAGAGATTCTGCTGGGGGAACCTGGCTACAGCGAGGTGGCGTTTACCGCAGAAAACGGCAAAACGTACCACGGCATGCTGTATCGGGGTATGGACGAAACCGCGCCGCTACTGATTTACTTCGGCGGAAACGGGGAGGTGTCTTACAGGAATATGCGCAACCGGCTTGAACAGAACCAATGGCAGTATTTTTCCGGATACAGCTACTTGTATGTGGATTATGAGGGATATGGTTTGAACGACGGAAGCGCAAACTACATGAACATGTATGAGGAAGCGCTTGCCATTTTCGACTATGCTGTCACTTTGCCTGCCGTGGATACGGAACGTATCGTGGTTATGGGCTATAGCCTGGGTACCGGCTGCGCTGTATACCTTGCAGCACACCGCCCTGTGGCAGGTCTTATACTTGCTGCGCCTTATGCAAACGGATTTGATATGTATAACAATATGCTGCCCATATTTCACAGCCCCTTAAAGCTCCTGATAAAACAGAAGTTCCCGTCCGATGAATATGCGCCGGATGTGACATGCCCGGTATTGGTTTTCGCGTCGCACGCAGATGAGGCAATTCCGTTCGCTTCCTCCGAGAGGCTTTCAGCGATTTTTTCGGGTGATACCGAATTGGTGGAACTGGACTCTGTGCTACATGACCACATCTTCAGTGCAGATGGCGTATTTGAGAAGGTTCAGTCATTTCTGGAGGAGATAAAGGCGGAATGAAACACGTATTGCGTATATCCTTGTTATACGGGCTTATGGCGTTGTTGCTACTGCTATTGCTGTTGTTCTTAGTAAACACCTCCAAGCAGTTTATAATTGGTATTCCGCTGTTGGAAGCGATTGGCGGCTTCTATGTATTCCGGCAGTTACAGGGTAAGGCCAGGACTAAGAAGGCGCGGCAAATCATCACACTGCTCGCGCTGGTCTTTCTCGCCTTGGTTATTATGTTTTCGGTAATAGGCGTATTGTACTTGCTGCGCTAATACGGGGGCGTGGGGGCTGCTGGTTATTTTTTCTTGCGGGCGAGGCGTAGGACTGCTGCGGCCAGTGCCGCGACTACAATCGCGAGGATGGTGATTACGGGGACGAGCGCGCCGGTGCCTTTGCCGCTGTCTGTATTGCCGGCGGAAAGAGGAACAGCGAGCGATCCGTCCGAGGTGATTGCTTCTTCCGTGCTTTCGATAGCAGAGGCGGTCTGACTGTTTTGAATCGAGCCGCTGCTTGTTTCTTCGCCTGCGTCCGCGGTTACGCTTTTCTTCTCCGTTTTTTGCGTGGTGTCTGTGGCGGTGTTCGTTACCTCGGTCTTGGCGCTCTGGGTGGGCGTGACAGGTGTGGCAGACGTGCCGGAACCGCTGCTGCTGCCCGTATCTCCGGAAGAGGGGCCGGCAGGCGCTGTCACGGTAACGGAAATGCTCGTAGAGCTCGGCACGTGTTTTTCGAGCATCGCGTTAATCGTGATGGTTGTGGTGCCAGGGGATACACCCGTGATGCTCAGCACGCCGCCGCTGTAGCTCGCCTGCGCGATGGAGGAGTTTTGCGACACTGCCGATACCTGCGTCGTGAAGGTTTGATAGGTGGACCCGCCGCAGGTGCACCAACCGTTGGGGTCCTGACAGGTGATGCCGATTTCCGCGCCGAATTCATCGCAGCTTTGCGGACATTCCGGCATTCCGCAGCCGGGCAGCTGGGCCTCGGAGGCAGGCGAAACGCTGACGCTTATAGACGCGCTCTGCCCGCTCGTCATCGTTACCGAGCCCTGCGAAACGGAAATGGCAACGCCCGGAAGATTGAAATAGGCATAGGCAGGCGTGACGAAAGAGAGCAGAACAACGACCGAAAGCAGGAGGGCATGGCAGCCCCGTTTGACTTTTTTTCGGAATAATAACTTGTGCATTTGGCCTCTCCTGCCGCAGCGCATTTGATCTTCGCTTTCCCTAATAATAGAGAAATAAAAATCATTTGACTGTTCTAATCAGAACAGATTTTTCTTTTCTCTGCCGATAGAATTCTCGCAACTACTTTTTTTCTATAGAAGCGCACAGTCATTTAATTACGGTCATGAATAGGGAGAGTGTATGAAAATCGCTTTTGGGAAAAGCAGATATTTTTTGTGTATAGTTCTGGGATTTGTAGTCGCAGCGTTTACGCTCGCGGCGTACGGGTGCGCGGCGCAGGCGGCAGCGGAAACAACCTCTCCCTTTGTAGAAAAAACTATGGAAGCTACGCGGACGGAGGGTCCGGAGGATGCTTCCTTTCGGCTTGGCATGCATGAAAGCTATGTAGGGGAGGGGGACTCTCCATATGCAGACGGCGGGCTTCTGTACGAGCCGTTAATCATTACGGGCGATACGATAGGCGAACGGCAGATTTATTCGGTTCGGGATTTGGAGACCCTTGCCTCCCTGTACCTGTCGACCGATGAGCTATACGCGACCGGTCTGGGCATCCATGAGATGTGCGCTCTTCCGGCCGGCGCGGGTACGGCGGAACTTGCGGGCCTCGACCTGGCGGTTTTCCTTGGGCTCTGCGGCGCGGCGGACGCGGACGAGGATGCCCGTGTGTACTGGTTTACGGATAGCGGTACGCAGCCGGCCGGTGAGGTTTTACTGACCGATTTGGTCTCTGCCGAAGAAGGCCATCGCGCAATGCTCGCCTTTGGCGTGTTTGACGCGGTGCCTTTGGTGCGGTCCGCGGACGCGGCGGGCTATGACGCAAGCGCCGGAAACGCGGGAGGGCCCTTGCTGCTCTGCTTGCCGGCAGGAGATGAGGTATATGCTGTCGCCGACGTCACAAAGCTGATTGTCGGCACGAGAAGTGAAGACCCCCGTTACGATTTTCACGCGGACGGAGGCGGGGACGCACAGGAACCGGTTCTCACTATCCGGGTCTTTGCAGCGGGCGCCGCGGAAGACAGTACGCCTATTAGCGTTCTGACCTATACCGCGGCCAATCTGGAGCAATTAGCCGCGACGTTTCCGGAGCACGTTTCGGGCGGGTATTTCGGCACGATAGGCGACAAGGCGAGTACGGAGGGCATGGTAATCGGCGGCTGGATTGACTATTACGAGGGGCTGGACTTTGGCTGGTTCCTGCAGGAGCAGGTGGGGCTGGACGCGCTGAGCGGACGCGCACTTTTGTACGGCCGGTCCGGGGAGGCATATGTTCCGGAGGATGCGGGGGAGCTTTACGGCGAGATTCCCGATCTGTCGTACTTCGCGGAAGCGCCGGCCAGGCCGGAGGCGTGCTACGTGCTGACGAGGGACGCAGTAGCCATTACGGGCAGCAGGCCTGTACTCGCGTTTTCGAAAAACGGATACCCCTTGCTTCCGGCACATGAACATGAAAGCGAAGACTATGTCAGCTACAACCAACTGAACGCGGCACTGGAAGCGCTCGGCGTGGCGAGTGAAGTGGGCGTGGTCAAAAACAACAAGGGCCCCTTCATTGCCGGCCTCGGAAATCTGGACGGCCTGTACGGCGGCTACAGGCAGGAGACGGGCGGAGAGTGCATACGCATGGATATCTTTTTATCCATTTGATTATAGAATTCGTTGTTTTTGTTATTAAGAAAAGGGAGAGTGTTATGAAGAACCGGATAACGAAAAATGCGGGGGCGCGGATTTGGGCGTTGCTGCTTGTGGCGTTGCTGCTCGTAACTATGGCAATGCCGACGCTGGCATACGCCGACGAGACTACGTCTGAGAGCGCGACTGAGCTCGCGGAGCCGGAGACCGGCACAGGAATTGAAGTTCTCGACGACGAGGAGGAGGAGGCGTCGCTTGCTACGCTTACGCTTGCGGGGGCGCCGGAGACCTGGCTGGTTCTGGATGAGCGGACGATGGATCCTATCGTTGTGGACCTGGATGAGGAATATGCAAACGGCGCGCTGACGCTGGCCGGGAAGGATCAGGACGCGGCGGCCTTTGACCTTACGGGCAAGGATGTCACGTGGGCGCTCGGGACGGGCAGCGGCACGCTGGTGCCCGCGGAGGATGTAAGCCTCGACGGAAGCGAGCTTACCGTTCGCTCTACGGGCCGCGTGTATATCACGGCCACCGTGGACGGCGTTACGAGCAACGCGCTGCGCCTCACTTACGGGGTGAATTCCTATACGCTGACGATTACGGTGGACGGCGGCGAGCCTATAGTCGTGACGGCGGAGGATCTGAACGCGCTGTCCTCGGCGTCCGTACGCACCTATTCGGCGCAGTCGCACGGCGGGGCCACGGACTCCTATTACTCAGGATACGGCCCGACCCTCGAAGAGATTATCAAGACCTACGCGGGCGTGAGCTTGGATCGCGTGGCGAAAGTCTCGTTCATCGCGACAGACAACTACGCCACCAATTTCAACGATCCGGAGGGCGGCCTTTTCAACGCGCGGTACTGCTACGATACGGAAGAATCCTATACGGCGGTCGTTCCGATGATTGCGACGCTCTCGTCGCAGACCAAGACGTCGAATAAGGACGAGCTGGACACGCACCAGACGCTGCGCCTGCTCTTGGGTCAATCGTCCTGGACGAACCACCAGACCGGGCAGCTGTCCTACTGGGTCAAGGGTATGAGCATCACGCTGAAGGAATACCCGTCGCTGTATCTGATGGGCTACCGCGTGTGGGATAGCAGTTTTGACGCAAACAACGGTTTTGCGGAGATTACACAGACGCTCGACCCGACTTCTCTCATAGGCGACAACGGAACCGGCGGCGGGGTCTCCACGCAGAACCTGGCGCTGACGTTCAGCGGGCCCGTGGAGATAACCGACGCGGATGCGCTGCTGGCATCGCTGAACATTACGTACAAGACGGCAAACAAGGATACGACGGTAAGCGTGGATCCGGACGATCCGAATACGATTATCATTCAGATGCGCGACAAGGCGGGCACCACGACGGCGCAGGCGGGTTCCGCCCTGAAGGTCACGCCTGTCAACTTCTCGAGGTTGATAGACGGCCTTGTGGAAAGCGGCGTAGAAAATCCGCAAAACGCGTACCTGACCTACGACATAGCGACAACGCAGCCGACGGGCCTGGCGCTGGAGAAGACGGCGGAGACGGTCGGAACGGCGGATACGCCCGCGAGCGTGACATACAAGATTTCCGGCATTCCGCTTATCCGCTCGATGAACTTCCTGCGCTTCACGCACGATGACGTGGCGGTGGGAAGTGCCGGCTACTTTACGATTCACTCGCACACGTTCTACACGATGTACGCGGCGACGCACGTGAACTCTCTCGTCACGGCGGCCAACATAGCGACGTTTGACGCGGCGGGCTATGTTCTCACAAACAACGGGGACGGCAGCTTTACCGTGACGGCGAAAGAGGCGATGGAGGGCGAGACGCTCGCCTGGGAAGTCTGGGCCTATCCGTACAGAAGCCCGGCGGACAACAAGATTCTGATTGCCGACCTGCTCGAGACGACAGACGCCAGCGACGAGGTGAAGGCGGCGGCAATTGCCGTAATCCAGAACCCCGACGCAACAGCCGAGGAAGTCGCGGCAGCCATCGACGCGCTTAAAGGCAGCGATTCCGGTGATTCGGGTTCGGGAGACTC
Source organism: Eubacteriales Family XIII. Incertae Sedis bacterium (assembly GCA_031272485.1). GTDB lineage: Bacteria > Bacillota > Clostridia > Peptostreptococcales > Anaerovoracaceae > JAISTV01. The sequence continues at coordinate 58,733 of JAISTV010000001.1, forward strand.
CGGCGATTCTGGTGATTCGGGTACGGGAGACTCCGGCAGCGGTTCGGACACAGGAGACTCGGGAGGTTCGGGCTCCGGCAGTGGTTCGGGCTCCGGCACAGGTGACTCCGGTAGTTCGGGCACCGGCACCGGGAGCGGTTCGACCGGTAGCACCGGAACCGGCAGCGGCAGTACCGGAACCGGTAGCACCGGTAGCAGCAGCGCGGGTAGCGGCACATACTACTACGGTAGCGGGACATACAGTTCCGGCAACAGCACGGGCAGCACAACAGAGACTACCACCGCCGCCACGGGCAGCGCAGTTGAAAGCGCGGATACCACAATTGAAAACGCGGATGTACCGCTGTCAAGCAGCAACGTCCTGACGGACAACGCAGGCAGTGACGGGAGCCTGGCGGATAGCGCTGCGACAGACAGCAGCGACTCCGGCGGCATATCGAAGACGCTGGCTCTGGGCCTCGTCATAGGTCTGGCGGCGCTGGCGGCCATCCTGCTGCTCTTGCTGTTGTGGTTGCGCTCGCGGCGCACCGCATGATAGAGATTACGGGCCTTAGTAAAGGGTATTTTGGCAAGACCGTACTGGAGGACATCTCCTTTGTGTGCGAAACCGGTGCGGTCTGCGGCCTGATTGGATACAACGGCGCCGGCAAGACGACGCTGCTGCGGTGCATGGCCGGTATATACCGTCCTGACGCGGGCAGCGTCCGGCTCGGCGGCGAAGATGTGTGGGAAAACGCCGGTCGTAAAGCGGAAACATTCCTGCTGGCGGAGGATCCGTATTTCCTGCCGCAGGCCACACTCTTTACCATGCGCGACTTTTACAGGGGCTACACGCCTTCCTGGGACGACGAGGTCTTCGAACGGCTGATGGTGGCATTCCGCCTCCCCGGCACGCAGAAAATAAGTTCGTTCTCCAAGGGCATGCGCCGGCAGGCAGGGATTCTCCTCGCGTTCTCTGCCACGCCGAAATATCTGTTTCTGGACGAGATTTTTGACGGACTCGATCTGGCTATGCGGCGCGTCATGCGGACGCTGCTTGCAGCGTATGTGCGCACGCGGCAGGCGACGGCTGTCGTCACGTCGCACAATCTGCGCGAGCTCGAGGACGGGATAGACAAGATCGTTATGATTCGGCAAAACCGCCTGACCTATGAGGGGCCGGTGGCGGACATACGCGAGGCGCACGGGACGCTCGAGGCGTATTTTCTCGGGGAGCGCGAGGTGGATGAGTCGGCGTTTTCCGGAGTGTTCCAATGATTCGCCACGACCTTAAGCTGTGCTTTCGCGGAATGCTGCCGCTCACACTCGCCGGACTGTGCGTGCTGCTCGTCTTCGTACCGCTCGGGACGGCGGCCGTGCCGGGCGACTCCATCTTCGAGGTGGAGGTCACGCACGACCAGATGAAATGGCGGTTTATCGCCGACGGCTTCGTTCCGCTCGTGCAGGGTTTTTGCGTCTTGCTCGGCCTTGCCCTGGGCTTCGCGGCCTTTCGTTTCGTTCTCGATCCCGCGCGCGCGCAGCTTATTTTTGCGCTGGGCCTTAAGCGCGGAGTTCTTTATCGCAACCGGGCTTTGGCCGGCACGTATTTGCTGCTTTTGGCAATAATGCTGCCGCTGGCCGTATCGCTGTGTCTGAACATAGCGTCGGTAGGCGCCTGGCCGGGTGTTTTCGCCGCGTGGGTCTACGTTTGCGGCGGCCTGTTTGTGACGGCACTGGCGGCTTTTTGCTGCGCGGCGCTGGGCTGCCTGCTGGCAGGCGTGGCGGGCGAGGCGCTGTTTTTCGGCGCGACACTTCTGACGCTCCCATATGCCGTGAGCTATGCGGCCGGCGCGTTCTTAAAGTATCTGCTGTGGGGCAATCCTTACGGGGCCTCGCCTTACCTCGGACCGGGCCCCATCCGGCCGCAGGAGACGGACCTTGCCGTGCGGTTTGACCCGCTGCGGTTTTTCTATGCGGATTTGCAGACGCACCGTATGTTCTACCGGCCGCTGGATTCGGGCGAGGCGCCGGGAATCGAAGCAGGCGCTGTTCTTATCTGGGGCGCCGTATGCGTGCTGCTGCTGATTCTGGGAAGCATGGTCTTTAACGCGCGACGCGTTGAGCAGGCAGGGTTTGCGTTCAAGTCGCAGATTATGCTTAACGTCAGCACGTTCGGCCCGTCGCTGTTTGCGGGCGCATTTGTTTTCTCGCTTGGCGCGGTGGTGGGTGTCTGGTTCGGATGCGTGCTCGGCATCGCTGTATTTGCCGTGTGCCTGGCGGTGGCGGCAAGGGGCGCGGGCCTTTCTGATACGAGAAAGTCGCGCCGGGTAATCGCGATGGCCCTGCCGATAGCGGTCAAAACCGCCCTGGCATTGGCGCTGGCTGCAGGCGCAGCGTCCGGCTTCGGGGCATATGGTTCGCTGCCCGACGAGGCGGAAGTGACGAGCGTTCGCGTATCGTACGTGGGCAGTCCGAATGTGCTTGGCATAGCGGCTTACGGGAGCAGCACGGCCACAAGCTATTATATTTCCGCGGCCCCGGCGTATACGGACGCGGACGATATCCGCGCGGCGGTGGCGGTTCATCGTCTGTTTGACGAAAGCGGGCGGCTGCCTTTGGCGAAAGACGAGGCGGACTTTGCGGGTACGGTTGTGCCTTACGACATCCGCTTCGATTATGTGCTGCGTGACGGAACGCAGAAAACGTGGTACTACGACCGCGCGTCGCTCATGCAGCTCGAACAGGTGGCGGGGCTCACGCCGGACGCAGGGCTGGCGTATGCGCTCGGCGGCAGTGGCGACGTAGGGGACGACGGGTCTTCCTGGGCGCGGGAGGCGTATCTTTCCGGCAGCGTCTATCTTGCGGACCCGACCTATCGCGAGATATTCTCGCTGGGCCTGTCTAAGGAGGATCGCACGGGGCTGCTCGCGGCCATCCGCGCGGATGAGGCGGCGCTGTCTTTTGCGGACCGCTACTATCCTTCGGAAGAGGCGCTCGGCATCCTTATGTTCACGCCGTCTGGCGCGGATGATCTGGTAACCTGGTCCTATCATCTGAGCAATGCGTTTATCTTCGTTTCCCCGGCGCATGAACAGACCCTCGCGTTTCTGAAAGAGCACGATCTGTGGCTTGAAACATACGGCCAGGGGGCGGCGGAAGCCGCGGATATTACGCGGCTCATCCTGCAGGACTACGACCCGTACATAGGTATGAACGCCCCGACGTTTCCGCAGTCCCCGTATTTCATGTCCTATATCTCGGAGCGGTCCGATGATTTTCGTATCGTGAAGGACTTTGGCAATCCGGACGAAATCCGCGACCCGGAGCAGATTGCGGAAATTGCGCCCGCGCTGCGCAGCACTTATCTGCTTACGGGTTCGGGAAGCCTTGCAGCGGTTCAGTACGAAGGATCCGACAAATGGGTGTACCTGTTTTTGCCTGGCGAGTACAAAGTAAACGGAGACGGGATGCAGTAGAATCATATCCGGGAAGGCAGGAACAAAAGATGGTATCGATGAAATTGATTGACGAGTGGCTTAAGGAGGATGTGCCGTATTTCGACTTGACTACGGAGCTGCTGGGCACCGGCGAGGCGGCGGGCAGCATCGCGTATTTTTCGCGCAGCCCCGTGACGGTAAGCTGCGTGGATGAGGCGGCGGCGCTTCTCACACGCTGCGGGCTAACCGTTACGGAAAGGGCAGTCAGCGGGCAGACGCTATTGTCCGGTGAGACGGTGATTGCGGCGGAAGGGCGTACGGCGGGCATTCATAAGGCATGGCGTGTGACGCTCAGCCTGCTGGAATACGCGTGCGGCATCTCCACACGTACGGCTGCGCTCGTAGCCGCGGCGCGCGAAGCGGCTCCGGACATCGCGGTGCTGACGACGCGAAAGATCTTTCCGGGCACGAAGGCGGTATCCATTGCCGCCGTTATAGCGGGCGGGGCGCTGCCGCACCGGCTGGGGCTCGGCGAGACGGTACTGATCTTCGACAAGCATTTGGAGAAGATAGACGGTGGCTACAGTGGCCTTGCAAAGAGGATGCCGGCTCTGCGCCGGCAGGCGTGCGGCAAAGAAATCTGCGTTGAGGTCTCCGCGCCCGAAGAAGCGCTACTCATGACGCGGGCAGGCGCGGATGCTTTGCAGTTCGACAAGGTCCCGCAGGAGAAGCTGACAGAAATCGTGACGAGCGTGCGGGCCGCAGCGCTCGAACGCGGCCGTGAGATACGCCTTATCGCGGCGGGCGGTGTGAATGCGGAGAACGCGGGCGCCTACGCGCGCACGGGCGTGGACGCGATTTCTACCACGTGGCCATACTTCGGGAAACCGGCGGATATGACGGTGCGGATTACGTGATATGTTTGCGGGCCGGATGAAAACGGTATATGTGCTCCTCGGCATCCTACTGGTAGCGATGTTCTTTCTTTCGCTCGGCATCGGAAGGTATAACATAGCGCCCGCGGACGTTCTGGCGCTTCTTACGGGGCGCGGGGCGGAAGCGGGCGTCAGTGATATGGACCGGATTGTGTTCTGGTCCATCCGGTTGCCGCGGCTGCTGTGCGCCATGCTGATCGGCGCGGCGCTGTCCTGTTCCGGAGCCACTTATCAGGGCATCTTTCGTAACCCGCTTGTTTCGCCCGATATACTCGGCGCGGCGGCCGGCGCGAGTTTCGGCGCGGCGCTGTCTGTCTTTCTGGGGCTCGGAAAGATTCCTTTACAGGTTCTTTCGTTTTGCTGCGGGGCGTGCGGCGTGCTGCTTTCCTACCGGATCGGCATGCGTTTTTCCGGGCGTATGCGCGACAATACCGTGACGCTGGTGCTTTGCGGCATGGTCATCACCGCGATTTTCTCCGCCCTGATTTCGGGCGTAAAGCTCGTGGCCGACCCCTACGACGATTTGCCGGCCATCACGTTTTGGCTGATGGGGGGACTCTCCTACGTGACAGCGGACGACGTGCTGCTGATGCTCGCGCCGCTGCTTGCGGGGTTTCTAATGCTGTTTCTTCTGCGGCACCGGCTGAATGTCCTGTCGCTTTCGGACGAGGAGATTGGCGCGCTCGGTGTGGATGCAAAGAAAACGCGGGCGGTGGTTATCCTTGGCGCGACGCTGCTGACATCGGGTTCGGTCGCCGTAGGGGGCATGATTGCGTGGGTAGGCCTTATCGTGCCGCACGCCGCACGTCTGATTGCCGGACCGAATTTCGGAAAGCTCCTGCCGTCTTCTTTTTTTCTGGGCGCCGTGTTTCTCATGGCGGCGGATGCCGTGTGCCGGACCCTGTTGTCAATCGAGCTGCCGCTCGGTGTGCTTACGGCGCTCGTGGGCGCGCCGCTCTTTCTCGCGTTGCTTGCGCGCAGCGGGAGGGCGTCATGAGGAGCCGTGTAGTGTCCGCGCTTATGGTCGCGGTAATCCTGTCCACGTCGCTTAGCTTCGGGGGCTGCGGCGCAGGAGGCGCGGAGAAGGCCGGCGTCTACTATATTGACATCTCCGGAACACTACAGGAGCCGGGCGTCATTACCTACCTCGGACACACCATGAACGTATACAAGGATCAGGCGTCCAACCCCTGCGGGGACTGCGCACAGCAGCCGGTCAGCGTACTGGTGGGCGACGATGCGGCCGTGGTGGCTGAGGCGCTCGCAAAGGCGCTCACAGAGGATTTCGGCGGCACGGACTGGGTAGTCGAGGAGGTGGGCGCGCAGGGATTGTCCGTGCGCAGGGCGGCCGGTGCGTCCGTAGCCGATCCCGCTCCGCCGGTAGCGCCGGGCGGTCTGAGTATAGCGGGCGGTTTCGGAAGCGAACGGGAGACAGGCACTACGGATACGGCAACGGGCGTAGGCGGTCAGATTCGCAACATCAAGCAGTTTGACGGAACCGTTACGCAGGTGCCGCTTGCGCCCGCGCGCATTGCGGCGGTGTACGGGCCGTCCTACGAAGCGCTCGTGGTGCTTGGCGCGGAGGACCGGATTGTGGTGCGGGCGGATGTGCAGACGGAGAACTTTCCGTGGGCTACGGAAATCTACCGGAACATAGACGCGCTGCCTGTGCTGCGTGACGTGCACGCGGCCGTGAACGTGGAGCAGCTGCTTACTTACGAGCCGGATCTGGTCTATACGTTTCCACGGCCCAATGAGATAGCCATGCTTGGAAAGGCGCAGGTTGCATATGTCGCGGGAGCGACCACGCGAACGCTGGAGGAAAGCAAGGAATTGCTGCGCGTATTTGCGTCCGGGATAGGTGCCGAGGCGCAGGACAGGGCGGACCTGTATGAAGCGTGGTTCGACGAACGGCTCGCCATGGTCACGGCGCGGACGGCCGGCCTTTCGGACGAGGATCGCCCGAAGGTGTATTACGCAGGCACGGATATTTTGACGACCTACGGCCAGGGTTCGGATATCATCGAGGTAATAGAGGCGGCAGGCGGGACGGCCGTGTCAAAGACCCTCGCCGGCGGCAACCGCATTGCGACGGACGCGGAACAGCTCGCGGCGTGGAACCCGGACTGGATATTCATAGACCACTGCGGGATGAGCGGAAGCGGGGATGCCTCGGCGGACGCGGTGGCGGCACGGGCCTACGCAAACCCGAAATACGCGGGCCTAACGGCTATTCAGAAGGAGCAGGTGGTGCTCACGCCGTCAGGCGTTTTCTACTGGGATATGGGGCTGCAGAAAATCCTGCTCGTCGAGTATATGGCCAAGACCATTCACCCGGAGCTGTTCGAAGACCTCGACATGGCGGCGGAAGTGCAGGATTTCTACACGACATTTTTTGGTTACCCGCTGACTTACGAACAGGCCGAAGCGATTCTGGCCAGGGAGGCGCCGGGATGAACGGGCGTGTCTTGTCCATGCGAAATCTCTCCTGCGGCTACGCGCCGGACGTGCCGGTGCTGTCAAGTATTTCGCTTGACATTTCTGCCGGCGGGCTGATCTGCATTCTGGGGCGCAACGGGGTAGGGAAAACCACGCTGTTTCGGACGTTGCTCGGAAGCCTGCCGCCGCTCGGCGGGGAGGTGCTGCTCGACGGTCAGAACCTCTTTGCCATGTCGCGGCGCGCGCGGGCGGAGAAGATAGCCTACGTGCCCCAATCGCACGACCCGCCGTTTGCCTTTACGGCTTTCGATATAGTGTTGATGGGCCGGGCCGGGCTTCTGCCCGCGGTCTCGCCGCCGTCCAAAAATGACAAGGGGCGCGCGCGGGAAGCCATGGAGACGCTGGGGATTGCGCATCTCGCGGGACGCCCGTACACCGCACTGAGCGGCGGCGAAAGGCAGATGGTGCTCATAGCGCGGGCGCTTTGCCAGGGCGCGCAGTATCTACTGCTTGACGAGCCGGCTGCCAATCTGGACGTGGCCAACCAGATGCGCGTGCTCGGTGTGCTGCGGGATCTTGCGGACGCGGGATGCGGCGTGGCTTTTACTTCGCACGATCCCGGCCATGCGCTGGCCTTGGACGCGGAGGTTGTCGCCATACGGTCGAGAGAGGATCTGGTTAGCGGGCGCGCTTCGGACATCCTTGATAGTGCACTCGCGGAAGCGCTCTACGGAGTTCGCGCGCAGGTCGTCACGGCACGTGATGAAAAGAGGGGACGCGATGTCAAAGCGTTTGTGTCGTTCCCGGATTGAGCGGCGACTGCTCGCCTTGCTCTTAGTTGCGCTGCTGGTTGCAGTTGCGACTATCTCCGGTTGCGGATCCTCCGGCAGTGGCGGCGCCGTCTACGATGCGGCGCATTCTCCTGTGCTTCAGACCGCGCGCATACAGACAGGCAATGAAGGCAGTGAGGACAGCCAGTATGTTCGCATTACACTTGGCTTCGACAGAGAAATCCTTGTGACGGACGGGTATGCGCCACAGCTGCGTATAGCCGGTGAGGCGGTAGATCCCGCAGATATGACGGTAGCCGTCACCGGAGACGGGCTGACGGAACTGGAGGTGACGGTCCGGGTTGACAAGGTGCAGGGCGGGTCCCTGACGCTGACGTTGGGGAAGCCGGGCGAGGACGAAACGGGCGACATTGTCGCCGCGGATACAGGTACGCAGCGTTACGCTGCCGGAAACGACAAAACCGTAGAGGCGCTCCTGCCCACCGGTGTCGCTTTGGCGCCGGCCGGCGAAGGCGTTATCGAGGTTACGCACGCCTTCAACGTCCGCGGCATCGCCTGGATTGTGTTCACGGACGGCGGAGAGACGGTAGAGGGTTCGCTGCTCGCCGGTGCGGACACGCTGGACGGTGCCATAGCGCTGCACGGACATGCCTTTCTGCAGGACGACGAATACGACATAGCCGCGGCGCTCGCCGAGACACTCACCAATCACTTCGGAGACAGGTACACCTTCACGGCAAACGGAAAGACCGTGGAGATTCGCCCGCTAACCGGTACCGCGACGGCAACCGCCAAAGACCTGCGCCTCAGCGTCTACGAGTACACCCTGATAGTATGAAACTCGCGTAAGCGCCCGCCGGTCAAAACTGCAAGTAGTCTGTGGATTTTCGTAGATTATCGCTTCAATCTGGTCAAATCTGCAGATAGTCTGTAGAATTGCTCGCAAAATCTACAGACTATCTGTAATTCTGCCCATGGAATATTATGGATGTCCCGACGCGGCCCCGCCCGCAGACACGCAGTCAGTTTCACGAAATCATAGATTTCGGAAACTGTTGCGTAAGGTCTTCTTGCAAAAGGTGCTTCCCGAAAGGAAGCACCTTTTGAGAAGCACCATTATGGCGGAGGAAGTGGGATTCGAACCCACGTACGAGTTACCCCGTAAACGCATTTCGAGTGCGCCGCGTTATGACCACTTCGCTACTCCTCCTTGTATTTTTGCGTCCGCGGACGCGAGATTGATTATAGCAGAGAACGCGGGCGGAAACAAGAAATTTGCGAAAAGTAACCGTGCCTTGCCAGGCATACGTTAGCAGGGATTACGGAAGAACAGATGTTATGCTCGCGAGGCTCTAACGGAAGTCAACCTTGCTATCATTGCGGATAGGATATTATTATGTAGACAGAAAACTGATACTTGAGGAAGAGGGCGCATGAATTACAAGCTGGTGCGGTCCAAGCGGAAGACTATGGCTATTTATGTGCAGCCGGATGCGCAGGTTCTGGTGCGGGCGCCGCGTTGGGTGCCGCGGGCCGAGATTGACGCGTTTGTGGCGCGGAAGAATGACTGGATTACGCGTTCGCAGGCGGAGGTGCTCGCGCAGCGGTTTGCCACCCCTGAGCAAGTCCGGGGCGCGGGCGGGCAGGCGCCGTACGCGCCGGGGGAGTTTGAGCGCGCGGCGAGGGAGCTTGTTGCGGTGTGGGAGAAGCGTCTGGACGTGCGCGTCACGCACGTGAGTTTCCGGCGGATGACCTCGCGGTGGGGAAGCTGCACGCCGCAGACCGGGCGCATAAGGATTAACACGGAACTGGCGCATTGCCCCCGCGGGTGTCTCGAATACATAGTGATACATGAACTGGCGCATATGAAGGCCCCGGCCCATAACGCCCGCTTCTGGGACATTGTCGCCGGAGCCATGCCGGACTATCTGGAAAAGCAGGCGGAGCTTAAGCGCCTGCAGGGGCTTCTCACACCGTCATAGAGCAGTTCGCCTCGAGGCCGTTCTCATGCAGGTAGGACAGGCCCCAGTCGTACATGGCGGAGAGGATGGGCTTGAGGCTCATGCCGAACTCGGTGAGCGTGTACTCGACCTTGGGCGGCACGACCGGATAGACCTTGCGGGAGAGCAGGTTGTCGCTCTCGAGCTCGCGGAGCTGCTGGGTGAGCATCTTCGCGGTGGCCTCGGGGATGAGCCGGTGCAGCTCGCCGAACCGGAGGGAGCCCGGGACGAGGTGCCAGAGGATGAGGGACTTGTATTTGCCGCCTATCAGGCGCAGGGTCGCGCCGACCGGGCAGTTGATTTCTGTTGGTTGCAATTTCATGGTTTCTCTCCTGTATTCCCGGGCTGGCCTTCCCGCCGCGCCGGGCGTTTCGCTTATCCGTGCGGCTGCGGCAGGGCGCTATACTTACTTTTCGGTAAGTATGATACGAAATAGTGCGTACTTGCCGCCGCGTACCTATATCCTATAATGAAGGTATGGGAAACGTCAAGCAGGGAATTTTACTATGCAGAACGCGAAGATTTATATAGAAGGCATGCACTGTCAGGCGTGCGAGAACCGGGTAGCGCGCGGGCTTAAGAAGACCGCGGGCGTGCAGCGCGCGCGGGTGAACTGGGCGGCGGGCACGGCCGAGGTGCGCTACGACGAGCGCGCGGCGAGCCTGGCGGACCTGGAGAAGGCCGTGTTACGTGCGGGCTACAAGGTGAGTCGGCGGGGCGCCGGGGCGGCCGGAAGCGGCGCGGCACGTAAAAGTCCGCTGCGCCTCGTGGGGATCCTTCTGATAATCCTCGCCCTTTATACCGTCCTTATGCTGCTGGGGCTGCTGAACTTCCTCACACCCAGCACGCTCGCCGCGGAAGGCATGGGATACGGCATGCTCTTCGTGATAGGGCTTATCACCTCGGTGCACTGCGTGGCCATGTGCGGGGGGCTGAACCTCTCGCAATGCATTCCGCAGGCTGGCCGCGCGGAGGGGACGGGAAAGTTCGCGGCGCTCACGCCGGCGCTGCTCTACAACCTCGGGCGCATAGCCAGCTATACGATTATAGGATTCATTGTGGGCTCCATAGGTTCGGTGCTGAGTTTCACGCCGGGCGTGCAGGCAGCCCTGAAGTTTATCGCGGCGCTCTTCATGATCCTTATGGGGCTCAACATGCTGGGGATTCTGCCGGGACTCTCGCGGCTCGTTCCCCGGATGCCGGGGCGTGTGGCCGGCGAAATAGAAAATCGCAAGCGGTCAAGTAACAGCCCCCTCATTGTCGGCGCGCTCAACGGACTCATGCCGTGCGGGCCGCTGCAGGCCATGCAGATTTACGCGCTCTCCACGGGGAACCCGGCCAAGGGCGGGCTGGCCATGCTGCTGTTCTGCCTCGGGACGGTGCCGCTCATGTTCGGGCTGGGGGCGCTTTCGAGCGTGCTCACGGCTCGGTTTACGCGGAAGCTCATGGCGGCGGGCGCGGTGCTCGTGGTGGTGCTGGGGCTGTCCATGTTCACGCAGGGCTGGAGCCTCGCGGGGCTGCCGCTGCCGTCCGTGTTCGGCGGCGCGGAGTCCGGCACTACGAGTACGCAGACCATTACGCCCAACGAGGTGGTGGACGGCAAGCAGATAGTCACCTCCACGCTCACCTCGGGACGGTATCCGAGCATCACGGTGCAGGTGGGCACGCCGGTAAAGTGGACCATAAACGCGGCCAGCGACAAGATTAACGGCTGCAACTACCGCATGTACATAAGCGAATACGATATTTCGCACGAGTTTACGGCGGGCGAAAACGTGATTGAGTTTACGCCCACGCAGGTGGGGACCTACACCTACACCTGCTGGATGGGCATGCAGCGCGGGACCATCCGCGTGACGGAGGCTGCAAGCGCATGAACCGCCTGACGCTTGACATACGCGGCATGACCTGCGCCGCCTGCGCCCAGCGCATAGAGAAGACGGTTCGCAAGCTCCCGGGCATGGACGAGGCCGCGGTGAACCTTGCGAGCGAGAAGCTGTTCGTGACTTTCGACCAGGACGCGCTCAGTGAGCAGGACATCCGGCAGGCCGTGTCTAAGATAGGATACGAGGCATACCGGAAGACGGCCACGGTGGACGAGGACCGGCAAAAGAAGCAGGCGGAAATCCGCGCCATGTGGACGCGGTTTATCATTTCCGCGGCCTTCGCGCTCCCGCTGCTTTACATAGCCATGGCGCCCATGATTAAGGTCTTCACGCTGCCCGTCCCCGGATTCCTCGACCCCATGATGCGCCCGCTCGCGTACGGCCTCACGGAGCTCGCGCTCGTCATCCCGCCGGCCGCGGTGGGCTACCGCTTCTACACGGTGGGCTTTAAGGCGCTCTTCATGCGCAGCCCGAACATGGACAGCCTGATAGCCGTGGGTACCTCGGCGGCAATAATTTTTTCGCTCTACCAGCTCACGCGCATAGCCGGCGGGGACGCCGCCGCTGTGGAGTCGCTATATTTCGAGACGGCCGGCGTGATTATCACGCTCATCCTGCTGGGCAAGACGCTCGAGGCGGTGAGCAAGGGGCGCACGAGCGAGGCCATCAAGAAGCTCATGGGCCTGGCGCCGAGGCAGGCTACGGTGCTGCGCGACGGCAGCGAGGTCATTGTTCCCATAGAGGAAGTGGTGGCGGGTGACGTGCTCGTGGTCCGGCCCGGTGGCAAGATTCCGGTGGACGGTGTCGTGACGGACGGGCGCAGCGCGGTGGACGAGTCCATGCTCACCGGCGAGAGCATGCCGGTGGATAAGGCGGTGGGCGACCAGGTGTTCGCGGCCACCATAAACCAGGCGGGCAGCATCCGCATGCGCGCCGAGAAGGTGGGCGAGGGGACCGCGCTCGCGCAGATTATCCGGCTCGTGGAGGAGGCGCAGGGCAGCAAGGCCCCCATCGCGCGGCTCGCGGACGTGATTTCCGGCTATTTTGTGCCAATTGTTTGCGCCATAGCGCTTCTGGCCGGGGCCGGCTGGTTTATCGGGACGAGGGATTTTACTACGGCCCTCACGGTGTTCATCTCGGTGCTGGTTATCGCCTGTCCGTGCGCGCTGGGGCTCGCCACGCCCACGGCCATCATGGTGGGCACGGGGAAGGGCGCCGAGTACGGGATTCTGATTAAGAGCGGCGACGCGCTGGAGACGGCGCACAAGGCCGATACGATTCTGTTGGATAAGACGGGGACCATTACGGCCGGACGGCCGGAGGTCACGGACGTGGTGGTGGCCGCGGGCGGTGCGGACGAGCAAACGCTTGTTCTGCTGACGGCGGCGGCGGAGAAGGACTCGGAGCACCCGCTCGGGCGCGCGGTGGTGCAATATGCCCAGGCGCGGGGTTTGGCGCTGCCGGCGTGCGTGGACTTCGCTTCGCTCACGGGGCTCGGCGTGGAGGCTAAGGTAGACGGCAGGGCGGTCCTCGCCGGAAACCGGAAACTCATGACGGATCGCGGGGTGGACGTGGGCGCGCTGGAAGAACCCGCAGCGGCGCTGGCTTCGCAGGGCAAGACGCCGGTGTACGTGGCGGTGGACGGGGCCCTCGCGGGGATTCTGGCCATAGCGGACGTGGTCAAGCCCACGAGCCGCGCGGCTATAGCGAGTCTGCGGGCCATGGGGCTTAGGGTGCTCATGATTACCGGGGACAATGCGCTGGCAGCGGCGGCCATAGCCGGCGAGGTGGGCGTGGATGGCTACCTGGCGGAGGTGCTGCCGGGCGAGAAGTCCGCCGAGGTGCGCAAGCTGCAGGCGGAAGGCTCGAAGGTGGCCATGGTGGGCGACGGGATTAACGACGCGCCGGCGCTGGCCGCGGCGGACGTGGGGATAGCCATAGGCTCGGGCACGGACGTGGCCATGGAGAGCGCGGACATAGTGCTCATGAAGGACGACCTTGCGGACGTGGGGACGGCGCTGGCGCTGTCGCGGCGGACGATTCGGAATATCAAGCAGAACCTGTTCTGGGCGTTCGGGTACAACACGGTGGGGATTCCGCTGGCGGCGGGGCTGCTGAAGTTGTTCGGAGGGCCGGGGCTCAGCCCTATGTTCGCGGCCGCGGCCATGAGTCTCAGCTCGGTGTCGGTGCTTACGAACGCGCTGCGGCTGAAGAGGTTCAGGCCGCCTCGCTCTGCTGGGGTTGAAGCTTCTGTGAGCGTTGAAACGGTTGGTTCCGGCACCTTGGATGGGGCTCAGATACGTAGTTTTGATAGTAAGGAGGATAATATGGAGAAGACGATACTTCGGGTGGACGGGATGTCTTGTCAGCATTGTGTTAAGGCTGTAGAGGGGGCGGTTGGGGCGCTTCCGGGGATCGAGTCTGTGGCTGTGGATTTGGCGGCGGGGGTTGTGAGCGTGGAGCACGACGCTGCGCTGTCCCCGGCGGACGCGATCGCATCTGCCATTGCCGGCCAGGGATTCGACATAGTAGCGTAGCAGCCGCGCCGCTTCCACCGCGCACTCCACCGCGCTCCACCGCGCAAAATTGCAGAATTTCGTGTGCTCACGCCCCCCTACTTACGCAAAATTTCAGTATTTCGTGTGAAATATCCAGACGTTTCCAGTGCGGACACCCGAAATATTGAAATTTTGCGCGGTGGAGCGCGCGAAGGAGGAGGTGTGCGCGCCGGTGTGCTATAATGCTACATTATGAGTAGAAAAAGACCGCTTAGGATTAAGAATGTCGGCTCGGAGCATTTGGAGCAGTATAATGCGCTACTCCGTTACGTGTTTCAGGTGACCGACCGCCAGCTTGCGCGTGTGGGCTGGGAGGAAGAAGAGATTATGCGCGCCAAGCAGCCCATGCTGGAGCGCGCGGATGTGCTGGGCTGGTTTGACGGCGACAAGCTCATTTCGCAGGTGGCCGTCTATCCGCTGAACGTCCGCGTGTTCGACCGGACCTACGCCATGGGCGGGCTTACGGGCGTGGGCACCTACCCGGAGTACGCGAACCAGGGGCTCATGCACAAGCTGCTTATCCGCGCGCTGGAGAACATGAACGCGCGCGAGCAGAGCATTTCATTCCTCTACCCGTACTCCATTCCGTACTACAGGCGCAAGGGCTGGGAGATTATCTCGGACAAGATTACCTACGAGATTCAGGACTACCAGCTGCCCAAAACCAAGCAGGTCTCCGGCGAGATAGAGCGCGTGGAGGCGGAGGGCCCGGAGGTCAAGGAGGCCTACGAGCGGTTCGCCCTGCAGACGCACGGCGCCATGCTGCGCGCGGAGCTGGAGTGGAACGAGTATTGGCTCTGGGACCCGGACGACACCATGGCGGCGGTCTACTACAACGAGGACGGCGAGCCGGACGGCTATGTGCTGTACCGGATAGCGGACGAGATTTTCCACATCAAGGATATGATTTTCATGGACGAGGAGGCGCGTTCGGGCATCTGGAACTTTATCAGCGCCCACTTCTCCATGATTAACAAGGTCGTGGGCAATACCTATACAGACGAGCCTCTGGCGTTTCTCCTGGAGGACGCCGATATAAAGGAGACCATTTCTCCGTACTACATGGCGCGCATAGTCAACGCGCAGAGCTTTGTGGCGCAGTACCCGTTCAAGGCGGACACCGGCACGCGCGAGTGGCAGTTCCTCTTGGACGACCCGCTGCTCCCGTGGAACCAGGGGGCGTTCACTCTCGAGATTACGCCGGAGGGCGCGGGGACGCTTACACGCACCGGCACGGCGGGCAGCCCCGGCGGCAAGGGCAGGGACCGCGACAAAATTGACATCCAGACGCTCACCACCATGCTCATGGGCTACAAGCGCCCGGACTATCTGCACAAAATCGGCCGGCTGAACTGCGGCCCGGCCACCGTGGACATGCTCGAGGACGCCATAGAGCAGCAGGCGCCGTACTTTTCGGATTACTACTGATTACTACTAAGCGTCCCGCGCCGCTTATTTCTGCATCACCATAATCCCCTTGGGCAGGGTGCTCATAATCGTGCTGATCATCTGCGCCAGCATTTCCGGCGGGTCCTTGAGGCCGCCCGCCAGCCACTCGCCTATAATCCCCGAGAACGCGCCGCTGATAAACGCTACCGCGTAGCTCGCGGGAATCTTGAGCCGCGCGTCGAACTCCCGCTCCAGTATGACCGTCCGCATCATCTGCTGCAGGCGGCGGAAGAACGTCAGGTCGCCTTTCTTGCCCGAGAGCAGCAGGAAGATCTCCTTGTTCTGCTTTATATATGTCAAT
>JAISTV010000020.1 GCA_031272485.1 Eubacteriales Family XIII. Incertae Sedis bacterium
GACCATCGCGGCCATCAACGGCCCGGCCATCGGCGCCGGCATCAGCCTCGCCATGCTCTGCGACATGAGCGTCGCCGCGGAGGGCGCGAAGCTCGGCTCGGCATTCATCAACATGGCGCTGACGCCGGACCTCGGGGCCGCCTACTTCCTGCCGCGCGTCGTCGGTCCGCACAAGGCCAAGGAGCTTTTCCTCACGGGCAGGGCGGTGGACAGCGCGGAGGCGCTCGACCTCGGGCTGGTCAACAGGGTCGTGCCGCAGGAGCGGCTGATGGACGAGGTGTACGCGCTGGCGCGGGAGCTGGCCGGCAAGTCAGCGTTCGCCCTGAAAAACACCAAGCGCCTCGTCAATATGAGCCTTGACATCGACCTTCGCAGCCTGCTCGAGGCCGAGAACACCATCCAGGCGATCAGCCTCATCACGCCTATCGCCATCGAAGAGGGACTGCGCTTCGCTATCCGCGAAGGCGGCAGGACTGTAGGTTCGGGCGTAGTAACCTCGATCATCGAATAGATAGCTTGTCTTTTTTGCGCCTGACCGCGCTACTAATTAAAGAAATAAGAGAGTGCCCTTAGCGGCACTCTTTTTTCGTGCCGCGGCCGCGGCGCGCGGCGCGTGTGGTAGAATACCCATATGAAATACGACTGCTTAATCGTGGACGACGAGCAGGCGCTTTCGCAGAGCACCAGCGAATACTTCAATATGTTTGATGTGCGCGCTGCGTGGGTGGACAGCGCAGATGCCTGCCGGGCTTTTCTGAAGGAGAACGACGTGAACCTGGGCGGGGACTCCGGGTTTGTGCTGTGCAAGGAGCTGCGCGAGACCACCAACATCCCCATTCTGTTTATCAGCGCGCGCGGCGGGGACGACGATGTCCTGCTGGCGCTCAACATAGGCGGGGACGACTATATAACCAAGCCGTACTCGCTCAACATCCTGCTGGCCAAGGTCAAGGCCGTGCTTAAGCGTACGGAAGGCGGCGCCGCGGCGCAGCCCATTACCTTTGGCGCATTTAAGCTCGACCTGGCGGCGGGCCGCCTCTACAAGAACGGCGAGCCGGTTCCGCTCAAGACCATGGAGTATAAACTGCTCTCCTACCTCGCGCAGAGCCGCGGGCGGGTGGTGCCCAAGGAAGAGATTTTCGAGCGTGTCTGGGGCGACACCATAACCAGCGACGGCACCCTGAACGTGCACATCCGCCATCTGCGGGAGAAGATTGAGGAAGACCCGGGAGACCCCGTCTTTATCACGACGGTCTGGGGCACAGGGTACCTGTTCTCATGAAGAAGTGGTCGTACATAACCGTCATCCTCGTGGCCGCCGCGGTAGGAGCCTTCGCTTTATGGACGGCCCTCCTTCCCCCTTCGAAAGTAACCATTGATACGGTAAACGTGAACATGATCCAAAAAACGGTGGAGGAGAATTACGACCAGATTGCGGAGGCGGGCGACACCTGGTTCACGCAGCAGCCAGACACCATAGGCTCCACGCCGTTCTCTGTCCTGGATGCCTCCGGAATCTGTATAGCCAAAACCAGCGACAAGGCGTCCACAAGCCTGAACGAAGCAATCAAGCGCGGCGACATAATTCTGGACGTGCTCGCCACGGACGGGGGCGTGCCGCGCGGAAAGATACTCATTTACTCGGGCTACGACGAAATGCTTGCAAGCTACCAGAAAAAGGCCCGGATTATCAGCATTGGAATTCTGCTGCTCATGCTCGTCTTCGTCATAGCGCTCGTCTACCGGCTCAACCGGAAGGTGGTGCAGCCGTTTCGCAAGATGGAGCGCTTCGCCATTGACGTGGCGCAGGGGAAACTCGACGCGCCGCTGGAGATGGACAAGGAAAACGCCTTCGGCGCGTTCACGGAGAGTTTTGACCTCATGCGCACGGAGCTCAAGGCGGCGCAGGAGCGTGAGGCGGCGGCCAACCGCAGCAAGCGCGAGCTGGTCGCGAGCCTGAGCCACGACATAAAGACCCCGGTCGCCAGCATCAAGGCGGTCTCGGAGCTCATGTCCGCGCGCGCGGCAGACGAGGCGGACCGCGAGAAGCTCATGACCATCACCGGCAAGGCGGATCAGATAGACGGCCTCGTGGGGAACCTGTTCACGGCCACGCTCGAGGAGCTTGAGGAGCTCGCGGTGGAGGTGGGTGAGGTGCAGAGCGGGCAGATCCGCGATATGATTCTGGCCTCGGACTACCGCAGCATGGCCGGCGCGGTAACCATCCCCGACTGTATCGTCAAGGCGGACCCGGTTCGCTTGGCGCAGATCATCGACAATGTCTTTGCAAACGCCTACAAGTACGCCGGGACGGCCATGACCGTCGGGGCCCAGATAGCGGATGGGTATCTGCTGCTCACGTTTGCGGACGAGGGCCCGGGGGCGGATGAGGGCGAGCTGCCGCTGCTCACGCAGAAATACTACCGCGGGCGCGGCGCCAAGGCCCAGACGGGCGCCGGCCTGGGGCTGTACATTTGTCTCCGGCTTGCCGAGCGTATGGGCGGCGGCCTCACGTGCAGCAACGCGGCACCGCCGGCACACGGATTTGTCGTCACGCTTTCCCTGGCGCTCGCGTGATTAACGCGCAAAAACCCCCGCTAAAAAGTTAAGAAACAATTAAGGATTCCGCTAGGAAAAGGCAAAGACCGTTAAGGTCTGTTTTTTTATGATAGACACAGGAAATGCGGAAAGGGCCGCATGGGAGAAAAGGAGAAAGCCATGAAAAGCACAGTGATAAAAACCGAAAAACTGTCTAAGACGTTTTCGACCGGCGGCGTGCAGCAGCACGTGCTGAAGAATATCGACCTCGAGATTTATGAGGGCGACTTTACCGTCATCATGGGCGCGTCGGGCGCCGGCAAGAGCACGCTGCTGTATGCGCTGTCCGGCATGGACCGCCCGTCGCTCGGCAAAATCGAGTTTGCCGGAGCCTCCATAGGCGAGCTGAGCGGCGACAAGCTGGCGGTCTTCCGCCGGAAGAACTGCGG
This sequence comes from Eubacteriales Family XIII. Incertae Sedis bacterium, assembly GCA_031272485.1. Taxonomy (GTDB): domain Bacteria; phylum Bacillota; class Clostridia; order Peptostreptococcales; family Anaerovoracaceae; genus JAISTV01. The sequence continues at coordinate 2,988 of JAISTV010000020.1, forward strand.
GTTTGTCTTCCAGCAGATTTACCTCATGGACGACATGAGCCTCCTCGACAATGCCATGGCCTGCGGGCTTCTGCTTTCTAAAGACAAGAAGGCTGTCGCGGCCAGGGCGGCGGATTTGTTTGACCGCGTGGGGCTCGAGGAGATAGACACGAAGAAGTTCCCGGCGCAGCTCTCCGGCGGCCAGCAGCAGCGCGGCGCCATGGTGCGGGCGCTCATAAACGACCCCACGGTGCTGTTCGCGGACGAGCCGACCGGCGCGCTCAACTCGGCGTCCGGCAAGGCGGTCCTGGATATTCTCACGGAGCTGAACCGCGCGGGCAAGAGCATAGTCATGGTCACGCACGACCTGCACTCGGCCTACCGCGGCAACCGGATTCTGTACCTGAAGGACGGCGCGTTCTTCGCGGACTTTGACGCCGGTCGCTACGAGGAAGCAGATGAGAGCCGCAAGCAGGAGATTCGCACCTACCTCGAGTCGGTGGGCTGGTAAACCGGAAAGCAGGGCGCGCGCGGACTGCGTCGCCGCCGGCAGGATAGATAAGGGAAAAGGGAGAAGGAAAATGAAAAAGATATGGAACCTGACCAAGGCGAATATACGGAAGAACAAGGGGCAGAGCCTGAGCCTGCTGCTCTTCGTCCTCATAGCGGCGGTGCTGCTGAATCTGGGACTCATGCTCTTTCTCGACTTTGAGAAGTCGTTCGAAAAGAGCGCGCGCGAGCAGAACTCGGCCACCTACGCCGTCCTGGAGCAGGAGGTCTACTACGAGGACTGGCAGGATGACTACCTGAAGGACCACGAAGGCGTTACGGCAGTCGAGAAGGAAGACGCGTACTTCCTCACCGCGGAGATTCCCTTTGGCGGCGGCACCATGGTCACCTGGCTCTTCTTCCTCGACGCGGAAGTGCAGCGCGAGATGAACGCCCCGGTCCTCACCGCAGGCCGCCTTCCGGAAGCGAGCAGCGAAGTGGCCGTGCCGAGCCTCATGAATCTGGGCGGCGGCTACGAGCTGGGCGACGCGCTCTCCTTCACGAGCGAAGGCAAGGTCTATCGCTTCACCATAGTGGGCTTTACGGAAGAGATTCTCTTCGGCTCTTCCCTGACCTCCATGTTCCGCGCGTTCCTCTCTCCGGCAGGCTTTAAGGCCCTCGGCGAGAAGAACCCGCAGTCGGCAGCGGTAGTTCTCACCGCGCAGACGGATATAGCGGACGGCGGCACCACGCTCTCCAAGGACTTCAACGTGGAGTACCTCCACCGCTCGGCGCAGGCCAGCGTCTCTGCTTCGACCATTTACACCATGACCTATACGGGCGCCAAGTCGACGCGCACCTACATGTCCACCATCACCTCGCTCGTCATAACCGCCTTCTCCATGATTATCGTGTTAATCAGCCTCATTGTCATCCGCTTCCGCATAGCCAACAGCATAGAGGAGAGCATGACCAACCTCGGCGCGCTCAAGGCCACCGGCTACACCAGTCGGCAGCTCCTCGGCGGCATCCTCCTGCAGTTCGGCTCGGTGGCTCTCGTGGCGGCGGCCTGCGGTATAGGCCTCTCCTATGCGCTGCTTCCCTTCGTGTCTAAGGCAATGGGCAACGAGACGGCCATCCTCTGGGAGCCGGGCTTTAACGCCGCGATAAGCCTTCCTGTGGCGGCCGGCCTCCTCGCGGTGGTCCTGCTCGTGGCGGCCGTTTCCGGTGCCCGCATCCGCAAGCTCGAGCCGCTCGAGGCGCTGCGCGGCGGCCTAATGGCGCACAGTTTCAAGCGCAACTTCTTCCCGCTCGACAAGGCGCACGGCCCGCTGAATCTGCTCCTGGCGCTCAAGACCACCCTGCGTTCCAAGGCGCGCATGGTCATGATAGCGCTGATTATGACGGCCGTGAGTTTCGCTTCGGTCGCCGGCATCTCCATCTACTACAACCTCGGCGTGGACGCGGACGGTTTCGCGAAACTGGTCAGCGGCGAGCTGCCGGACGCGCAGCTGGTGGTGGCGGACACGGACCGCACAGCGGAAATCCTCGCGGACGTAAAGAAGTATGAAGGCGTGCGCAGCGCCTACTCGCAAAAGGACGCGCTCTTCCTGGTGGAAGACGTTCTCGTCCAGACCTTTGCCACCGCGGACTTCTCCCTGTACGAAGGCCCCATGCTCTACGAAGGGCGCTACCCCGAGTACGACAACGAGATAGCCATAGGCGGGAACCTGTCCGATATGCTGGATCGCGAGATAGGCGATACGGTTAAGGTGGGCCAGGGCGACAGAGAGCGCGAGTACCTGATTACCGGATACGTACAAGCCGCCAACATGGACGGCCTCATCGGGTGCCTCACGCTGGATGGCCAGAAGCGCGTAGACCCGAGCCTGCGCCCGGACGAGATTAACGTCTACTTCACGGACCCGGCCATGTCCGCAGACTTCATAAAGCAGGTCGAGAAGGACTACCCCGACGCGTTCACCACGCTCATAGACATAGGCCCGCTCGTGGAAGGCTCGCTGTCTGTGTACGGAACCATATTTGGCGGCGTGGCCGTGGCGGTGCTCGTCGTGACGTTCTTCGTCATCCTGCTGGTGCTGTACTTAGTCCTGCGCACGGTCATCCTGCGCCGTCGCCGGACGCTGGGCATAGAGAAGGCCGTGGGCTACACGACCCGCCAGCTCAAGCGGCAGATCAGCCTGCACGTCATGCCGGCCATCCTCGTAGGGATTGCAGCGGGCGGCACGATCGGTATGCTCGGCTTCAACAGCATCTTCCTGGCGCTCACCAAGGCCATGGGCATCCGCAACGCCTCGCTACCGGCGCCCGTCCTCCCGTCCATCCTGCTGAGCATAGCCCTCGTGATTGTCTCTTACTTAGTCGCCATGCTCGTAAGCGGCAGAATAAAAAAGATAGACCCATACAGACTGATAACAGAATAATTGGCGCCGAAAGAAAAACAAAACCCTGCCCGGGCTAAGCCTGCGCAGGGTTTTTTACGTTCAGCCGGATATAGCTATTTGATTTTCACGAGCAGCGCGCCCGGCACCACCTTGTCGCCGTTGGACGCGAAAATCTCGTCCACCACGCCGTCCGTGTTCGCCGTAATGCTCACTTCCATCTTCATGGCCTCCACGATGAGCAGCACGTCGTTCGTCTGGACCTTGTCGCCCACCTTGACGGAGATGCGGCTCACGATGCCCGGGATGCTGCTGGAGATCTGCGAGAGGTCCGAGGGGTCCGCCATGACGATCTTGTTCGCCGTGGACTCCGCGTGCTCGTCGACCACCATAACCGTGCGCTGGCTGCCGTTGAGCTCAAACATAACCGGGCGGCGGCCATCCTCCTCCAGATCGCCGGTGCCTATGTACTTGAGCACCAATGTCTTGCCTTCCTCGATTTCCACGCGGTGCGTCTCGCCGAGCGCCAGGCCGTGGAAGAAGACGTGGCTGCCGAGCTTGGTCAGGTAGCCGTACTCGTGGTGAATCTTGAGGTACTCCTCCACCACCTTGGGATAGAAGCAGTAGCTGATTACGCTGCGCTTCGTGGGATTCTTCATGATGGTCGTCAGGTACGAGAACGTCTTGTCGAAGTCCACCGGCGGGAGCAGTTCGCCCGGCCGCACGGTTATGGGCGTCTCGCCCTTGAGGACCACCTTCTGCAGATCCTCCGGGAAGCCCCAGGACGGCTGGCCCATCATGCCCTTGAAATAACTCACCACGGAATCCGGGAAGCTGAGGGATGCGCCGCGCTCCACGATGGTCTCGGGCGTGAGCTCGTTCTGCACCATGAATATGGCCAGGTCGCCCACCATCTTGGAGGAGGGCGTCACCTTGACGAGGCCGCCGAGCATCTCGTTCACGGTGGCGTACATTTCCTTAATTTCGTTGAACCGGTGTCCCAGCCCGAGGCTCTCCGCCTGCGGCCGGAGGTTCGTATACTGGCCGCCGGGAATCTCGTAGCGGTAGATGTCCGTGGTCGGATACTTGATGCCGCCTTCGAACGCCCAATAGCGCTCGCGCACGTCGGACCAGTATTCCGCCAGTTCCTCGAGGCGCGCCGGGTCGAGGCCCGTGTCGCGCTCCGTGCCCGCCAGCGCCGTGACGATGGAGTTCATGGACGGCTGGCTCGTGAGCGAGCTCATGCTGGCTATGGCCGTGTCCACTATGTCCACGCCCGCTTCCGCCGCCATCATAAGCGTAGCAATCTGGTTGCCCGTCGTGTCGTGCGTGTGCAGGCGCACCGGCACCTTGAGCTCCTGCTTGAAGGCGGTGAACAGCTGCTTGGCCGCGTACGGCTTCATGAGGCCGGCCATGTCCTTAATGCAGATTATGTGGCAGCCCATGGCCTCGAACTTCCGGGCCAGGTCAAGGTAGTAGTCCACCGTCCACTTGGTCTCCTTCGGGTCGGACAGGTCGCCGGTGTAGCAAATGGCCGCCTCGGCTATCTTGCCGGTCTTAAGCACTTCGTCTATGGCTATCTCCGTGCCGGGGATCCAGTTCAGCGAGTCGAATACGCGGAACACGTCTATGCCGCTGCGCGCCGCCTCGCGGATAAACTCGCGAATGAGGTTGTCCGGATAGTTCGTGTAGCCCACGGCGTTCGCGCCGCGCAGGAGCATCTGAAACATGACGTTGGGCATCTTCGCGCGCAGCTCGTCTAAGCGGTCCCACGGATTCTCATACAGGAAACGGTAGGCCACATCGAACGTGGCGCCGCCCCACATCTCCAGCGAAAAAGCGTCCGCCAGAATGTCCGCCGTAGCGTCCGCCACGCGGACCATGTCGCGCGTCCGCAGGCGCGTGGCGAGCAGGCTCTGGTGCGCGTCTCTGAGCGTGGTGTCGCTTATGAGCAGCTTCTTCTGCGCCAGCACCCAGTCGCGCACAGCCTCCGGCCCCTTCTCGTCGAGCAGCTTCTTTAAGCCGTCCGGCTTGGAACCGTCGGTAACAGGCACGCGCGGCGCCTCGTAGAAAATCTTGCCCGACGTGGGCGAGTTCACGATGATCTTACCTATATACTTCATGAGGCGCGTAGCGCGGTCGCCGGTCTCCGGCACCACGAACAGCTCCGGCGTCTCGTCTATAAACCGCGTATGGCACGCCCCCTCAAGGAACTTCTCGTGCGAGAGGATGTTCCCCAGGAAGCCTATGTTCGTCTTCACGCCGCGCACGGATGTCTCGTTCACCGCGCGGAACGCCTTGGCCGCGCAGCCGGCAAACGTGTTGTCGTGCGTGGTGACCTTCACGAGCAGGCTGTCGTAGTACGGCAGCACCTCCGCGCCCGCAAAAGCGTTTCCGCCGTCCAACCGCACGCCGAACCCGCCGCCCGACCGGTAGGACGTAATCTTGCCCGTGTCCGGCGCGAAGTTGTTCTGCGGGTCTTCGGTGGTTATGCGGCACTGAATCGCGTAGCCCGTAAGGGTCACGTCGTCCTGCGAGGAAATGCCTATCTCCGGCGTGGAAAGCGGCAGCCCCTCGGCTATCTGCACCTGCGCCCGGACTATGTCCACGCCAGTGACCATCTCCGTCACGGTATGCTCCACCTGGATGCGCGGGTTCATCTCTATAAAGAAGTACTCGCCGCTCTTGTCGACAATAAACTCCACGGTGCCGGCGCTCACGTACCCCACGGCCTTGGCTATCTTCACCGCGTCGGCGCACATCTTCTGCCGCAGCTCCTCGGGCAGGCTCCAGGCGGGCGTAAACTCCACCACCTTCTGGTACCGGCGCTGCAGCGAGCAGTCACGCTCAAACAGGTGGACCACATTGCCGTGTTCATCCGCCAGAATCTGCACCTCTATGTGCTTGGGCTCCACGATGTAGCGCTCCACGAATATGTCGCCGTTGCCAAAGGACTTTACGGCCTCGTTCTTCACGAGCGGGAAGTTATCCAGCACTTCCTTCACGTTGTCGCAGCGCCGCATGCCCCTGCCGCCGCCGCCGGCCGAAGCCTTGAGAATCACGGGGAAGCCGAAGGACTGCGCCAGCTCGGCCGCCTCCGTAGCGCTCTGAAGCGGCTGCTTGCTGCCGGGAATGGTGGCCACGCCGCACTGGTCCGCAATCTTCTTCGCCTCGAGCTTGTCGCCCATCATGCGCAGCACGCGGGACGGCGGCCCTATGAACTTAATCCCGGCCTGCTCGCAAGCCAGCGCGAAGTCCGCGTTCTCCGACAGGAAGCCGTATCCCGGATGGATGGCCTCCACGTTGTACTTTTTCGCCGTAGCGATAATCAGCGGAATGTCAAGATACACCCCCAGCGGACTCAGGTTCTCGCCGATCATATATGACTCGTCCGCCTTGGTGCGGAAGGCGGAAAACTCGTCTTCCTTGGAATAAATCGCTACCGTGCGCATGCCCAGGTCAAAGCATGCCCGGAAGATGCGCACCGCAATCTCGCCGCGGTTTGCGGCCATCACTTTATTGAATAACATCTGTCCTGTTCCTCCTGAACCAATGCCTGTAAGTAATAGAGCGCTCCATTTCCCCCGGCGCCCGGCCCGAATATGCCGCCGCCCGCCGCAAATAAGGATTATACCACAACAAGGTGCAAATCGGATGACGCGTGACACGGCGCGGCGCATTTTATATAATGTAGCAAAAGTCGCGCTTCAGGCGAAGATAACGGAGGGAAACATCATGGTCTATATTTTTCTTGCGGAAGGATTTGAAGAAATCGAGGCGCTCACGCCCTACGATCTGCTAAAGCGCGCAGGCGTGGACGTGGCGTTCGTCTCCATATCGGGCGCTTCGGCTGTAAAGGCGGCCCACGGGGCAGTGGTCCAGGCGGACCTCTTATTTGCAGACGCCAATTGTGCGGCTGCCGACATGCTCGTCCTCCCGGGCGGACGGCCGGGCGCAGACCATCTCGCCGCCCACGCCGGCCTGGACGCGGCGCTTAAGCAGGCATTTGCGGAAGGCCGGAAGGTAGCGGCCATCTGCGCCTCCCCCGGATGCGTGCTTGCAAGCAAGGGCCTGCTCAACGGGCGCAAGGCCACTGGCTACACCCCCACGCCGGAAGAAATCCCCGGCGCGGAAATTACCCCCGGGACCGTGGTCGTGGACGGAAACCTCATAACCTCCCGCGGCCCCGCCACCGCCATGCCCTTCGGCCTCGCCCTGATAGAGTCCCTGAAAGGTCCGGAAGCCCGCGCGCAAATCGCCGGCGACCTGCTCTACGAAGGGTAGCCGCCGCCCCGCCCCGGGCGATAAAATTTTTTTCTGCGAGCGATGATTTTTGCTTGCATTGTTTCCAATCGCATAATATAATGATAAATTGCCGTATAAGGTATTCTTGTATCTTTGTAAGGAGTGAAAAATATGCCCCAGTCCGGTGGAAAAAAGCCAGTTAAAGCTAAATTCAGACAACCCAAGGAAGTCCAGATAGGCAGGAAGAAACGCATGAGCTACTCGCAGATACAGGAAGTCTGCGATATGCCGAATCTAATCGACATCCAAACCCGTTCGTACAATTGGTTCGTAAAAGACGGCCTCCGGGAGGTCTTTTCGGACATATCCCCGATTAAGGATTACGCGGGAAACCTCATCCTTGAGTTTCTCGACCACAGGCTGAACACGCCTGACCATCCGCCCAAATACTCGCAGGAGGAGTGCAAGGAGCGCGACGCTACCTATGCCGCTTCCCTGAACGTTACGGTGCGCCTTATTAATAAGGAAACCGGCGAGCTGAAGGAGCAGGAAGTGTTCATGGGAGACTTCCCCCTCATGACCGAGAAGGGAACGTTCATCTATAACGGCGCCGAGCGTGCGGTGGTTACGCAGCTGGTGCGCTCTCCGGGACCGTATTTCGGTCGCGAGCTGGATAAGACCGGGAAGAATCTGTTTACGGCGCAGGTCATCCCGAATCGCGGCGCGTGGCTCGAGTACGAGACGGATTCCAACGAAGTGATTCACGTGCGCGTGGACCGGACGAGAAAGCTCCCGGTCACTACGCTTTTGCGGGCACTTGGCATAGGCAGCGACAAGGAGATCGTCGATATATTCGGCGAGGACGAGCGCCTGCTTAAGACCCTCGAGAAGGACACGGCCAAGGACAGCGACGAGGGCGTTAAGGAAATCTACAAGAAGCTGCGCCCGGGCGAGCCGCCTACGGTGGAGAACGCGCGCGTACTGCTCGAGTCTCTCTTCTTCGAGCCGCGGCGCTACGATCTGGCGAAGGTCGGCAGATATAAATATAATAAGAAGCTTGGTCTTTCGAACCGCCTCCCGGGACTTACGGTGGCGGAGGATATCATAGACCCGAATACCGGCGAGATTCTCTTCGAGAAGGGCGCTACGCTTACGCGTGCGGATGCCTTTACCGTGGAGAACGCGGGTGTGGACGCGGTGAACGTTTACTCCGCGGATCCGCTCGAGCCGGAGGCCGTATGCCGCGTCATAGGAAACCAGTTCGTGGATCCGGCGGCGTACGTAAAGTTCGATATGCGCGAGCTGGGCTTTACGGAGAAGGTGCACTATCCGACACTCATCCGCATACTCAAGGACGAAAACAACAAGACCGACGAGGACATCCGCGAGGCTTTTAAGGCGAACAAAGCGGATTTGTCGCCTAAGCATATTCTGGTGGATGACATTCTGGCATCCGTGAGCTACATCCTGAACCTGCCGCACGGCATAGGTTCCACGGATGACATAGACCACCTCGGAAACCGCCGTGTGCGCACGGTGGGCGAGCTCCTGCAGAACCAGTTCCGCATAGGTCTGGCGCGTATGGAGCGCGTGGTGCGCGAGCGCATGACCATTCAGGACGTGGAGGTTACCACGCCGCAGGCGCTCATGAACATCCGCCCGGTTACGGCGGCCATCAAGGAGTTCTTCGGCAGCAGTCAGCTCTCCCAGTTCATGGACCAGAACAACCCGCTCGCGGAGCTGACGCATAAGCGCCGCCTGTCCGCGCTGGGTCCCGGCGGCCTGTCGAGAGAGCGCGCCGGTTTCGAGGTCCGCGACGTACACCACTCGCATTACGGCAGAATGTGTCCCATAGAGACGCCGGAAGGTCCGAACATAGGCCTGATCGGTTCGCTCACCACTTACGGGCGCGTGAACGAGTACGGCTTCATAGAGACCCCGTACCGCAAGGCCATTAAGGGCGAGGGCAAGGTGACGAACGACATAGAGTACCTCACGGCGGACGACGAGGAGCTGCTCATCATAGCGCAGGCGAACGAGCCGCTCGACAGCGACGGCTATTTTGTAAACAAGCGCGTAACGGCCAGAGGTGCCGGCGGCGAGATAGACCTGGTCGCCAAGGAAGAAGTGGACTACATGGACGTTTCGCCCAAGCAGGTGGTGTCCGTGGCTACGGCCATGATTCCGTTCCTCGAAAACGACGACGCGAACCGCGCCCTTATGGGCTCCAACATGCAGAGGCAGGCTGTGCCGCTTCTCGTGACGGAGGCCCCCATAGTGGGTACGGGCATGGAATACACGGCGGCGCGCGACAGCGGCGTGGTGGTTCTGGCCAGGAACCCCGGCTTCGTGGAGTATGTGGACGCCGATACGATTAAGATCCGCAAGGACAAGGCCGTGAACAAGACGGACGTGGCCGGCCTCAAGGCGGAGCTCGACAAGCTCATCCCCAAGCGGGGCAAGTGGGACGCGGAGCGCGAGGCGAAGCGCAGCGAGCTGACGCTTATCAGCAACCTGCTCGCCAAGACGAACAAGCTCGAGGAGCTCAAGAAGAAGCACAAGGCAGACCTGCGTTCGCGCAACAACGAGCTGAAGAAGGCACAGGGCAGCAAGGAGCGCGCGGCGGAAGCGGAAGCGCTGGAGGCCCAGATTGCGGAACTCAAAGAGAAGCAGAAGACCAAGGCGACCAAGCTGGATTCGGATATTCGCGACCTGAAGAAGCGCCTGAAGGAGAACTACGGTTACTCGGATTTCGCGGAGTTTGCGGACGCGGAGAAGAAGCTCAACAAGCGTGTGGATACCTTAGAGGGCAATATCCATGCGATTGACGACGAGATCGCGGAGCGCAGGCAGGAAATCGAGAAAGCGGAGCTGGATGCGGCGGACGTTCTGGATGTGTATAACCTCCTGAAGTTCAAACGTTCCAACCAGGGAACGTGCATAAACCAGCGCCCCATAGTCAGCAAGGGTGAGCGCGTAGCCGCCGGCGAAGTGATAGCGGACGGCCCGTCTACGGACGAAGGCGAGGTGGCCCTCGGTAAGAACCTCCTCATTGGCTTCATGACGTGGGAAGGGTACAACTACGAGGACGCGATAATCCTGAACGAGCATCTGATTATGGACGACGTGCTGACTTCTCTACATATAGAAGAGTACGAGGCGGAGGCGCGGGACACCAAGCTCGGTCCGGAAGACATAACGCGGGATATTCCCAACGTGGGCGACGAGGCGCGCAAGGATCTGGACGAGGAAGGCATAGTGCGCATAGGCGCGGAAGTGGATTCCTACGACATCCTGGTGGGCAAGGTGACCCCGAAGGGCGAGACGGAGCTCACGGCGGAAGAACGCCTGCTGCGCGCCATATTCGGCGAGAAGGCGCGCGAAGTGCGCGACACATCGCTCAAGGTGCCGCATGGCGAGACGGGCATCGTCGTGGATATCAAGACATTCAGCCGGGAGGATGGCGACGAGCTTTCCCCGGGCGTAAATAAAATGGTACGCGTGTACGTGGCCACGAAGCGCAAGATCAGCGTGGGCGACAAGATGGCGGGCCGGCACGGAAACAAGGGCGTAATCTCCCGCATTCTGCCGGAAGAGGATATGCCGTTCCTTGAGGACGGTACGCCGCTGCAGGTCATGCTGAACCCGCTGGGTGTTCCTTCCCGAATGAACGTCGGGCAGGTGCTGGAAGTGCATCTGGGGCTCGTGGCGCACGACAAGGGCTGGTACATAAGCACGCCGGTGTTTGACGGGGCGAACGAGAAGGATATAATCGGGCTTCTGCAGGAATGCGGCTATCCGGAAAGCGGAAAACTGCGGCTGCGCGACGGGCGCACGGGCGAGTATTTCGACAACCCGGTCACGGTGGGCTACATGTACATCCTGAAGCTGCACCACCTGGTGGACGACAAGATTCACGCACGCAGCACGGGTCCGTACTCCTTGGTTACGCAGCAGCCTCTGGGCGGCAAGGCCCAGTTCGGCGGCCAGCGCTTCGGCGAGATGGAAGTCTGGGCGCTGGAGGCGTACGGCGCGGCGTATACATTGCAGGAGATCCTCACGGTCAAGTCGGACGACATAGTGGGCCGTGTCAAGACCTACGAGGCCATAGTCAAGGGCGAGAACATCCCCACGCCGGGCATTCCGGAGTCGTTCAAGGTCCTCATCAAGGAAATGCAGAGTCTGGGGCTGGACGTCAAGGTGAAGAACGAAGACGACGAGGAGATAGAGCTGAAGGAATATGTGGATCTGGGTGCGTCCTCGGGACTCGAGCGCATGATCTCCACCGACAAGCTCACGCTCGACGACGACGACCAGTACTACCGCATAGAGCCGCTGGATGACGAGGCGGAAAAGCTCAAGTTCAAGATGGCGGATGACGAAGAAGACGACGATGAACTCGAAGAAGAAACGGAAGAAGATACGGAAGCCTAAGCGGCAGGCCGGAGTAAGATAGGAGGAAGACTTTTGAGCAAGGATTTTATCGAGAACAAGAATCCGAAGCGTGACGATTTTGACGCGCTCCAGATAAGCCTCGCTTCCACCGAGAAGATACTGAGTTGGTCCCGCGGGGCGGTGTTAAAGCCCGAGACCATAAACTACCGCACGCTGAAGCCGGAGAAAGACGGCCTCTTCTGCGAGAAGATTTTCGGGCCCACCAAGGACTGGGAGTGCCACTGCGGAAAGTACAAGAGAATCCGCTACAAGGGCATAATCTGCGACCGCTGCGGGGTGGAAGTGACCAAGGCCAAGGTGCGCCGCGAGCGCATGGGCCACATTGAGCTCAAGGCGCCGGTTTCGCATATCTGGTATTTCAAGGGGATCCCGAGCCGCATAGGCCTGGTGCTGAACCTTTCGCCCAAGAATCTCGAGAAGGTGCTGTATTTTGCGGCGTACATAGTGACGGACCCCGGCGAGACGGACCTTACATATAAGGAGCTGCTCTCGGAGGAGCGGTATCGCGAGTACAAGGAGCAGTACCGCGAGGGATTCAAGGCGGGCATGGGCGCGGAGGCCATTCGCGAACTGCTGACGCAGGTGGATCTGGACGCGCTCTCCAAGGAGATGCGCGAGGAACTGCAGACGACGAGCGGCCAGAAGAAGGTCAAGCTCGTGCGCCGTCTGGAGGTCATAGAAGCGCTGCGCGCCTCGGGGAACAAGCCTGAGTGGATGATCCTGGAGGTCATTCCGGTCATTCCGCCGGATATTCGCCCCATGGTGCAGCTTGACGGCGGCCGGTTTGCCACGTCGGACCTGAACGACCTTTACCGCCGCGTGATTAACCGCAACAACCGTCTGGGACGCCTACAGGATTTGAACGCCCCGGACATAATCGTACGCAACGAAAAGCGCATGCTGCAGGAAGCGGTAGACGCGCTCATTGACAATGGCCGGCGCGGCCGCCCCGTTACGGGACCTGGCAGCCGTCCGCTCAAGTCGCTCTCGGATATGCTCAAGGGCAAGCAGGGCCGTTTCCGGCAGAACCTGCTCGGCAAGCGCGTGGACTACTCGGGCCGTTCGGTTATCGTGGTGGGCCCGGAGCTCAAGTTCTACCAGTGCGGGCTTCCCAAGAAGATGGCGCTGGAGCTGTTCAAGCCCTTCATCATGAAGGAACTGGTGAACAACGGCAGCGCGCACAATATCAAGAGCGCCAAGCGCATGGTCGAGAAGGTGCGCCCGGAGGTCTGGGACGTGCTGGACGAGGTTATTCAGGAGCATCCGGTGCTCTTAAACCGCGCCCCCACGCTGCACCGCCTCGGCATCCAGGCTTTCGAGCCGGTGCTGGTGGAAGGCAAGGCGATCAAGCTGCATCCGCTGGTATGTACGGCGTACAACGCGGACTTTGACGGCGACCAGATGGCGGTGCACGTACCGCTGACGGTGGAGGCGCAGGCGGAAGCGCGCTTCCTCATGCTGTCCGTGAACAATATTCTGGCGCCCAAGGACGGATCGCCTATCACCACGCCTACGCAGGATATGATTCTGGGTTCCTACTACCTGACGCATCCGGGCGTGGAAGAAAGAAACACGGACGCCGAGAAGGGCGACGGGAAGATCTTCACGGACTTCGACGAGCTTCTCATGGCGTATAGAAACGGAGTGGTCGGGCTGCACGCGCAGGTCAAGGTGCGCCGCTACGCGGACAAGAACGATAAGCGCGGCAAGCTGATAGAGTCCACCGTGGGCCGGTTCATTTTCAACGAGCAGATCCCGCAGGATCTGGGCTACGTAGACCGCACGGAGGATCCGTATTCGCTGGAGATAGACTTCCTGTGCGACAAGAAAAAGCTGGGCGACATCATCGACCGCTGCTACCGCAGGCACGGGAACACCAAGACGGCGCTCATTCTGGATGCCATCAAGGAGATGGGGTTCCACTATTCCACGCTGGCGGCGGTTACCATCAGCATTCAGGACATGGAGATTCCGGAGGCCAAGGCGGCCATCATAGCGGAGGCGGACGACCGCGTGAGCAAGTACGAGAACGCGTACCGGCGCGGGCTCATGAGCGACCAGGAGCGCTACGAAGGCGTGGTGCGGACCTGGACCAAGGCCACGGACGACGTGGCGGACGCGCTCATGGATTCGCTGGGTTCGCTGAACAATCTGTTTATCATGGCGCACTCCGGTGCGAGAGGTTCCAAGAACCAGATTCGTCAGATAGGCGGCATGCGCGGCCTCATGGCGAACGCCACCGGTAAGACCATAGAGATTCCCATCAAGGCGAACTTCCGGGAAGGCCTGTCGGTGCTGGAGTACTTCATCTCCACGAACGGCGCGAGAAAGGGTCTGGCGGATACGGCGCTGCGTACAGCGGAGTCCGGCTATCTGACGCGCCGCCTCGTAGACGTTTCGCATAACGTTATCGTGCGCGAGGAGGATTGCGGGACGAACGAGGGCATAGAGGTCTCGGCGTTCCGGCAGGGCAAGGAGATTATTGAACCGCTCAAGCAGCGGATTGTCGGACGCACGGCGCTGGAGGATATTAAGAATCCTGCCACGAAGGCCATCATTGTCCGCAAGAACCAGGAGATCATGGAAGAGCAGGCGGACGCCATAGAGGAAGCGGGCATAGAGACCGTCAAGATCCGGTCGGTCATGACCTGCCACAGCGAGACGGGTATCTGCGCCAAGTGCTATGGCCGGAATCTGGCCACGGGCGAGACGGTGAACATAGGCGAAGCGGTGGGCATCACGGCGGCGCAGTCCATAGGCGAGCCGGGCACGCAGCTGACCATGCGGACGTTCCATACGGGCGGCGTAGCGGGCGGCGACATAACCCAGGGTCTGCCGAGGGTTGAGGAGCTGTTCGAGGCCAGAAAACCCAAGCAGGTCGCGGAGATTTGCGAGGAGAGCGGCGAGGTGACGTCCATTTCGGTTCTCGAGAACCGCCGGACCATAACCATCCGGGGCGAGTCCGGAGAGCAGGAGTACAAGATTCCGTTTGCGAGCCGTATTATTGTCGCGGAAGGCGACCACGTGGAGGCGGGCGACCCGCTCACGTACGGGCCGCTTTACCCGAAGGACATCCTCCGGCTCAAGGGCGCGGAAGGCGTGTACCAGTATCTGCTCAAGGAAGTGCAGCGCGTGTACAAGCTGCAGGGCGTAGATATTAACGATAAGCACATAGAGATTGTGGTCAACCAGATGCTCAGCAAGTACAAGATTGAGGATTCGGGCGACACGAGCCTGCTCCCTGGCGGGCTGTATGCCAAGAGCGAGATAGAGCAGGCGAATGGCCAGCTCAAGGACGGGCAGGAACCGGCTAAGTTCAAGCGCGAACTGCTGGGGATTACCAAGGCCTCGCTGGCTACGAACTCCTTCCTCTCGGCGGCCTCCTTCCAGGAGACCACGCGCGTGCTGACGGACGCGGCCATCAAGGGCAAGAAGGACCGGCTGCTCGGTCTGAAGGAGAACGTGATTATCGGCAAGCTCATCCCGGCGGGTACGGGCATGAAGCGCTACAAGGACATAGACATAGATTACGGCCCGAACGCCGAGTACATGGAGAACTACGCCTTGCAGGCGGAAGAGGACCTGGACGCGGAAGCGGCAGAAGACAAGCTGGATATCGAGGAGCTGGGCGGCATGAAGTCCGTGGCGGACGGCGAACTGGCCGGCTTCAGCGAGACCTCCGCGGAAGATTCGGACGAGTAAAAAACGCTTGCCCCGCCCCGCTGCGTGTGGTAAACTATTTGACAGTTTCGCGCGAAAGATGCGCGTACGAGTATTGAGGAAAGGAGGAAAGAACTGATATATGCCTACAATTAACCAATTGGTCAGAGAGGGCAGACAGAGCGCGGTGAAAAAGTCGACCGCTCCGGCGCTTCTTAAGGGTCTAAACACCATCAAGCGGCAGCCGACGGACGCCAGATCCCCGCAGAAACGCGGCGTTTGCACGTCTGTAAAGACGGTCACCCCGAAAAAGCCGAACTCGGCGCTTCGGAAGGTCGCGCGTGTGCGTCTTTCAAACGGCATAGAAGTCATCGCCTACATTCCGGGCATCGGACACAACCTGCAAGAGCATAGTGTTGTCATGATTCGCGGAGGCAGGGTGAAGGATCTGCCGGGTGTGCGCTATCACATCATCCGCGGCATCCTCGACACATCCGGTGTGTCTGACAGAGGCCAGGCGCGCTCCAAGTATGGCGCCAGAAGACCGAAAAAGAAGTAAGACTTCGGTACAACAACTAAATATTTGTGCCGTTAATATATAAGTAGCGGCATAAAACGGCGGACAGGGATATCCCTATGCCGTCGAGTACCTCGGTTCCGTTCGTTAGCGGAACCACAGCTGAGATTTGAAGGGAAGTATAGTATGCCACGAAAAGGTAACATTCCAAAGCGCGAAGTGCTCCCTGATCCCGTTTACGGAAGTGTGATGGTGACCAAACTAATTAACTCCATCATGCTGGACGGGAAGAAGGGCGTAGCGCAAAAAATCGTCTACGACGCCTTTGATTCTATCAAGAATATCACGGGCGGCGACCCCCTTGAGGTATTTGAAAAAGCCATGAACAACATCATGCCGGTGCTGGAGGTTAAAGCGCGGCGTGTTGGTGGTGCGAACTATCAGGTACCTATGGAAGTCCGTGCGGACAGAAGGCAGACCTTAGGCCTGCGCTGGCTCACGGCGTATACCCGCAAACGCGGAGAGAAGAAGATGTCGGACCGTCTGGCAAAGGAACTCTTGGACGCTTCGAATAACACGGGCGCATCTGTCAAGAAAAAAGAAGATACGCATAAGATGGCGGAAGCCAACAGAGCCTTTGCCCACTACAGATGGTAAGGGTAGGAGAAGAAGTTTATCATGACAAGACAATTTCCACTTGAGAGAACCAGAAACATAGGCATTATGGCGCACATAGATGCCGGAAAAACGACTGCCACGGAGCGCATCCTGTTTTACACGGGGCTTACGCACAAGATGGGCGAAGTCCACGAAGGCGCGGCGGTGATGGACTGGATGGAGCAGGAGCAGGAGCGGGGTATAACCATCACTTCTGCTGCTACCACGACCCAGTGGAACAATGTCAGGATCAACATCATCGACACGCCGGGCCACGTGGATTTTACCGTGGAAGTGGAGCGTTCGCTGCGCGTTTTGGACGGCGCGGTGACGGTGCTCTGCGCGAAAGGCGGCGTGGAACCGCAGTCGGAGACCGTTTGGCGGCAGGCGCAGAAATATCATGTGCCGCGCATAATCTTCGTAAATAAGATGGACATAATGGGCGCGGGATTCCTGCGCGTGGTGGACATGGTCAAGGACCGCCTGAAGGCGAATGCGCTTCCCGTGCAGCTGCCTATCGGCGCGGAGGACACCTTTATCGGGGTCATAGACCTCGTGAACATGAACGCCGTCATTTACGAAGACGACCTCGGCGAGAAGTACGGGACGCAGGAGATTCCGGCGGACATGCTTCCGCTCGCGGAGGAGTGGCGCAAGAACCTGCTGGAAGCGGTGGCAGAGACGGACGAAGAGCTGCTCATGAAGTATCTGGAAGGGGAGGAACTCACCCCGGAGGAGATTAAGGGCGCGCTTCGCAAGATGACCATAGAAGGTGCGGCGCACCCCGTGTTCTGCGGCAGTGCGTACAAGAACAAGGGCATACAGCCCCTGCTCGACGGCATCGTGGATTACCTGCCATCTCCGCTCGACATTCCGCCCATTATGGGCGAACAGCCGAAGACCGGCCAGATGGCGGAACGGCATGCGGACGATAAAGGGCCGTTTTCCGCACTTGCGTTTAAGATTATGGCGGACCCGTTCGTGGGAAAACTCGCGTTTTTCCGCGTCTACTCGGGCACGCTCAAATCCGGTTCTTACGTGTACAACAGCACGAAGGATAAAAAGGAACGCATAGGCCGCATCCTGCAGATGCACAGCAACAAGCGCGAGGAGATTGAAGAGGTGTACGCGGGCGACATAGCCGCGGCGGTGGGCTTGAAAGAGACCACCACGGGCGACACGCTCTGCGACGATAAGCACAAGATTATCCTCGAGTCCATGGAATTCCCGGATCCGGTTATCGAAATAGCCATAGAGCCTAAGACGAAGAGCGGTCAGGAGAAGATGGGCGTGGCGCTTGCCAAGCTGGCGGAAGAGGATCCCACGTTCCGCACTTATACAAACGAAGAGACGGGACAGACGATTATCGCCGGCATGGGCGAATTGCATCTGGAGATTATTGTCGACCGCCTGCTGCGCGAGTTTAAGGTGGAGGCGAACGTAGGAAAACCGCAGGTATCCTACAAGGAGACCATTACGAAGGAAGCGGATGTGGACTACAAGCATGCGAAGCAGTCCGGCGGACACGGCCAGTACGGCCACGTGAAAATCCGCGTGTACCCGCTCCCGCCCGGCGGCGGCTTTGAATTCAAGAGCAGCATAGTGGGCGGCGCCATCCCGAAAGAGTATATCCCCAAGATTGAGGACGGCATAAAGGAGGCCATGCAGAACGGCCCCGTAGCCGGCTATCAGGTCGTGGATATAGGTGTGGACCTGTACGACGGTTCTTACCACGAGGTGGATTCTTCGGAAATGGCTTTCAAGATTGCGGCGTCCATGGCGCTGCGTGAAGCGATAAACAAGGCAGCACCGGTTCTGCTCGAGCCGATCTTCAAGATCGAGGTCACGGTACCCGAGGAGTACATGGGAGACATAATCGGCGATATAAGCTCCCGCCGCGGACGGATTGAAGGATCCGACATGACGAGCGGCGCGGCTATCGTTCGCGGATTTGTGCCCCTCTCATCCATGTTTGGATACGCGACGGATCTGCGCAGCAAGACGCAGGGACGCGGCGTGTACGTTATGCAGTTTGACCATTTCGAGCGCCTGCCGGAGAATCTGCAGGATAAGATCAGATAAGATAAGAAGCATACTTCTTAAAGGAGGAAGAAAACAATGGCGAAAGAAAAATTTGAGAGAACCAAACCGCACGTCAACATTGGTACCATCGGTCATATCGACCATGGTAAGACGACGCTGACGGCAGCCATCACCAAGACGCTGTATGAGAGATA
>JAISTV010000021.1 GCA_031272485.1 Eubacteriales Family XIII. Incertae Sedis bacterium
GTGGCCGGCGGCGAGGTCTTAGTGGGCGGCCAGGCCGTGCGCGGCGACATCGGCCGGTTCATGCGCCGCCACATCGGCATGTTGCCGACCAACCGCAAGGAGAACTCGGTCATCCCGGACTTCTCGGTGCTCGACAACGTGGTGCTGGCCGAGCACTCGATCTCCGGCCGCCGCCAGATCGTCCGCCGCGCGGAGGAGTTGGCGCGCTACGACAAGCAGCAACGCGCGCTGTCGATCCGCGCGGAGAGCCCCGACGACTCCATCAACTCGCTTTCCGGCGGCAACCAGCAGAAGGTCTTCCTGGCGCGGTGGCTGAACACCGACGCGGAAATCCTGCTCTTTGACAACCCGACGCAGGGTGTGGATGTGGGCGCCAAGGCGGAAATCTACCGCCTGATAAACGAATTCGCCGAAGAGGGAAAAACCGTGATAATCAACACCCTGGAGATTCCGGAGATACGCAAGGTATCGGACCGTTGCGTGGTCTTCTACTCGGGACGGGTGGTAAAGATATTCGAGCATGCGGACATAAACGAGAGGGACGTCATGCTTTATTCTACGAACGCAGTGCAGGAAGCGGAGGTACACGTATCATGACCGACGAGAGAAATATCACGGAAACGCCGCAGGCCGTTACGGAAGTGACTGCCCCGACGCAGACGAAGGGGAAGATAAAAAAGAAGAAGAACGGCAAATCCATTGTCAGCTACATATGGAGCACCTACAGCTTCGTGTTCGTGTTCGCGGCCATCCTTATCGCATACGCCTTCACGATTAACCACAATGGCAAGACGTTCAACTGGGGCCATATCGCCTCCATCCTCTCCAGCCAGTACACGGTTATCGTGGGCACCATGGCGCTGGGTATGGCGCTGGTCATCATCACGGGGCAGATCGATCTGTCCGTCGGCTCGGCGCTGGTGCTGTGCACGTCGGCGACCATAGCGGTCTTTAACATTACGGGCAGCGTGCCGCTCATGATTCTCGCGGCGCTCGGCGCGGGCTTCCTCTGCGGGCTGATTAACGGCCTGTTTGTGGGGCTGGCCAAGATGCCGCCCTTCATCGTGACGCTGGGGACCATGCTCATATACCGGTCCATAGCGCTGTACCTCGTGCGGCGCATAGATCCGGCCATCACGGGCTCCTCGTCCAGCCAGTTCGCCATGCTGCGCGACAAGGCCGGCTACGACCTCCTTCGCAAGAGCTTCGGCACGGGCAGCCTTAGGATAGGCGACTTCTCCATCCCGTACATCACCATGCTGTTCCTGGTGGTCGTGGTGTTCTTCGTGTTCATCTCCAAGAAGACCAAGTACGGCAAGAGTGTGTATGCTACCGGCAGCAATGAACGCTCGGCGCACCTCGCCGGCATCAATACCCTTTTCGTTAAGATTTCCGTGTTCGCCATTACCGGGCTTCTGGTGGGGGTGGCGAGCTTCATCCAGGCGTGCAAGATCGGCAATGTCACGCCGGCGCAGTCGGGGCAAACGTACGAAATGTACGCCATAGCCGCGGTGGTGCTGGGCGGCATAAGCATGATGGGCGGCCGGGGCAACATGCTCGGCGTGCTCTTCGGTGCACTGTCCTACACGGCCATCAACTTCATAATCGTGAGCGTACCGTCTTTCAACATAGACATCCAGAACACCTTCCAGGGTCTCGTGCTCATCCTCGTAATCCTCGTGCAGACGGTGGGCCCGGCCATAAGCGAAAAGTTCTCGCGCCGGAAGATAAAAGCCAAAAGCGGAGAAGCAGCCCTCCTCCCGCCCGAAGGAACACAAACGGTTCCGCCGGTAGCAGAGTAGGGGGAGCGCGGCTCGCCCGCAACGTTATTCCACGACCACCTTGACAGCGGGGCCCCAGAGCGCGGTATCCGTGCCACGCCGCGCCGCCCTCTGGTGCGGCACGCCGCACCGTCATTGCCGGACTCGTTCCGCGGGTCCAGCACCGCACCCCGCCGCAGGCACCCCGCACCCCGCGCCGGCACCCCGCACCGTCATTGCCGGACTCGTTCCGCGGGTCCAGCACCGCACCCCCGCGCAGGATGGCTGGGAATATCTTCCATGGTCAAAATCACAGGTAGTCTGTAGATTCTCACGCGAAACCTACAGACTATCTGCAGATTTGTCCCAAATCCCGCGTTTTTCCCCGGAAATCCACAGACTATCTGTAATTCTGACCACCGCCCATTTTCGCGCGTAGCGCTATGGTGCCCCCCGCACCGGCCGGCGGGGTAGTCAGCTGTTACGGACTGTGTTACAATAGAGAAAATTTTATACCCTGTTCAGGGGGTGCGCGCGTCATGAGGGCGCGAGCTGAGACGGCGGAAGCCGAACCCCGGAACCTGATGCGGTTAGAACCGCCGGAGGAATGAACGATGACGAAAAGTACCCCCAGAAAACTTGTTGTATTTGTTGAAGGCGCCGTGATGGCCGCGGCCGCTATGGCGCTTTCCTACATCCCGATTGAGGCACCCAACGCGGCGTTTGACCTGTCGCTCGGGCTGATTCCTATCGCCGTGTATTCCATCAGGCGCGGCACCCTGCCCGGCGTGGTGGCCGGCTTCGTGTGGGGCGTCCTGAAGATTCTCATTGGCAAACCCTACATCCTGAGCATCCCGCAGGTGATTTTCGAGTACCCATTTGCGTTCGCGTTCGCGGGGTTCGCCGGCGTGCTGGCACTCAAAGTGCGGCGCGCGGTGGCGGAGAAGAAAACAGGCCGGACGCTCACGCTGGTCTCCGTGTCCATGGCCATTGGCGTGTTCGCGCGCTGGTTCTGGCACTTCTGGGCAGGCGTAATCGTCTGGGGCGACTACGCGCCGGAGGGCATGAGTCCGTACCTGTACTCGCTGCTGTTCAACGGCGCGAGCTTCCTGGCAAATACGGCCATGCTCATCATAATCATCTTCGCGCTGGCCAAGACGGCGCCGCGGCTCTTCCTGCCGGCGGAGTGAGGCGGGCGGATTCCACACTACGCGGCAGGCGGCGCGGCAAGTGAAATACCCCCTTGCAACTTTTGGCATTTTTGTGTTAGAATGCTTACATGAGTGTATTTCTGAGTCATTACGCTGCCGCTTATGACTGGGGGATCCCTTGCTTGGACAATGTCTTTGCGGCAGACATCGCCGCCCGGCAATCGGCTGGCGTCGCGCGTGAACTAACGGCTACAACACCGAAGGACTTTCACCTGCGAAAAAACTACAATATGCGACTGGTTCGCCTACCGCTCCCGGAAGGCGCTATTGTTCGGCACCACGGCCGGCTTGTGGCCTCGCCGGAGCTCGTGTTCCTTGAACTGGCGGCGCACCTGGACGTGCATCGTTTGATTTTCCTCGGTCTGCAAATGTGCAGCCATCCGGTTGGGCGGCCGGCTGCAGCCATCACTTCGCGGGAAAAACTCGCGTCTTTTGTCGCGAAATGCAGCGGGCACAAGGGGCATCGTGCGGCGGAACGCGCCTTGAAGTACGTGCAGGACGGTTCCGGTTCCCCGCTCGAATCCATCGCCTACATGCTGCTTTCCCTTCCGCATGCGCTCGGCGGGTTTGGCCTAAACGACGTTTGCTTCAACTACGAAGTTCCGCTAACCGAAGAACACCAGCGGCGCCTCAGGCAGAAGCGCTGCTTTGTGGACCTTTACTATAGAAAGAAGAAAGTCGGCGTAGAATACGAGAGCGTCACGCACCATGGTACCGCGGCGGAACAGGGGAAGGACTTTCTGCGCGCTGCAGCGCTTGAGCGGCAGGGGATAGACCTGATGCGCATGAGCACCATCCAACTCTACGATAAGAACGCCTGCGCGGAGTTCGCAAGGAATCTTGCAAGGCGCCTCGGTGTTCGCTTGCGGATTCGTACGCCCCGGTTCGCACCCATGCACGCAGCGCTGCGCAGCCTGCTCCCCACCGCCCCGAGACCGGAAGCACCTGCAATTTAACTTCGGGGGAACCTGGCGGTGGTCAGAATTACAGATAGTCTGTGGATTTCCGAGGAAAAACACGCGATTCGGGACAAATCTGCAGATAGTCTGTATGTTTCGCGTGAGAATCTACAGACTATCTGTAATTTTGACCATGGAAGATATTTCCGACCTGCCAGCGCAGGGGTGCGGTGCTGGACCCGCGGAACGAGTCCGGCAATGACGGTGCGACCCGCCTGCCCGGGGGTGCTTTTTTGCTTGACCCGCCCTTCTTTCCTTCTGTATTATAGGATGTACGAAAAGTTGCAGAGGGAGAAACTATGGCGGAAAAGTTGCGCAACATAGACGCGTTTCGTATAACGGACGAAGAGGGAACAGTTTTTTACGGCGGAGATCAGGATTGGCTTCCGGCTGCGGAGTATCGCTGCGAGGCGGCTTGCGGCGCGACCACGGCGGCCAACATATTGGCGTATCACATTCGGACCAAGCCCGAATACCGTTGCATTTGCGGCGCGCTTCCCGATACGAAGCACGCTTTCGTCGAGTTGCTCAAGGACGTCTACCGTTACGTGACGCCCGGCCTCATGGGCACCATGCCCGACATCTTCATGCGCGGGTCGGCCATTTTCGCGGCGGAGCACGGCTTCACCGTTACGAGCCGCATGATGCAGATTCCAAGCCGCCTGTCGAAGCGCCCGGCTTTCGCGGACGCGGCGAACTTCCTCGAGGAAGCCTTCGAGGCGGAGGAGCCCGTGGCCTTCCTGAACCTGAGCAACGGCGGCGTGAAAAACCTGGACAGCTACCACTGGGTGACGGCTGTGTCGGTGGACCGCGCGCAGGAATGCATCCGGATTGTTGACAATGGAAACCTGCTGACGGTGTCGCTGGGCGGGTGGCTCGCCGGGAGTACCCTGGGGGGTGCGCTGCTGGCTTTCACCGTGGAGAAATAACGGGAAAAACGCGGCAAGCGGCGCGAAATTTTTGTTTACAATTAAAATCGGTTCTTATATAATGGTTGAGCGAATGCGAAAAGTTCGATAAGGATAATACGAATCGTATATAGGAAAAGGAGATCGTACCATGGCGAAAGAAAAATTTGAGAGAACCAAACCGCACGTCAACATTGGTACCATCGGTCATATCGACCATGGTAAGACGACGCTGACGGCAGCCATCACCAAGACGCTGTATGAGAGATA
>JAISTV010000022.1 GCA_031272485.1 Eubacteriales Family XIII. Incertae Sedis bacterium
GAAGCGCAAACGATATCTGCTCCTCCGTGTACCTGGTGTTTTTCATGGCTCTCCTCCTTGCTCAAATTATACTCACTTCTAACACGCAAGTTGGACCAGAGTTTTGGGGATCAGGTCAACAGCCAAAGGAGCATTCCTATCTTGTAAACTACCAGCACTCGCTTCGGCGGGTGCTGTTTGTTTTGGCGGGGGGGACGAAAAAAATTCCAGGTTTCTATGCGACTGGCTATGGTGCGCGGGGCGGGTTGGCTTTATAATATTTTTGTTGTTATCAGTTGGCAATTCTTATATAATCGTTAGCATATATTATATATATGCTTTTGTAGTTTGTGACGAGATGGGCTTAATTCTAAATCGAGGTGAAACGGAGGCGGAAAATGGGTAGGAAAGAACTGGCCGCGGCTAAGGGCGCGGTGCCGGCGGATTTGGTTATTACCAACGGGAAAATCGTTAACGTTTACACGGGAGAAATCTATGACGGCGGCGTGGCTATAAGCGGGCAGACCATCATCGCGGTGGGCGAGGTGGACTACGCCATAGGAGACGGCACCAGGGTAATAGACGCAGGGGGGAATTACCTGACCCCCGGATTCATAGACGGGCACATTCATCCGGAAAGCACGAGCCTTTCCATCTCCTCTTTTGCAAATCTACTACTGAAACACGGAACCACGGCCATCTTTACCGACCTGCATGAGGCGGGCGTGGTCGGCGGCCTGGCAGCCATAGAGTCGCTGCTGGACGAGGCGGCCAGGACCAAGCTCAAGTATTACTTCGTGGTGCCTTCGCACGTGCCGTTCTCCCCGAACTTCGAGACGAGCGGCGGGCATTTTGACACGGAGATTATCCGCGGCGCGCTGAAGCGCGAGGACGCGGTGGGCCTGTCCGAGGCCGTGAGCGTCTACATAATCCTGGAGTTCCCGGACCTTCTGGACTCCATAGACGCCACGCTGGCGGCCGGCAAGTCCGTGCAGGGGCACCTGCCGGAGGTGCACGGACCGGAGTTTAACGCGGTGGCGGTGGCCGGGGTGACCACGGACCACGAGGCCATTTCGCCGGACGACGGGTTGCTGCGCCTGCGGGGCGGTATGCACCTCATGATTCGCGAGGGCAGCGCGGCCAGGAGCCTCGAGGTTATCCTTCCGCCCATTCTGGAGCAGAAGCTTGAGACCTCCCGCGTGAGCATAGTCACGGACGACCTGCACACGGTGGACGCGGTGGAGCGCGGGCACCTGGACGATAGCGTGCGCACCGCGCTTAAGGCGGGCACGGACTTCGCCAGGGCCATTCAGTTCGTCACGCTCAACGCCGCACGCGCTTTCGGCATGGACGGACAGATAGGCGGGCTGGCGCCGGGCAAGCGCGCGGACGTAAACATTACCACCGGCCCGGAGGACTTCAAGGTGCTGAGCGTAATCGCCGCGGGCGAGCAGGTGGTGGCGGACGGCGAGCTTTTGGCCCCGTACCCGGTCTTCCCGCACGACGACATTCTGCTGAGCACTATCCATCTGGCCCGGCCGGTCACGGCGGAGGATCTGCAGATTCGCACGGACATAGGCACGAGCGTGCAGGTTCGCGTCATGGACACCCTCCAGTGGATTCCGCTCACGGAAGGCCGCGATGTCACGCTGGCGGTCAAGGACGGCGTGGTGCAGGCGGACCTGGAGCAGGACGTGCTGTACATAGCGCAGGTGGAGCGCCACGGCGTGAACGGCAACATAGGCAAGGCGTTCATGGGCGGCTTCCGCATGAAGGCGGGCGCCATAGCCTCCTCGGTGGGCCACGACAACCACAACATAATCGTCCTGGGCACGAACCACGAGGACATGGCACTGGCCGTAAACCGCCTCGCCGAGATTCAGGGCGGCCAGGTAATCGTGAAGGACGGCGCGGTCCTGGGCGAGGTGGCGTACCCCATCCTTGGCCTGCTTTCCGACCTTCCGGCGGAGGAACTCGCGGCCAAGAAGACCGAGCTGAACGCCATAATCCGCGACCTCGGCTCGGAGATTCCCCTCCCGTTCATGTTCCTCTCGTTCATCTCGCTCGCGGCCATCCCGGCCTACGCGGTCACGGACGTGGGCTTCATAGACGTACTCAACCAGCAGGTGCTCGACCCGGTCATAGGCCCGGCGGCATAAGCAGAAAAAGGAGACATTTACATGGGACTGAATCCGAAACTCATTCGCACCGCGCTCGGCACCGAGCCGGCAGATCTGATAGTCAAGGGCGGCAAGCTCATAAACGTCCACAGCGGCGAGATTTATGAGGCGGACGTGGCCGTAAGGGACGGCCGTATAGCTGCCACAGGCGTGCTTCCGGAAGGGGCCAAAGGCCCGGCTACCCAGGTGGTTGACGCGGCAGGCCTTTACGTCGCGCCCGGTTTTATCGACGCGCATATTCACATAGAAAGCAGCATGCTCACATATACGGAATTTGCCAAGGCGGTAGTCAAGCGCGGGACCACGGCGGTGGCCAGTGACCTCATGGAGGTGACCATAGTCTCGGGCATAACCGGGCTTAAGGAGCTGCTCAAGGAAGCGCAGGGCACGCCCGTGAAACTCTACTATCCCGTTCCCTCGTTCATGGGCGAGGACGAGACGGCGTTTCACACGACGGGAAGCACCCTCGTTCCGGAGATGATCGAGGAGCTGCTGGCGCTACCGGAGGCCGTGGGCATAGCCGAGGTGCTGTATCCGCCCATCCTGGCGGAGTCGGAGGCGAGCGCCCACGTGCTGGCGCTCGCCGATGCGCGCGGCAAGACGGCGGAAGGGCACGCGCCCGCGCTTACGGGCGATGCGCTGAACGCGTACGCGAGCGCCGGGATTCGCTCGGACCACGAGAGCACGAACCGCGAGGAGGCGCTGGCCAAGCTGCGCGCCGGCCTGCGCGTGCTCATCCGGGAAGGCTCCGCGTCCGCGGACCTGAACGCGGCCATACAGATCATTACGCAGGACGGCGCGTGCGCGCGTTACGTCTCGCTCATATCCGACGACATAGACGCGCTGCACATAAAGGACTGCGGGCACCAGGACCACAAGGTTCGCATGGCCATAGCGGCGGGCGTTACGCCCATGGCGGCCATTCGCATGGTGACCATAAACCCGGCGGAGAGCCTGAAGATAGACCGCGAGCGCGGCAGCATAGCCCCCGGCAAGGTGGCCGACATGGCGCTGCTCTCATCCATAGAAGCGTGCGACGTGGTGAAGGTCATCTCCGAAGGAAAGCTCGTGGTGGACGGCGGCGCGCTCCTTACGGACATAGCCGCGCCGGCCTACGCGCCGGAGCTTTTGAACACCGTAAAGCTCTCGAACCCTGTCAAGTCCGAAGACTTGACAATCTCCGTGGCGGACGCCGCGGCTACCAAGGCTAAGGTGCACGTGATAGGCGCCAGCGGCACCTCGCTTCTCACGGACGCGCGCACGGCCGAGCTCGCCATAGAAGGCGGCGTGATTCAGCCGGACGTGAGCCAGGATGTGCTGGCCATAGCCTGCGTGGAGCGCTACGGGAAGCACGGCGGCATAGGGAAGTCGTTCATCCAGGGCATAGGCCTCACGGCAGGCGCCATAGCCATTTCGGTGGGGCACGACCACCACAACATAACGGTGGTGGGCACGGACTACGCGGACATGGCGGCGGCGGTAAATCGCGTGGCGGAGATCCAGGGCGGCCTCGTCTACGTGAAGGGCGGCGCGGTGCTCTCGGAGATTCCGCTTCCGGTCTGCGGCCTCCTCTCGCCCGAGGACGGCGATAAGGTGGCGGAGGCCCTGCGCGCGTTCATAAAGACCGTAGGCGAGAACGGCTGCCTGCTCCCGTCCCCCAACGTGACGCTTTCTTTCATCACGCTCATCTTCATCCCCAAGCTGGCCATTACGGACCTGGGGCTGTTCGATGTGCTGCAGTTCAAGATCATTGACCCCGTGCTCGAGACCGCGTAGCGGCGGCGCGCCCGGGGTGGATAGATAGGTTTCATAAGTGGTTATCAAGAGAAGGAGAAAGAAGATGAAGAAGTTTAAGTTTGGCGCACTGCTGCTGGCGCTCGTGCTGGCCCTGTCCCTGGCGCTCTCGGGTTGTTCCTCGGACGATAAGGACAGCGGCACAGACGGCGGGAGTGACGCGGCGACGCTGGCCCCCATTGCCAAGGAAGACCAGAAGATAGCGTTCATCTACGGCAGCGCCGTGGGCGAGGAGGGCTACTCCTACGCGCACGACCTGGGACGCGCGGCGCTGGCGGAGGCCGGTTACGACGTGACCTACGTAGAGGGCATAGAGGACGCGCAGTTTGAGAAGACGGTGCGCGACCTGATTGAGCAGGGCTACAACGTAATCTTTGCCACGAGCTACGGTTACGGCACGTACTGCGAGAAGCTGGCGGAAGAGTATCCCACGGTGTACTTCAACCACGCGACCGGCGATGTTTACAAGGACAACCTGGGCGTCTACATGGGCCGCCTGTATGAGTCCGAGTACCTCGCGGGCATGGCGGCGGGCCTGAAGACCGAGTCGAACAAGATAGGCTTCGTGGCGTCCTTCCCCATCCCGGAAGTCATAACGCAGATCAACGGTTTTACGCTGGGCGTGCGCGCGGTGAACCCGGACGCGGTGGTGAATGTCTACTGGACGGGCAGCTGGTATGACCCGCAGCTGGAGGCTACGGCAGGGCTGGAACTGGCGAATACCGGCAACGATGTGGTCATGTCCTACCTGGATACCATGAGCGCGCAGATCGCCGCGGCGGAGAAGGGCGTATGGGCCATAGGCTGCAGCACGTCCGGCGCCGAGGTGCTTCCGGACTATTACCTCACCGCGCCCATCTTCGTCTGGGCGGAGTTCTATCTGTCCTGCGTGGAAAGCATAGCGGACGGCACGTGGAGCCCCGAGCGTCAATTCCTCGGACTTGACACCGGCACGGTGGACATAGACACCCTCACGGCCAACAATGCCTCCGGCGCGGCGGAGCAGGTGGCCGAAGCCAAGCAGAAGATCATTGACGGAGACCTTGTCGTGTTCGGCGGCCCCATCAAGGATCAGAGCGGCGAGGTGCGCATAGCGGAAGGCACGGCGCTTACGGACGCGGAAATCCTGACCATGGACTGGTTCGTGGAAGGCGTGAACGGCAACATATCGGGTTCCAACTAATAGACGCATGGCATACATCGAACTGAAAGGCATAACCAAGCGGTTCGATACGGTCTACGCGAACGACGGAATAGATTTGGAGATTCATAAGGGTGAGATTCACGCGCTGCTCGGCGAGAACGGCTCGGGGAAGACCACCCTTATGAACATCCTTTACGGACGCTACCGCAGCGACGGCGGCAGCATTTTGGTCGGGGGCGTGCGGCGCGTATTCAAGGACCCGGCCGATTCCATCAAGGCGGGAATCGGCATGATACATCAACATCCGGATTTGGTAGACACGCTCAGCGTGGAGCAGAACATAGCGGCGGGCATGGGCGGCGGCGTGGTTCTGGCGCGGAAGAGCATCCGCGCGCGGATAGAAGAAATCGCGGCGCAGTACGAGCTTGCCGTGGACCCGACCCGGAAAATCTATCAGCTCTCCGTAGGCGAGAAGCAGACGGTGGAGATTCTCAAGACATTCTACCGCGGGGTGGACGTGCTCATCTTGGACGAGCCCACGTCGGTCCTCGCGCCGCCCGAGGCGCGCGCGCTGTTTGAAAACCTCGTGAAGATCAAGGCGCGGGGCTGCGCCATAGTGCTCATAACGCATAAGATGCATGAGGTCTTCGAGGTGAGCGACCGCGTCTCCGTTCTGCGCAAAGGCAGGATGGTCTACACGGCGCCCACGGCCGAGACCACCCGCGAGATTCTCACGGAGAAGATGGTGGGGCACGCGCTCGCGGAGCAGGTGAGCGCGCATCACGCGGTGGCGGCGGACGCGGAGCGGATTCTGCGCGTGCAGGGGCTTAGCGTCATGGGACCGTTCGGGCAGCCGGCGCTTACGGACGTGAACCTTGAGGTGGCCCGCGGCGAGATTCACGGCATAGCGGGCGTGGCCGGCAGCGGACAGAAAGAACTGTGCGACGCCATAGCCGGCATGTGCAAGGTGCACGAGGGGGAAATCTATTATCACGACAAGGACATAACCCGCTTGCCCATAGCCAGGAGAAGGGCGCAGGGCATCCGGATAGGATACATCCCGGAGGACCGCATGGACGCGGGGCTCGTGGGCGAGATGAAAATCTCCGGAAACGTCATGCTCCGGCGCGCGGACTACGCGGCCAGGGTCTTTTACAGCGAGAAGGCGGCGCGCGCGTACGGCAAGGAGATTCTGGATGCGTACAAGGTGGACGCGGTGGGGCCGCAGCAGCCGGTCAAGAACCTCTCGGGCGGCAACATTCAGAAGGTGCTGCTCGGGCGCGAGATAGGCGAGGACCCGGACCTGCTGATTACGGCGTACCCGGTGCGCGGGCTGGACATAGGCGCCACGGACTTCATCTTTCAGCTGCTCCGGAAAAAGCGCGAAGAGGGCATGAGCATAGTCATGGTGGGCGAGGATCTGGACGTGCTGCTCGAGCAGTGCGACCGCATCTCGGTCATGTACCACGGCAGGATTGTGGCTACGTTTGACGCGGACCCCGCAAACAAGGGCAGCATAGGCGCCTGCATGGCGGGCGCGGGAGGTGCGGCATGATCTCCATACAGAAACGCAGTGCCGTGTCGCTCAGGCAGAAGCTCCCCAAGCAGGCGGTGGCCATCCTGGCCGCGCTCGTGGTCGGGGCGCTCGTCATCCTCCTCTTCGGACACAACCCGCTTGCGGTCTACAAGGAGATACTCTCCGGCGCGCTGGGCAGCCGGTACAGCCGCGCGCAGACCATAGAGACGCTCGTGCCGCTGCTCATCATGGCGCTGGGCGTGACCATCTGCTACAAGATTAAATTCATAAGCATAGGCACGGAGGGACAGCTTTACATAGGCGCCATGTTCGCCACTTACATTGCCCTCCATCTTAAGGGCCTGCCGGGGCCCATCCTGCTGCCGCTCATGCTGCTCGCGTCGGTTCTGGGCGGCGGGCTGTGGTGCCTGCTGCCGGCGTTTCTCAAGGTGAAGTTTGACACGAACGAAACGCTGGTCACGCTCATGCTCAACTATGTGGCCATAAAGTTCATCACCTACCTGCAGTACGGGCCGTGGAAGGACCCGAACGTCATAGGCTATCCGGTCATACCGCAGTTCACGAAGAACGCCATCCTGCCGGACGTGCTGGGCATCCACGCGGGGTGGATCATAGCGCTGGCGCTGCTGGTGCTCACCACCGTCATGCTGTACCGCACCAAGCTGGGGTATAAGATTACAGTGCTCGGCGAGAACCCCGCGACCGCGCGCTACGCCGGGTTCGGCACCATGAAGCTCACGCTGCTCGCCACGTTCCTGGGCGGCGGCCTGTGCGGCATAGCCGGCTTCATCCAGGCGTCGGCCATAGAGAATTCCCTCACGGCGTCCATAAGCGGAAACCTTGGGTTCACGGCCATAGTGGTCGCGTGGATGGGGCGGCTCAAACCCTTGCCCATAGCGGGATTCGGCCTCTTCGTGGCGGTGCTCATCCAGGGCTGCGCGTACCTCCAGATATCCATGGGCATCTCGCATTTCATGGCGAACGTCATCCAGGCCATAATCCTGTTCTTCATCCTGGGCAGCGACTTCTTTATCAACTACCGCATAGCGTTCCGCAGGGCGGGGGAGGTCACGGCATGATGAACGACATAGGCCTCTTCCTGCAGACCGCGATAATCATGGGCACGCCCATGCTGTACGCCACGCTCGGCGAGATTCTGGCGGAGCGGTCCGGCAGCCTGAACCTGGGCGTGGAAGGCATGATGATGACGGGCGCGCTCGCCGGCTTCCTCGTGGGGACCACCACGAACAGCCCGCTGCTCGCCGTCCTATGCGCCGGACTGGTAGGCGCCATGGGCTCCATGATCTTTGCCGTGCTGACCGTGAGCCTCAAGGCCAATCAATTGGTTGCCGGCTTCGTGCTCACCATCTTTCTGTCCGGACTGGCGAACCTCATCGGGAGCGGGTACGGAAACTCCACGCTGCCCAAGACCTTCACGTCCAAGATTTCGGCCATCCACATTCCGGGGCTTTCCGAAATCCCGCTGCTGGGCCCGGCCATCTTCGAGCAGAGCATCCTGGTGTACCTGGGCATCCTCACGGCGGTGGTGCTGTGGCTTTATATGAACAAGACGCGCTTCGGCCTGTCGCTTAGGGTGGTGGGCGAGAACC
The DNA here is from genome assembly GCA_031272485.1 of Eubacteriales Family XIII. Incertae Sedis bacterium. GTDB lineage: Bacteria > Bacillota > Clostridia > Peptostreptococcales > Anaerovoracaceae > JAISTV01. The sequence goes on from JAISTV010000022.1 coordinate 8,245, forward strand.
CGTCGTTTGCGGACAACGCCGGGATTCCCGTGACGCTGTACAAATATGTCCACATAGGTGCGGGCGGCTTTCTGGCCGGCGTGGGCGGCTCCTGCCTGACGCTGCTCATTGTCCCACGCTGGATGGAATCCATAACCGCCGGCATGGGGTGGATTTCCATAGCGCTGGTCATCTTCGCGCTGTGGTCCCCGGCGCGGGCCGTATTCGGCGCGTACTTCTTCGGGGCGCTGCGCGGGCTGGTCTTCAAGCTGCAGAGCGCGCCCATAACCATATCCGGCAAGGCGTTCTACATCCCGGCGCAGATTCTCGATTTGCTCCCGTACCTTATGACCATCCTCGTGCTGGTCCTCATAACGCTGGGCAAGCGCAAAGAAAACCGCCCGCCGCTCTGGCTGTGCCGGCCGTATTTCCGGGAAGACAGGTAAGGCGGCGTGATGATATAATGCACCTAATTGGAGTGAAATAATTTTATTACCCTGTAGCTAAAATGAAGGAGGAAGTGTTTATGAAAAAGTTATTGGCGGTGGCGCTCGTGCTGATTCTGGTGTTCAGCCTGTCGGCGTGCGGCGACAAGGAAGAGTCTTCGGGAGGTACCGAGGAAACCATTAAAGTGGCGCTGTGCCTGTCGGGCGCGGCGAACGATCAGGGCTGGAACCAGACGGCGTACGAAGGCGCGCTCAAGGCATGCGAGAAGTATGGGTTTGAACTGGCTTACACGGAGAACCTCACGGCGGCGGACATAGCCTCCACGTTTGCGGACTACGCGGGCGCGGGCTATCAGGTCATAATCGGCCACGGCTACGAGTTCGGTGACCCGGCGCTCGAGGTGGCGGCCAACTATCCGGACACGAAGTTCATCATCACGGAAGCGGACGCGGCGGCGGACAACGTAGCGAGCTACGTCATGGCCTGCGAGCAGACGGCTTACGTGGAGGGCATCATTGCGGCGCTCATGACCGAGAGCGGCAAGGTGGGCGCCATAGGCCCCATCCAGGGCGACTCGCTCGTGAAGATCGTCAACGGTTTTGAAGACGGCGCCAAGTCCATCAATCCGGACATAGTGGTCAAGAGCGCGTGGACCAATTCCTTTGTGGACACGCAGCTGGGCAAGGAAGCCGCGCAGGCCATGATAGAGGACGGCGTGGACGTAATCAAGCACTGCGCGAACGCGAGCGGCAACGGCGTGATGGACGCGGCCGTGGCGGCGGACATCTGGTGCCAGGGCGACTCCTACGACCAGAGCTCCATGGCGCCGGATAACATTCTGGATTCCGCGCTGTATAACCTGGACGTGGTGCTGGACATAGCGCTGGGCACCATAGCGGACGACACGTTCGTGGGCGAGGTCTATAACCTCGGTATGGCGGACAACGCGGTGGCCATGCTCCTGTCGGATAACCTGCCGGACGACGTGAAGGCGGAAGCACAGAAGTATATCGACGAGATCATCTCGGGGGACCTCGTGGTCGAACGCGACTACACCATTCGTTCATAGCTCTTACGGCGGCGGCTGCCGGTGCGGTGGCCGCCGCTTTTCTTTCCCGGAGGAACCATGCCCCTGCTTACCATGAAGGACATCTGCAAGTCGTTCTCGGGTGTTTATGCAAACGATCATATAAACCTCTCCATAGAGGAAGGAGAAATCCATGCGCTGCTCGGTGAGAACGGCGCCGGGAAGACCACGCTCGTAAACATACTCTACGGGCTGTACGAGGCGGACAGCGGCGAGATTTTCTGGAACGGCGAGAAGGCTTCCTTCCGCTCTCCGGCGGACGCCATCCGTGCCGGCATAGGCATGGTCCAGCAGCATTTCTCGCTCGTGCGGAACATGACGGTCTTAGACAACGTCATCCTGAATCTGCCGGGCAATGCCGCCTTTCTCAAACGCAAAGAAGCCGGTGAAAAATTCGCGCGCCTGGCCGCGGCGCACGGCCTGCTGGTAGACCCGGGGGCCGTGGTGGCGGACCTCACCGTGGGGGAACAGCAAAGGGTGGAGATTCTTAAGGCGCTCTACCGGAACGTAAAACTGCTTATACTCGATGAGCCTACCGCCGTCCTTACGCCGCAGGAAACCGTGAACCTGTTTCAGGTGCTCCGGAGCCTGGCGGGGGAGGGCTACGCCATAATTATCATAACGCACCGCTTAAGCGAAATCATGGAGGTCACGGACCGCGTGAGCATCTTAAGAAGCGGGCGTAAAGTAGCGGAGCTTGACACCGCTTCAACAGATGTGCACGAACTTTCCCGTCACATGATAGGCCATGACATAGACGAAATGCCGCCGCCGGACATCCCGCCGCGGGAGGCGCCCATGCTCCGTTTAGACAGCGTGAGCCTGGAGCGGAAGCGCCTGGCGCAGCCGCTGCATGACATTCGCTTCTCCATTCGTAAGGGAGAGATACTCGGCGTGGCCGGCGTGGAGGGCAACGGCCAGAAGGAGCTCGCGGAGGTTATCTGCGGCATCCGCCGGCACACGTCCGGCACCATCTTTCTGGAGGATGCGGACATAAGCCACCTCGGCGTGCGGCCGCGTTACGAGGCCGGCATAGCCTATATCTCCGACGACAGGCAGGGCGACGGGCTCGTGCCGGATATGAACATAACGGAGAACCTGGCGCTGCGCGCTTACGGCAAGCCGCCCATGGCCCGCCACGGCTTGGTGGACGCCCGCGCCATGAGCAAGGTGGCGGCGGAAAAGACGCAGGAATACCAGGTGCTCGCCTCGGGCAGGAGCGGCGCCGCCACGCCGGTGCGTCTGCTCTCCGGCGGAAACCAGCAGAAGCTGATTATAGCCCGCGAGCTGGAGGAGGGCGGCAAGCTCATAGTCGCTTGTCAGCCCACGCGCGGGCTGGACATAGGCGCGTCGGAGTTCGTGCACCAGAAGCTGCGCGCCTGGCGGGACGCGGGGAAGAGCGTGCTGCTCATCTCGGCGGACCTCGAGGAAATCCGCATGCTTTCCGACCGGGTGGCCGTGCTCTTCGGCGGCCGGGTCGTGGGCGTGCTCACGCGCGAGGAAGCCAGCGTGCAGGCGCTCGGCCTGCTTATGGGCGGCGTGACGGCCGCCGCGGCAGAGGGGGCAGGCGCATGACGTTTTCGAATTTTATGGAGATCTTCGTAAAGGGCTGCCCGCTCATCCTCACGGGGCTGGGTTGCGCGGTGGCTTTCCGCACGGGGTTCTTTAACATAGGCGCGGAAGGGCAGTTCTACGTGGGCGCCATAGTAACGACCATGGTCTCGCTCTACGCGCCGGGCATGCCGCCCCTTCTGGTGATTATCCTGGCGCTGGCGTGCGGCTTCGTGTGCGGCGGCCTGTGGGCCCTCATTGCGGCCATCCTCAAGGCCCGGTTCAACCTGTCGGAAATCATTGTCACCATTATGCTCAACTACATGGTGATTAACTTCCTGGGCTATGCGCTGCGCTCGTTCCTCATGGACAAGGCGGCCAACGTGCCGCAGTCGGAAAAGATAGACGTGGCGCGGCAGATACCGGTGCTGGTGCGCGCGTCGCGCTTCCACGCGGGCATCCTACTGGCGCTGGTGTGCGTAGCGGTGGTGTGGTTCCTCATGCAGAAGACCACGCTGGGCTACGAGCTTAAGGCGGTGGGGCTCAACCGGCGGGCGGCGGCGGTAAACGGCATCCCGGTGGTGCGCACCGTCATCTACTCGGCGTTCCTCTCCGGCGGCCTCGCGGCGCTGGCGGGCGGCATAGAGGTGCTGGCCATCCAGAAGAAACTCATAGAGGGCATCTCCGCAAACTGCGGCTACACGGCGGTGCTCATAGCGCTCATTGCGCGCAACAAACCGTGGGCGGTGCTCGTGGTCTCGCTGCTGTACGCGGCCCTGCAGGTGCAGGCCGGCTCGTGGCAGCGGCAGTCCGGCGTGCCGTCCTCCATAGTGAACATCTTCATTGGTCTCATAGTCATCCTCATTCTGGCCAAGGACATAGTCCCGTATTTCCGCAGAAAGGAGGGCGGCAGCAATGCTTCATGACATCCTGACTGTGAGCTTTCTTACCGCGTTTCTCTCCGCGACCGTGCGTCTGGCGGTGCCCATTATCTACGGCGGGCTCGGGGAGCTCGTGGCGGAGAAGACGGGCATCCTGAACATAGGCATGGAGGGGGTCATGCTTTCCGGGGCGTTCTTCTCGTTCGCGGGCGCGTGGTTTTCCGGGAGCATCCTCGTGGGGCTCGCGTGCGGGATTCTGGGCGGCATGGCGGTCTCCATGCTGCACGCGTTTCTCAGCATACGGCTGGCGCAGGACCAGACGGTAAGCGGGCTGGCGCTCAACCTGTTCATGCTGGGCGTAACCAGCTTCCTGTACAAGTACATGTCCATGGGGCAGAGCTATCAGAAAATCCCCACGCTCTCCGAGATTCGCATCCCGCTGCTCAGCCGGATTCCGTTCATAGGCGAGGCGTTCTTCGCGCGGGACGTGCTCACGTACGTGCTGTACGCGCTGCTCATCCTCACGTTCGTTTTCTACAAGAAGACCAACAAGGGGCTGTCGTTCGCGGCCATAGGCGAAAACGCGCGCGCGGCGGCTTCGGCCGGGGTGCCGGTGCATAAGTATCAATACATTGCCATGATGATAAACGGTGCGCTGGGCGGAATAGGCGGCGCCTTCTTAGTGCTCACGCAGCTGGGGGTGTTCACGGAGAACATGATTTCAGGGCGCGGCTACATAGCACTGGCGGCGGTCATCCTGGGGCGGTATAAGCCGCAGGGTATGTTCGCGGCGGCGCTGCTGTTCGGCGCGGCCAACGCGCTGCAGATCCGCCTGCAGGTCGTGGGCATAGGCATTTCGCCGTACCTGCTCGCCATCCTGCCGTACGCCATAACGCTCATAGCTCTCATAGGCGCGGTGGGCAAGCGCAGCGAACCGGAAGGGCTCGCCAAGCCCTACCTGAAAGGCGCGCGTTAGCAGCGCTTCCCCTTACTGAACCGGGAAGCGCGCCGGCAGCTCTATCCCCGCGCGCCGGCGAATGGCATCCGCGCGTTCCTGCGCCTCGAGCAGAATATCCGCTTCGTTTACCGTGAGAATCTTGCGGTTTTTCATGAGCCACTTGCCGTCGCACATGGTGCTCTCCACGTTCGAGGCGTGCATGGCCGTGACCAAGTTCGCTATGGGGTCGTGCAGCGGCAGCATGGACGCGGACTTGGGATTGATGAGAATCAGGTCTGCCTTCATGCCGGGCGTAAGACTGCCGTAGAGGCCCTCGTCGAGCAGGGCGCGCGCGCCGTTCTTGGTGGCCATGGTCAGAATCTCCTGCGCCTTCATGACGGTGGGATCCAGCCGCCAGCCTTTGTGAATCAGGGAAGTGAGCCACATCTCGTCTATCATGTCCATGTGGTTGCTGGAGGGGGCGCCGTCCGTGCCTATGGTCACGCAGATGCCTTTCTTGAGCATGCGCGGCACCTTGGCAAACCCGAGCACGCGCATGGCGGCCGCCGGGTTGTGCGAGACCTTCACATCGTGCTGCGCGAACATATCCACCTCGGCGTTCGTGAGCCACACGGTGTGCACGGCCAGCAGGTTGGGCCCCAGCACGCCCAGGTCATTCAGGTGCGTCACCGTGCCCACGCCGTAGCGGGCCTTGGTGTACTCTATCTCGTCCTTCACCTCGGCCACGTGCATGTGCAGGCCGGTCTTGTATTTGTCGGCGAGCGCCTTGGATTTCTGAATCAGCTTGTCTGAGTTGTTGAATATGGTGCGCAGGCCGAACCAGACCTTCACGCGGCCGTTCGCCGTGTTGTTGTACTTCTTAAAGTCCTCTTCCTGCTCGTCCAATTCCTGCTTCGTGGTCTTCTGCCACTTGGCCGGCAGCCCCTCGCCCTCGTCCATGGAAGACTTGGCGAGCTTCCCGCGCAGCCCCAGCTCCTTGACCGCCTTGGCCATGGCCGGCACATACTGCCCGCCGGGTTCCGCGAAGCTCGTCACGCCGCTGCGGATAAGCTCCAGCCCCGTGAGCAGGGTGGACACGTACGAGTCGCTCTTGGTGAGGTTGCTCTCGTAAGGCCAGATGCGTTCGTGCAGCCAGGTCAGCAGGTTCACGTCGTCCCCCAGGCCGCGCCCCAGCTGCTGCGAGGTATGCACGTGCGTGTTCACCAGCCCCGGCAGGACGTACTTGCCTCTGGCGTTAATGACCTCGGCGCCGGGCTTTACCAGCTTGGGATCCACCTTGCCTACCGCCTTGATTTTGTCGCCTTCCACCAGCACGCTGCCGCCCGTGAAAACCGTGTTTTCCGCATCCATGCTCACGACAAAAGCCGCGTTCTTAATAAATACCTGCCCCATAAGAATTCTCCTTCCGGACCTGCACAAGTAGCTTTTCGATAATACAATTCTACCACAGACTATTACTTGAGAAATTATCGTAATCCTGATAAAATGTTCGGGAAGTATAATTATCGGGTTATATGTAAATCAAGGGGGGCACTATGCGGGGTTATTACAATGGACGCGCTGTTGGTTAAATCCGTACGGACGAGAGGTAGCAGGCTTCTCTCCATTCTGTTATGCATCTGTCTTTGTGCGTCACTTACGGTGTCGAGCGCGGTGTATTCCAGTGCGGCGGAGGCTGTCACCTACGAGGCCACGGCAGAGACCGACTACGTCTTTGATCAGGACACGAAAACCATAATCAGCTATTCGGGCACGAGTAAAGCGCCCATTATCCCGGCCACCATAGGCGGCATTCCGGTGGAGAACATAGGGGCGCAGGCCTTTCGCGGCAAGGGACTGCTCGGTGTGGCGCTGCCCACCGGCCTGAAGACCATAGGCGAGGGCGCGTTTCAGGAAAACAGCATCAGCGAGCTGTGGTTTACGAGCGCGGGCGCGCCGTCCGGCGTAACCGTACCCACGAATCTCACGTCCATAGGCGCCTATGCCTTTGCTTTCAATAAGCTCACAGCCGTCACGCTTCCGGACACGCTCAGCGCCACAGGCCTGGGTTCGTTTTCCTTCCGCGGCAACAAGATTGAGACCATAACCGCCTGGCCGACCACGGCAGGCTTTCAGATCGGAGAGGGCGCGTTCATGGATAACACACTCGAATCCGTTCCCGCGTTCCCGAGCAATGTCACGGGTATAGGAGACTCCGCCTTTGAGCTGAACAGCATTAAGACGGCCGTCGTGCCGACCTCGGTCACCAGCTACGGCAATCGCGTTTTCGCGGATAACGGCATCTACGTAACCGTCACCGGCGGCAACACGCGCGTAACAAGCTACAGCGTAGATGGCGGATTCGGCGAGATTGTCGATCCGGCGACCATCACCGCCAAGTTCGTAGACCTCTCCGGCGCGACCATTTCTTCCGACCAGACGCTCAAGACCGACCTTACGAAGCAGCAGGCCTCTACCGACGCCATTATCGCCAAGGGCAAGACGGTGGCGCTGGATGTGCCGCAGCTGACCGGCTACAAGATTCAGAGCGTCAGCACGGGCACGCTCAGCCCGGACCGGGCGGTGGATAACCTGCCTGCTCTCACTTCCACCACGCTCACCGTGACCTTTACCTACGCCCAGACAGACGGCCCGCCGTACTTCACGGCCGGAACGGGCAGCTTGCAGATAGCGCAAAACAGCTACGGCGGCACCATGAGCGCGGCAGATCTGCTTGCGGACGTCACCGCGTCCGACGTGGACGGCAATGCCATGGACGGCGTAAGTTTAGACACCGCAGGCTCGCCCGCCGGCAGCGCCATAACGGTTACCAATGTAAGCCCCGGCGGCGGCACCTCTATAAACACCTCTGCTGTCGCTACCTATATAGTCACGTACTCGGTAACGGACAACCACACGCCTGACCTGGAATCCAACGGCACGCCGGGCGGCGCGAAAACCACCACCATGCAGCGCGTGGTCGTGGTCGGGCCGGATGTACGCAAGGGCGTGGTCGGCCTCGGCAGCGCCGGCACCGAGTGGCTGTATGAGGACTTTCAGTTCAACGGCAGCACGCTCATAGGCTTCTCGTCCATAGGCAAGACGAAGTTTGCCACCCGCAAAGACGTGGTCATCCCCGGCATCAACCCCGGCATGGACCAGGCAGGAAACCTTGACGCCACCAAAGCCGGAAAGGTCACGACCATTTCCGGAAATACCGCCGCCACGAACAGCGGGCAAAACTTCAACAGCGCCAGCACATCCATGACATCGCTCCTCTTCAGCGCGCAGTGCGACGGGGTGATTGCCATAAGCGCCAGCTCCTTCGCAAACTATGTAGGCTCCGGACAGACCCTGGATCTTTCGCCGCTGAAAAACCTGTCTGTCATAGGCGATTCCGCCTTCAGCAAGTTCAACGGCAGTCAGCTTGTAATAGAGAATAACACGGCGCTTACTTCTATAGGCGCGTCGGCCTTTAACGCATACGTGGGAACCGGCCAGGTGCTCGATCTGAGTGCACTCTCGAAGCTGAAGACAATCGGAGCGTCCGCATTCTACAATTATATCGGTACAGGCCAGACGCTCGACCTCAGCGGGCTCGCTGCGCTGGAAACGATTGATGCCAGCGCTTTCTATAGCTTCAACGGCACCGAGCTTATTCTCGGCAATTTGCCGAAGCTGAAAATACTCGAGCAAGGCGCATTCAGAAATTATGTCGGCACAGGACAGACGCTGGATCTCTCGGGGCTTACGGCGCTGGAGCGCATCGGAGTACCCAGGGGCTCCAACCCCTCCGGCTATAATAACGGCGTGTTCCAGTCCTTCAACGGCGACAATCTGATTTTCGGCAACCTGCCAAATCTCCTGAGCATCGGCAGCATGGCATTTAACAACTACCAAGGAGTCGGGAAC
>JAISTV010000003.1 GCA_031272485.1 Eubacteriales Family XIII. Incertae Sedis bacterium
CAGCGCCCGTCGTAGGCCGCAATCACCGCGCGCTGGCCGATTCCTGCCGGCGTACCCACGGTATTCGCGTCGTCAATGATGATGTCCTCGAGCGTTATGGAGCCCGTACCACTCGTGGCGTTCGCTTCGATCATGGGCGGGGCGTAGGTTCCCTGCACCGCGTCGCTTGCGGTTCCAAACGTCCCGCGCGTTATGGTGTACGGTCCGCCCGCCGCGCTCTTAATGGTTATGTCCTTATCCCAGTAGCGGATGGGACTGTTAATGGTAAAGCTGTTTTGAATCTCGATTACTTCGCTCCCGCCCGTGGGGACCGCCCCTATGGCAGCCATAAGCGACGTCTCGTCCGTGACCGGCACAGCGAGTGGCGCGATGCCGGCAGGCGAAGCCATAAGCTCTACCCCCGCGGCCGTGGCCGAAAGCGCTACCGCAGACGGTGAGGTCTCGCTCTCCGCCGGTTCCTCCCCGGTCTCTTCCGTAGAAATCCCTTCTTCGGGTGTCTCCGCAGCCGGGGTCTCCTCCGCCGGCGACTCCGCCGCTGCGCCCTCTTCCGCCTGAAGAACCTCCTCATCCGCAAACGCTACGATGGCGCCGGCCGAAACGGCGACCATGCCGAATGTGAGCATGAGCGAAAGCAGTATGCTCGTGTACCTCGCAGCACGCGCCTTTATCTTCCGGCCGGAACGCATAGAAACAGAAGCCGAATTCTTTACCCCTTGAAACATTACAATACCCCCTTGTAACTACTCCCCTGGCATAAATTTTTACAAAGATGAATCCCTTTACAGATAGATTCTATTTGCTAAATAAGCGTTCGTCAAGTAGCCTAAACCGTTGAAAATAAGCAAGCGTTCAGAATGTCGCTCGATTTTCACAGGTTTTTCACCGAAACAACATAATGCAGGATTGACAGATATCTCTGAAAAATTGTAAAGTATTTATGACGTTGGTATGAAGCACGTCCCGAATGTGAAACTTGAAGCGAGAGGGGATACCAAAGCCGAAAACCATTGAAAAAAACTACAATTGCATTTCCCTGACCATGGGAAGGTGATGAGTTTCTGATTCGCCCGACCGGGTCGTCCGAAAGCCTGTTTCCCCTGACGGGCTTTACCGAAGAAGCTGTCTGTTGGTGTGTGCTCCTTAGGCAGCTTCTTTCACTAATCCGAAAGATTTTCGAGACTACCGAATATTTTCCCGCTCACACATTATAATAACTGTTTCATAATTGAAACACGCATAACGAAAGGTGCACTTCTGGATTCCCGGGATAAACCCGGGAATGACGGAGACAGGACAATCTCGCGTAAAAAAAAACAGGTGCCCTTTCGGACACCTGTCTTATTATCATGCGTGCTCTAAATTAGAACGCCCAGAGTTCGTCATCCGTCAGCTTGAGGCCCGGGGCATCCGGAATCTCGTAAGCGATACGGCTGATGTTTACCAGGTGCGTCCACCAGAGGTTCTCCGAGATGGAGTTGTTACCCCAGGAACCGCAGCCCAGCGTACCGGTCGGGTTCAGACCGTTCGCGAGCGTGCCACCCAGCGAACCGGAACCCATCTGGTTCACGGAGAAACGGGAAACGCGGATACGCTCTGCAGCATACTCTACGTTGGCCGGGGTGTTGGAGTGGATAACGCAGCTGTGGCCGGTACCCTCGTTGTCGATGTTCGTGGAAGCGTGCGCAACTGCATTTTCCCAGGTGTCATACGGCGCAAACGCCAGAACCGGGAACAGCTTCTCCTTGCAGAGGGACTCATCCGCACCGAACTTGGTGACCTTGGTCACGATGAACTTGGTGTCTTCCGGAATGTCAATCCCGGCGCCCTTCGCGATGAGGTAGGGCTTGATGCCTACGACGTCCTTGTTCAGCGCGCCGCCCGGGAATACGAAGTCGCGAATCTTGGCAACTTCCGCCTCGTCGGTAATGACATAGCCGCCGGCCTCCGCCAGCTTGGCCAGTGCTTCGTCCGCCTTGCTCTCGGGGCAGTGTACGGTCTGCTCACAGGTACACAGAACGCCGTTGTCATACGTACGACCCGCAACCGTCTTGGTCACAGCGCCCGCGAAGTCCGCGTCCGCATCCCAGATGCTCTGTACGTTACCGGCGCCTACGCCGAATGCCGGCTTACCGCTGGAATAAACAGCCTTAACCATGCCCGGGCCGCCCGTCGCTATGGACGCGTCGCAGGAGCTCATGATCAGACCGGATACTTCTATGGATGCCTCGCCAACACACTGGATGAGGTCTTCCGGTGCACCGACTTCCTTCAGCGCTTCGCGCATGAGCTTGACGGTCTCCACGCCGGACTTGAATGCGCTCGGGTGCGGGCACACGATGATGGCGTTGGCGCCCTTCAGCGCGATCATGGAATTGTGAATCGGAGTCATAATGGGGTTCGTTACGGGCGTGATGGCGCCGATAACGCCGATGGGCTTCGCGACTTCTACGAGACCCTCTTCGGGGATGCGACGGATAACGCCACGGCTCGGCTTACCCTTCAGCTTGTACCAGGTAACTTTCGGCTTACCCATGTTCTTGGCAATCTTGTCGTTCACGTTGCCCATCTTGGTCTCTTCTACTGCGAGCTCTGCAAGCGGCTTCGCGTTGTCGTAGATCTTCTTACCGATGGCCTGAACTGCCTTGTCGACGTCCTCCTGAGAAAAGCTCTCGAACGTCTTCTGTGCCACACGGGCTTTTGCAATCAACTCATTTACATGTTCCTGCGGTGTCATAACGGATCTCCTTTCTTAAAAAACATACTTTTTTTCGCTTGGCCTGCAAGGCCGTACGCTTTAGTATCTTTTTCCTTGCGCAACAAAATGCGCAGTCACGAATTAAGTATAGAACTGCCACAATGGAATTGCAAGAAAAATCGTTTAATTTTTGACACTCAAAATTAATTGTGTGAATTATCAGACAGTTTCGTTGAAATCGTGGATGATCCGGATAAGATTGCTGCGGTTTTTTACCCCCAGTTTGGCGAAGATGGACCGGGTGTGTTTCTTGACCGTATTCTCGGAAATCAGGAGTTTTTCGGCTATCTCGCGGCTGCTGTAGCCTATGAAAATCAGGTGGCAGACGTCCAGCTCCCGGTAGGTGAGCCCGTAACGCTCGCCCAGCACGTCCGCGTTCTGGATGCGCTTGCGGTTCTGCACGCCTTTGGGGTAGCGCAGGTGGAGCCGCTGGGCTATGTGCAGCGACAGGATGCGCATGACCTCCTCGTCCGTCTCGGTAAAGGAGCCCTGCTCGTGCGTGCGCAGCAGGTTTATCAGCCCGTACAGGATGCCGTCCTTGGCTATCTTGGCGCCCAGGATGAACTCTATGTGCTGCGGGAACATCCATTCGTTGTAGAAGATGTCCGTGGCCAGCCGGGTCTGGTTGATAAATTCGTTCTCGCGGTAGACGCGGCATTCCCCGAGCGGCTGCCGGCGCAGTGAAGGGTTGGTGGACGCGAAGTCGTGGATGTACCCGCGCATATTCTCCTCTGTAATGTTGCGGTATACGGGCGCGAAGAACACAGCCCCTGCCTCCTCGGTGCCGCCGAGCAGAAAAAAGGAGCGGTCGCATGGAATCAGCCGCGGCAGTTCCTCGAGAAACGCCCGCCGCATTTCCATCAGGCCGCCCTTCCCGTTTATAATCAGGACGAGGCTGTTGATCAGTTCCCATTTAGAAGGACTCAGAATGCCCATACGTTTTTACCCTCTACATACACATCAAGTGATAATATAATAATGAAAAGAGCCGGATTTCGCAAGTTCCGCAAAGAGAGGAGCCGCCTTGGAGCAAGTAAAACTGGGAAAAACGAAGATAGAGGTGACCCGCTTCGGCATGGGCGTGCTGCCCATAGGCGCGAGCCACCTGAACCTCCCCGTGCCGGAAGGCGCCGCAGTCATCCGCCGGGCGCTCGAGCTGGGCGTGCGTTTCTTCGACACGGCCGAGTACTACCGGACTTACGACTACATGGCGCAGGCCTTCGCGGCCTACCCTTTTTCTGACGGCAATGGCCCTGTTATCTCCTCTAAATCCTTAGCCCGCGATTACGCCGGTATGCGGGCGGCGGTGGAGGAGGCGCGCCGGAAACTGCATGTGGATAAAGTAGATATATTTCTCCTGCACGAGGTGCGCGGGGAGGCGGATTTCCGCGACAGAAGCGGGGCCTGGCGGGCGCTTGGGGACTGCCGGGAAGAAGGGCTTGTGCAGGCCATTGGCATCTCCACGCACCATGTGGATACGGCGGAGCTGAACGCTAAGCTCCCGGAGTCGGACGTGCTGTTCGCCCTGATTAACAAGGACGGGCACGGGATCCGGCGCGGGGACGGCCGGGGCACGCGCGCGGATATGGAGGCCGCCATCCTCACGAATCACGAGGCCGGCAAGGGCGTGTACGCCATGAAGGTGCTGGCGGGCGGACTTGCCGCGGGCCGCTACGGGCAGATGCTGGACTACGCCGCGGGCCTGCCGGGGCTGGACGCGGTCATGCTGGGGCTTACGAGCGAAGCGGAGGCGGAAGACCTGGCGGCCTACGCGGCGGGGACGCTTCCGAAAGGCTACGCGCCGGACGTGGCGAAGAAGCAGATTCACATAGTGCAAGGGGACTGCGAGGCCTGCGGCAGCTGTATAGTGCTCTGCCCTGCCCGCGCCATAAAGATGCACGCGAGCGGCGATTTTGCCCAGGTCAGCCCCGAGCTGTGCGTCGGCTGCGGGTACTGCGCCATAGGCTGCCCGGTACGGGCCATTGTCCGCATATAAAAAGGCAAAAGCCGGACCGAAGTCCGGCTTATAAACAAACGTTCGCTGTGCGCGGGCGCCCTACCTTTTCGTGAGCTTGTTCACGATTTCATCCATATTGTTCTCCACGTCGCAGCCGTGGTTATGGTCCGACTCGTCGGCGTTCGGGTCGAAGCCCGCCAGGCCAGCGTAGGTCTTGCCGTTCTTCTGCGCGTAGTCGTAGATGGCGCTCTTAATGGCGTGGTCCGCCAGCACCGAGCAGTGAATCTTGATGGGCGGCAGTCCGCCGAGCTCGTCCAGGACGTCCTTGTTGGTTATGGCCAGCGCCTCGTCTATGGTCTTGCCGATAATCATGTCGGTCGCCACGCTCGAAGAGGCTATGGCAGAGCCGCAGCCAAAGGTCTTGAACCGCGCGTCGGTTATGACGTCGTCCGTCACCTTAATGGAAATCTTCATCATGTCGCCGCAGACCGGGCTGCCGTACGTCCCCTCTCCGTCGGGGTTTTCCAGCTCGCCCACGTTGTGCGGGTTGGTGAAGTGGTCTATTACTTTATCGTTATACATGGACATGGTTCTTCTCCTTTATCTTTCTACCATCCGGAGTCCTTGGACACCGAGGATATGCTTCTGAGTTTTGCGACCGCTTCCGTAAGCGCGTCTAAAGTATAGTCTAAATCTTCCTTGGTCGTAAAGTCCCCCACGGTAAACCGTATGGAGCCGTGGATGATCTCCCAGGGCACGCCCAGCGCGCTCAGCACGTGCGACGGCGTAAGCGAAGCCGAGCTGCAGGCCGAGCCGGTGGACACCGCTATGCCCTTCATGTCGAGCAGCAGCAGCAGCGCCTCGCCCTCTATGTACTTGAACGTTATGTTCGCGTTTCCGGGAAGACGGCGTTCCAGGTTCCCGTTCACCTGCACGTCCTGTATGCGGGCCTGTACCTGCTCCACGAAGTAGTTTCTAAGCTCCGTGAGCTTGGCAATGTGGGCCGCCAGGTTTTCCTTGGAGAGCTGGGCCGCCTTGCCGAACCCTACGATGCCGGTGAGGTTCTCCGTCCCCGCGCGCTTGCCGGACTCCTGTCCGCCGCCGTACATATGCGTGGGCAGGTTCACCCCGCGCCGGATGTACAGCGCGCCTATGCCCTTCGGGCCGTAAATCTTATGTCCCGACATGCTGAGCATATCCACGCCCAGCGCCTTGACATCTATCTCCACGTTTCCGAGCGCCTGCACCGCGTCCGTATGGAAGAGCACGCCGTGCGCCTTGGCAATCTGCGCGATTTCCGCAACCGGCTGGATGGTGCCCACCTCGTTGTTCGCGAACATAATGCTTATGAGCGTCGTGTCCGGCCGGATGGCCGCCTCCAGCTCCGCGAGCGAGATAAAGCCCTCTGCGTCCACGCCCAGATACGTGACCTCAAAGCCTTCCTTCTCCAGATGCTCGCAGCTGTGCAGCAGGGCGTGGTGTTCTATGGCCGACGTGATTATGTGCCGCCCCTTGGCAGCCTTGGCGTGCGCCGTCTCTATGACCGCCCAGTTATCCGCCTCCGTCCCCGAGGACGTGAAGTAAATCTCCCCGGGCTGCGCGCCTATGAGCGCCGCCACGCGCTCGCGCGCCACGCTTATGGCGTTCTTGGAGTCCTGCCCCACCGTGTAGAGGCTGGACGGGTTGCCGAAGCGCTCCGTAAAGTACGGGATCATCTCCGCCAGCACCGCCTCCTTGACCGGCGTGGTGGCCGAGTAATCCAGATAGATTTTTCTTTCGTTTTCCATGCGTCTAACTCCTCGGGCCCTTCTTGACCGGCCCGTCTACTATTTCTATGTTCTCCAAATGGCCGCGAAACACCTCCCGAAACCGTTCGATGTACTCCCCGCGCAGCTGTTGCTGTTCTGCCTTTTCCTCTTCCGAAAGCGCCCCTGCCTTCGACTTGCGCGCAAGCTCATTTATGCGCGCCATCTTCGCTTTTTCCAGCATCTCTTGCTCCTTTGTCTATAGATGTTAGCATAAACTTTCGCAAAAGTAAACGATTTAGGTATACTTTACTGATAGGTGTAAGTTTATACGTGTATTCAGACCGTTTGCGGCGGCTCACACCGTAATCTGGTCCTTCATCTTCTCAAATGTCTTAGGCCCTATGCCGCTCACGTTCTGAATGTCCTCTATGGCGGCAAAAGGCCCCGCGCTGCTCCGGTAGGCAATGATCTTCTCCGCCGTGGAAGGTCCTACGCCCGTTATCCGCTGCAGGCCCTGCGCGTCCGCGGTGTTAATGTTCACCTTGCCGTCCGTCTCTTCCGGCGCCGGCGCTACCGTCGGGGCCTCGTATCCCGCGCTGCTCTCCATGAGGGTGCGGCTAAGCGTATCCGCCGCACTGCCGCCCGCGCCCTCTTTAAGCGCCGCTGCCGCCTCATCGTTTGTGGGCACGTACACCCGGTCGCCGTCCACAAGCACCGCCGCCCGGTTGAGATACCGCACGCACGCGTCCTCCCTGAGGCCGCCCGCCCGCTCTATGGCGTCAAATACCCGGCTGCCCGCGTCCAGCTCTATGACCATGGGACTTACCACCGCCCCGGAAACGTCCACGTAGATGTACGCCGCCTCTGTCTGGTCCGCGGCGTCCGCGGCGCCGGCCTCATCTGCCGCGCCCGCCACGACCTCGCCGTAAGCCGCACCGTCTGCGTCCGTAAGCGCGTGCGCCGGCCGGTTTATTAAAATGTAACAGGTAATCAGGACGAGGAATACGCCCGTGCCGGCCAAAATTCTCGTAAAGTTCTTGTGCAGCCGCAGAAACCGGCGAAACTGCTGCACGTACAGGTCCATATTGTGTGTCATCTTCTCTGCCTCTAAGTCAGCTATACGTGATAAGCGGCCTGCGCTCCGCAGACCACTTATTTAATATACTGCAATAATTTGGATGTGTCAACCGGAAAATGTAAATCCGCGCTATTTTTCCTCAACGAACCCGCGTGCGCAGTTAACCGCCCTGCCCCAGTTGGCCAGCAGCCGTTCGCGCTCCGGCGCCTTCATAGCCGGCGAAAACGCCCGCCCGAGCTGCCAGTTGGCCGTTATGTCGTCAATGTCGTTCCAGTACCCCACCGCAAGGCCGGCCAGATACGCCGCGCCCAGCGCCGTGGTCTCCAGCTGCGCCGCCCGCCGCACGGGAATGCCCAAAATGTCCGCCTGAAACTGCATGAGGAAGTCATTGGCCGCCGCGCCGCCGTCCACCTTGACGCTGGTTATCTCGCGTCCCGCGTCCGCGCGCATAGCTTGCAGAAGCTCGTAGCTCTGGTAGGCTATGGACTCCAGCGCCGCCCGCACTATGTGGTTCTTGTTGCTGCCGCGCGTGAGACCCAGGATGGTGCCGCGGGCATACGAATCCCAGTGCGGGGCGCCCAGCCCCACGAAGGCAGGCACCATATAGACGCCGCCGTTACTCCCCGCCGCGAGGGCCATAGCCTCCGATTCCGGCGATGAGGCAAGCAGACCGACTTCGTCCCGGAGCCATTGTATTGCCGCCCCAGCCACAAAAACAGAGCCTTCCAGCGCGTAGGAAACGCGGCTGTCCGAACCCCAGGCAATGGTGGTCAGCAGGCCGCTGCCGGACTTGGCCGGCGTGAGGCCCGTATTCATGAGCATGAAACCGCCCGTGCCGTAGGTGTGCTTCACGTCGCCCTCGGAGAAGCAGGCCTGCCCGAAGAGGGATGCCTGCTGGTCGCCCGCCGCGCCCGCTATGGGAATCTCCGCGCCGAAGATCTGGGCCTTGGTCGTGCCGTAGACCTGCGCGCAGGGAACCGCCTGCGGGAGGATGGTGCCGGGGATGTCCAGAATCTTCATCAGGTCCGAGTCCCACTGCAGCGTGTGGATGTTGAACAGCAGCGTGCGCGAGGCGTTCGTGTAGTCCGTCACGTACACCGCCCCGCCGGTGAGCTTCCAGATGAGCCAGGTCTCCACCGTGCCGAACCGCAGGTCGCCGTGGCGCGCCTTCTCGCGGGCGCCGGGGACGTTGTCCAGAATCCAGCGGATTTTTGTGCCGGAAAAGTAGGCGTCGAGAATCAGCCCGGTGCGCTCGCGGAAAATCTCGCCATGCCCTTCCGCCTTGAGCTTGTCGCAGTATTCCGACGTGCGCCGGCACTGCCAGACTATGGCGTTATAGATGGGCTCGCCCGTGTTCGCGTCCCAGACTATGGTGGTCTCGCGCTGGTTGGTTATGCCTATGGCCGCTATGTCGGTGGCGGAAATGCGCGCCTTGAGCAACGCTTCCTGCGCCACGTTCACCTGCGAGGACCAGATCTCCATGGGGTCGTGCTCCACCCAGCCCTCCTGCGGATAAATCTGCGAAAACTCGCGCGACGCGGCGGCCAGAATCTGCCCGCTTCGGTCGAACAGGATGCAGCGGGAGCTCGTGGTCCCTTGATCCAGCGCCATAATATACTGTTTGTCCATATCGTTATTCCCTCTCTAAACGTATTCCGAAAAAACTATGTTGCTGAGGTCCAGCCCCAGCGGCGTGAGCCGGAGCATGTCCCCCTGCTCCTCCAAGAGCCCGCGCCCGATAAGCTCCTTGGTCTCCTCCGGGTAGATGTCCCAGAACTTCTCGCCGAACCGGCTTGCGAAAGTCGGCAGGTGTATGCCTTCCGTCTTGCGCAGGCCCAGGAACACATATTCTTTCACCGTGTCGGTCTTCGTGTTCCGGTGAATCCACTGCGTCATATCGTCTATGCTCTCCGAGGAAAGGTACGCCTCGTAGCTGTCCGTGTTGGCAAACCGGCAGCCGTTCGCGAAGGAATGCGCCCCCAGCCCGAACCCCAGATACTCATCCAGTGACCAGTACTTCAGGTTGTGCCGCGACTCGCAGCCGGCCTTCGCCGCGTTGGAAATCTCGTAATGCGTGTAGCCCGCCGCGGTAAACGCCTGGATGGCCGCGTGGTACATCTTGCGGTCCAGCACCTCGTCCGGCTGCTGAACCGCGCCGTCCATAATCTCCTGGTAAACTTCCGTCCCCTCCTCCACCTGCAGGCTGTAAAACGAGATATGCTCCGGCTCGAGCATAATGGCCTCAAAAATGTCGTGCGCCCAGTCCTCGAAGCTCTCGCCCGGCAAGCCGAACATGAGGTCCATATTGACATTGTCAAATCCCGCCTTGCGGCAAAGGTCGAAGGCCTCATAGACCTCGTCGCGCCCGTGAATCCTCCCCAGGTAGGCCAGCTTGCTCTCGCTGAGCGACTGGCAGCCGAGGCTCAGCCGGTTTATGCCCAGCGACTTATAGGCGGCCAGGTTCTCCGCCGTGAGCGTCCCCGGGTTGGCCTCCAGCGTAATCTCCGCGTCGTCCGCCACGCGAAAACAGCTGTACACCGCGTCCATCACCTCCTCCAGATCCTCCGCAGGCAGCAATGAGGGTGTCCCGCCGCCTACGTATACCGAGTCGGTTATCCGGTCCGTGGAGAAGCGGCTCCCCCGGCCGGCTATCTCCTCCGCCAGCTTGTGCGCGTACGAATCCATGGCCTCCGGCAGCGTACGCTCGAAGGACAGGAAGTCGCAGTACCGGCACTTGCGGACGCAGAACGGTATGTGCAGGTAGATGCCCAGGTTATTTCGCTTTTTCTCACTACTTGTTATCATCGAATTTCAATACCGCCGTAAACGCCTCCTGCGGCACCTCCACCGTGCCGAACTGGCGCATGCGTTTCTTGCCTTCCTTCTGCTTCTCGAGCAGCTTGCGCTTGCGGGAAATATCGCCGCCGTAGCACTTGGCCGTAACGTCCTTGCGGTACGCCCGCACCGTCTCGCGGGCTATGACCTTCTGGCCTATGCTCGCCTGCACGGGCACCTCGAACTGGTGCCGCGGGATAATCTCCTTGAGCTTCTCGCACACGAACCGGCCGCGGTAGTACGCCTTGGACTCGTGCACCAGCATGGAGAACGCGTCCACCTGCTCCTTGTTGAGCAGAATGTCCAGCTTGACTATCTTGGACGGCTCGTAGCGGATGAACTCGTAGTCCAGCGACCCGTAGCCGCGCGTCTTGGACTTAAGCGCGTCGAAAAAGTCGTAGATGACCTCGTTAAGGGGCATCTCATAGTGCAGCCCGATCCGGTCCTCCGTTATGTATTCCATGTGCAGCATCTTGCCCCGCCGGTCCTGACACAGCTCCATAATGGCGCCCACGTAGGCCTTGGGAATCATGATGTCCGCCTTTACAATTGGCTCCTCTATATGGTCTATGGTGACCGGGTCCGGCAGGTTGCTCGGGTTCTGAATCATCTCGACCGTGCCGTCCGTCTTCACCACGCGGTAGACCACGCTCGGGGAAGTGGTAATCACGGCCAGGTCGAACTCGCGTTCCAGCCGCTCCACGATAATCTCCATGTGCAGCAGGCCCAGGAAGCCGCAGCGGAAGCCGAAGCCCAGCGCCGTGGACGTCTCCGGCTCGAAGTGGAAGGCCGCGTCGTTCACCTGCAGCTTCTCCACCGCGTCCTTTACGTTCTCGTACTTCTCCCCCTCCGCCGGGTAGATGCCGCAGTAGACCATGGGCTGCGCCTTCTTGTAGCCGGGCAGCGGCGTGTCCGTCTGGCGGTCCTTGTGGGTAATGGTGTCGCCCACGCGCGCGTCCGCCACCTGCTTTATGGCCGCGCACACGTAGCCCACCTCGCCCGCCGTGAGCTTCTCCGTGGGTTGCGGGTACGGCGCGTAGACGCCCACCTCCGTCACCTCGTAGTTCTTCTGCGAATTCATGAGGCGGATCATGTCGCCCTTCTTCAGCGTCCCCTCGAACACGCGTGCGTAAATCACGACGCCGCGGTAATTGTCATAGTAGGAGTCGAAAATGAGCGCCTTGAGCGGCGCTTCCGGGTCGCCCTGCGGCGCCGGTACGTTCTTCACTATGTCCTCGAGCACGTCCTGGATGCCTATGCCCTCCTTGGCCGACACGAGCGGCGCGTTCTCGGCCTCCAGGCCGATTATGTCCTCTATCTCCGCCTTGACGCGGTCCGGGTCCGCGCTCGCCAGGTCTATCTTGTTCAGCACCGGCAGGATGGTCAGGTCCTCGTTCATGGCCAGGTATACATTGGCAAGCGTCTGGGCCTCCACCCCCTGCGTGGCGTCCACCACAAGCACAGCGCCCTCGCAGGCCGCCAGCGACCGGCTCACCTCGTAGGTAAAGTCCACGTGGCCCGGCGTGTCTATGAGGTTCAGGATGTAGGTCTGCCCGTCCAGCGCCTGATACGTGAGGCGCGTGGTCTGCAGCTTGATGGTAATCCCGCGCTCGCGCTCCAGGTCCATGTTATCCAGGAACTGCTCGCGCATATCGCGGTCCGCCACCGAGCCGGTGTACTGCAGGATGCGGTCGGCGAGCGTGCTCTTGCCGTGGTCTATGTGGGCTATAATACTGAAGTTTCTTATGTTTTCCATGTGTTCGTCTGTTCCGTTTCGTTAGCGAAGAATGGGGGTGGCAGCGGCGCGCGCTACGAGCGTCACCTCGTGGCAGGCCAGCACGTGGTCCTCGTCCTGCCGCATAGCCTGGATTTTCTTAAGCGTGCGCTCCAGCGCCGGCATATCCAGGAACCGGGCCGGCGGCGCGACGGTATAATACGAGCCGGGTATGGGGCGGATATTGTCGAGGCACAGGACCGCGTCGCCCGCGAGCAGGTACGTGCCGCTTTCCGCCTGCACGTTAAACGAGATGTGCCCGGCGGTGTGGCCCGGCGTGGCGAATGCCGTTATGCCCGGCAGGATTTCCGTCTCCGCCTCGCCTATGTCCGGGGTCTCGAGCGTGAGGCCGGTGAACGGCGGGCGTATGTCCCCCTGGCACGGGTGCTCGTAGCCCCGCACCTGGATGAGCGCCGGGTTTTGCGCGTAGGCGTACTCCCGGGCCGAGGTTATGTAGCGCGCGCGGGGGAACTTCTCCATGTGAAAGCAGTGGTCCCAGTGCAGGTGCGTGAAGAGAATCGCGTATATGTCCTCTTCCTTTATGCCAATGGCGTGCAGTTGGTCGGTTATGGCGTAGCCGTCCGGCTGCAGCGAGCCGGGGTGGTGCCACTCGTTGGCGCGCGCGGTGTCGCACATGCCGGTATCTACGAGGATGGGGCCCTCCGGGCCGCCCTCCAGCAGGAAGCAGAAGACCGGAATGTCTATGGGCTCGCTGGGCAGGTCGAAGTACTGCACCACGTAGTTGTGGTAGAGGTAGCGCTTCGGGTAGGTCTTCAGAAACCCCGTGTTTATGGGGCGTATGGTGTATCTGGTCATGGGCGTTAGAACTTCTCAAAGTCGGCGGCGCCGTGTTTGCAGATGGGGCACACGAAGTCCGCCGGCAGCGGCTCGCCTTCGTAGATATAGCCGCAGATGCCGCACTTATAGCCGTGCTCCGCCTTGGGCTTGGACTGGGGCTTGACCTTGGTCTGGTAGTAGCTGTAGGTCATGGTCGGGACGGCTGAGAGCACCTCCGCGTCCGTGACCGAGGCTATGAACATATCGTGCGTGCCGAGGTCTATCACCTGCTCCACCTGACCGGAGAGGTACGAATTGGCGTACTTCGTCAGGTAGTAGATGCCGTTCGCGCCGCGGGCTACGTCCGGGAAGTCCGCGAACTTATCCACATTGTGGCCGCTCTGGAAGCCAAAGTTCTGAAACACGGAGAACGGCGCGTCCTCCGAGAGACAGGAGATGGTAAACGCCTTGCTCTTCTTTATGAGCTCGGTGGTGTAGTTCTGTTTGTTGAGCGTGAGCGAAATCTTCAGCGGGGTGCTCGTGACCTGAATGGGTGTATTGGTAACACAGCCGTTGTCCTTCTTGCCCTTAGCGAAGGCCACGTACAGGCCGTACGACAGATTGTGCAGCGCTTTCTCGTTCATTTTTCCTTCTCCTCCTATACCTTGCGGTTGCCCTTCGCTCTATTGTACAAAAACTCGGCGTCACCCGCAATGCCGCCGCGCGGGCGCGCGAAAACGAAACCGTTGAAAAAAAGCAAAAATCGCTTGCATTTACGCGACTTCGCCCATATACTATTACATGCGTTTTAACGCACCTGAGAATAATAAACAACGTAAACCAGAAGTGGGGTGAATGAATGGCTAATATTAAGTCAGCAAAAAAGAGAATCCGTGTAATCGAGGCCAAGACGCAGCGCAACAAGCGTGTCAAGGCGCACCTGAAGGCCGTGCTCAAGGCGTTTGAGGCAGCCGTTGCAGAGGGTGACAAGCAGGCGGCGCGCGACCAGCTCGCGCTCGCGGAGAAGAAACTCAAACAGGCGGCAGCCAAGGGAACCGTACATAAGAACTCGGCCTCCCGCAAGGTTTCCCGCTTAACGCAGAAATTCACGGCGGCTTTCGGCAAGGAAGCCCTGTTAGATAAGGCCAATAAGCCCGCCATTCCGGATCCGGAAGAGAAGAAGGCGCGTGCGGCAGCCAAGCTCGCAGCCGAAGAAGCCAAGGAAGCCGCGAAGAAAGCCAAGAAGGCAGAAGCCGCCGCCGAAAAGGCCCGGAAAGCCGCGAAGAAGTCCACCAAGGTAGAGTCCGCAGAAGAAGCCGCCCCGGCAGAGGAAGCGGTAGAAGAAGCCGCCCCGGCTGAGGAAGCAGCAGCGGAAGAAGCCGCCCCCGCCGAGGAAGCAGCGGAAGAACCCGCCCCCGCAGAGGAAGCAGCGGAAGAAGCTGCACCGGCAGAGGAAGCAGCAGAAGAACCTGCCCCCGCCGAGTAAACTCCACTACGCAAAATTTCAGTATTTCGTGTGTCCGCACCTGCGGCAACCCCTTCCCTCCACGCAACCTGCTACAACGCCGAAGCCAACCCAGCGGGATGCCCGGCCACTAGCCGGGTATCCCGCAAGTGTAAACCATCAAAAGCCCGCAGCTAACTCAGATGGCCGCCATCCCTCCCATTCGTAAGTAAACACCTGGATTGCCGGAACCAGTCCGGCAATGACGGGATTCGATACTCGCTCGGCTGCGCTACTTGTTGTCTATGAGGTTCTGTAGGACGGTTTCGTCGGCTTCTTCTAACTTGAAGTAGCTCACCTGGCGGTTCAGCTCGCCGGCCATGGCCGAGAGTTCCTCGCTGGCGGTGGCGGATTCCTCCGACATGGCGCTGTCGCGCTGGGTTATGGAGTTAAGCCGCGCGATCCCCTCGTAGATGTCGTCCGCCGAGGCAGCCTGCGATGCCGCCATCCCCTCTATACCACTCACGAGGCGCTCCACCTCGGTTATCATCTCCTCCATGGACGTGATCTGCTTCCAGCTCTGCTCCGCCAGCGCGGTGCCCTTTTCCACCGCCGCCAGCGCGTTGGAGATAAGCCGCTCCGTCTGCTGGGCCGAGTCCGCGCTCTTCCCCGCGAGACTCCGCACCTCATCCGCCACCACCGCGAATCCCCGGCCGTGCGCCCCCGCGCGCGCCGCCTCCACCGCCGCGTTGAGCGAAAGGATGTTCGTCTGGAACGCTATCTCGTCTATGGCCTGGATTATGCTGCGAATCACCGACGCCGCCTCCGTTATGTCCTGCATGGCCGCGCGCATGGCGTCCATGTCCGTCTTGGTCGCCTCCAGCGCCGCCCGCGCCTCGGAGGTCTTGTGCAGCGTCCGCGTGGTATTCTCCGCCGTGTCCCGCAGGTTTCCGCGAATGTCCTTGAACCCCGCGTCTATCTCGTCAATGGTGCGTGCGTGCGCCACCGCGTTGTCCGACAGTTCCTTGCCGCGCGCAGCCAGTACCCCCGCCGTCCCGTCCACCGTGTGCGACGAGAACTGGATGCTCGTGAGAATCTGGTTCATGGACTGCTGAATCTGCTCCATGGATAGTTGCAGCGCCACATAGTCCCCCACGTAGGAGAGCGTGGAGCCCGAGCGCAGATCCCCTTCCGCAATCCGCGTGAGGCGCGCCGACATATCCTGAATGTACGCGTTCTGCGTCTCTATCGACTGCCGCATGGAATCGTACAGCACCCCGATTTCGTTCGCCGCCCGAATCTGCGGCATAGGCGCGTGCAGGTCGCCGCCCGCAAACATCTCCATGCGCTTGGTCATGAGGCTTATAGGATTGGCTATCCGGCGGCTCAGAACCAGTGCGATGAGCACCGCCAGGAGAATCAGCGCCACGCTGGTCCCCACGTTGATGGTCAGCTGCCGGTAGAACCCGCCCAGAAACTCCTCCGGTTTGACCACCGAGAAATACCGCCAGCCCGTCTGAGGAATCACCGTATAGTAAATCCGGTCCCCGCCGTTTATGCTCACGAACGCCCCCTCGATATAGGCGCCCTCTTCATCCGGTGACTGCGCGTTCTCACGCGTGACCGTCAGCAGATCCTCGTAGACCGCGCGCACGCTCTCGTCTTCCGTCACGTCCAGAATATTCGCGCCGTCCAGCACGTAGTCCTCGTCCGGGTGCGCCAGAAAGTAGCCGTACTCGTCCAGCAGAAAGCTGTAGCCCGACTCGCCCAGATTCCCCTGCGCAATCAGCTCCTGAATCACGTCGTAGTGAATGTCGAAACACACCAGCCCGTCAAACCCGTTCACGTCCTTAAGCTTGTAGGTAACCGTCATGGTCACGTTCTGCGTCCACTCGTCGTAGACCGGCGGCGAAATAAACACATCGTCGGCCGCCATTCCGTCGATGAAGAACTCCTCCTTGCTGTAGTCCTCCCCCACGTCTTCCACGTCCGCATCCTGCACGGCTATCCCGTCTGCGCCCACCGTGTAAACCGAGCTCACGTCCGGCCGGTTTTCCAGAATGCTATCGAACGCGTCCTGCCGCACATCAAACGGAATCTCCGCAGACGTCAGGATGCCCGAAACGGCTATGGCCGTAACGTCCTCGCTAATATTCACCAGATAATTGTCTATGGCCGACGCGTACGAATCCCCGTCGTTCCTAATCAGCTGATCGATAAAATCCATGCTCTGCCGGTACGCCCGGTAAGCGCTCGTGGCGCTCAGCGCCGCCGTGACCGCCACCACCAGCGCGGTCATGAGAAGCAGAATGCTCGTGCGCAGCTTGCGCGTCCGTCCCCCCTTAGCCATCTCTTACCCCTTGCTTTCTCCCATCCGGGCACGCGCCACAGCCGCAACATGCGCCGCCGTGAAGCCAAAATGCGCAAACAGTTCCCCGGCCGGTGCCGAGGCCCCGAACGTGTCTATAGTGCAATGGCAGCCTTCCGGGCCCGTATAACGGTCCCACGGCTGCCGCACGCCGGCCTCCACGGCCACGCGGGCCGAAACGCCGCGCGGAAGGACGGTCTCTTTATAAGCTGCGTCCTGCCGCTCAAACGCCTCCATGCAGGGCATGCTCACCACCCGTACGTCTATATCTTCCGCCGCGAGCGTTTCCTTGGCCTCGAGGCAGATACCCACCTCCGAGCCGCTCGCGAGCAGAATGCCGTCCGGCGCGGCGCCCTTCTCCTTCGCTATAATATAGCCGCCCTTCTCCGCCCCCTGCGCGGAGGAAGGAATGACCGGCAGGTTCTGCCGGGTGAGTGCGAGCGCCGTAGGTGTAGACGTCGAGAGGATGGCCGCCTTCCACGCCGCGCGCGTCTCCGTCTCGTCCGCCGGCCGCCACACGTCCACATTGGGCGTAGCGCGCAGCATGGCGAGCTGCTCCACCGGTTCGTGGGTGGGGCCGTCCTCGCCCACCCCTATGCTGTCGTGTGTGAAGATGCACACCAGCGGCAGGTTCATGAGCGCCGAGAGCCGGAGCATGGGTTTCGTGTAATCCGAGAAGACGAAGAAGGTCGCTATGTACGCGCGCAGGCCGCCGTGCAGCAGTATGCCGTTGGCCGCCGCCGTCATGCCCAGCTCGCGCACACCGAAGTGCAGGTTTCGGCCTTGGGGCGTATCCGCGGAAAAATCGCCGGCATTCTTCATGTCCGATTTATTGGACGGCGCCAGATCCGCGCTGCCGCCCATCAGGCTCGGAAGCCCGGCCGCGATTTCGTTCAGCACCTTTCCCGAAATATTGCGCGTGGCGTCCGCCTTGGGTTCGTAGTTGTAGTAGGAATCGCCGAAGAGCGTGGCGTCCGCTTCCCCGCGGAATGCCTGCGCAAACGCGGCGGCCTCGGCCGGGTAGCTCGCGGCGTACGCTTCTTTCAGCTGCGACCAGGCCGCGTGCTTTTCCGCGCCCGCGGCGGCCTTCTCCTTGTAGAAGTCGTAGATTTCCTGCGGGACCTCGAAGGGCGTTTCGCTCGCCCAACCCAGCGTCTCGCGCAGAATCTTGATGTTCTCTTCGCCTATGGGTTCGCCGTGTACCTTGGCTGTGCCGGCCCGGTCCCCCGCGCCGTAGCCTATGGTCGTGCAGACGCGAATAAAACTCGGGCGCGCGGTGTCGGCTTTCGCCCCGGCTAAGGCGGTGCGGATAGCAGCAAGGTCATTGCCGTCTTCCACTAACCAGGTCCCGAAGCCAAAGGCCTGCATGCGCCTGTCCACGTCCTCGGTAAAGGCTATGGAGGTGCGCCCTTCTATGGTTATGTTGTTCGAGTCCATGAGGACTATGAGCTTGCCCAGGCCGAGCGTGCCGGCCAGGGAGAAGACCTCCGAGGAAATGCCCTCCATGAAGCAGCCCTCGCCGCCGAGGACGTAGGTGAAGTGGTCCATGAGGGGCGCGTCCGGTTTGTTGTAGACGGCCGCGAGGTGCTTCTCGGCCATGGCCATGCCCACCGCCATGCCCATGCCGGCGCCCAGCGGGCCGGTGGTGGCCTCCACGCCGGGGGTGTGGCCGTATTCGGGGTGGCCGGGGGTGAGGCTGCCGAGCTGGCGGAAGCGCATGAGCTCGTCCGTGGTCATGCGCGGGTAGCCGTACAGGTGCAGCAGTGCGTAGAGCATGGCGCTGCCGTGGCCGCCGGAGAGGACGAACCGGTCGCGGTTCTCCCAGAGCGGGTCAGCGGGGTCATGCGCCATGGAGTCCCAGACGGCGTAGGCTATGGGGGCGGCGCCGAGGGGGAGGCCGGGGTGGCCGCTGCCCGCGCGCTGAATCATATCGGCCGCCAGAATCCGTATGGCGTTTACTGCTGCTTGTTCGTTCATAATGTACCTTTCTTCATATTGCAGGTTGCCCACGCAGACGCATGTGGGCAAACATTCCGGAGTCGACGCGCACACACCGTCAGCAGCACGCCGAATCCTTGGCACGGGTGAAAGTCGCTACGCGCCGCTATAAGCCGCATTAAACTCGATTCGCTTTTTCTGGTCCCAGTCGGCCAATATTCTCAGGGCTTCCGTGGCGGCTTTTACGGCTTTTTCTTCGCCGCCTTCGTCGCCCCAGCGGTCGGTTACGCGGTTGCTTATTACGGCGAGTACGGCGCCCATCCTCAGGCCGTGCAGGCGGCCTACCACGTATTGGGCGGCAGTCTCCATTTCTATGTTCGTTACGCCGGCTTGCGTGAGGTCGTCTATGAGCTTGTCCATGTCGCTCGGGTGGTAGCCGGTGCCGTCCTCTTTAATGGGCCGCGCCTGGCCTATGTAGAAGGACGCGGTGGTGTAGTCGAGGCCGAGACCGTAGCGGTAGCCGAGCTTTTCGCAGGCGGCCATGAGCGCCATGACCACTACGGGGTCGGCGTAGGCGGGGTACTCGGGGCCTATGTAGGTGTCGGAGGTGCCGTCCTTGCGGACCGCGGCAACGGCTATAATCAGGTCGCCGAGGTCGTAGTCAGGCTGGATGCAGCCGGTGGTGCCCACGCGGATGCATGTGTGCACGCCGACCTTGCTGAGCTCGTTGAGGCAGATCTCGGAGCTGGGGCCGCCTATGCCGGTAGAGACGGTGGCAAGCGGCACGCCCTCGAAGACGCCCTTGACGGTGCGAAACTCGCGGTTGTTGGCCACAAGCTGCGCGTCCTGCCACCCGCGGGCGATCACCTCGGTGCGCTCCGGGGCGCCGGGAAGAATCACATAAGGCGGAATGTCGCCGGGCGCCAGCTGCAGGTGCCAGACGCCATTGTTCTCAGTTTTCGGCGCGCGCGCGCGGTTTTCTTCAGTCATGTTACTCACCTCAAGCCCGCAGCTTCAGAGCGTCCACGAGCCGTTTTAGTTCTGTGGAGCGGGACGCGAGTTCTTTGCTGGTTTCCGCGAACTGGACCGACATGGCGGACGAGCTGCTTGTGGAGTCCGAGACGCGGTCTATGTTGCTGTTTATCTCTACGATTTCCCCGGCCTGCCTTATGGAGACCTCGGAAATGGTATTCATGTTTTCGTTGAGCTTGCTCACCTGTTCGCGCACCCGGCGCAGCGTGACCGCCGTGTCGTCCGCCGAGCGCATCCCGTTTTCAATAGCCGTGAGCGCGCCCTCGATAAGCCGGGACGTGTTCTTGCTCGCTTCCGCACACTTGCCCGCGAGATTGCGCACCTCGTCCGCCACCACCGAAAAGCCCCGGCCGGCCGAGCCCGCGCGCGCCGCTTCCACCGCCGCGTTGAGCGCCAGGATGTTCGTCTGGAAGGCTATCTCGTCTATCGTGTTGTTTATCGTCCGGATGGACTCCGTGGCAGCGCTTATCTCCTGCATGGATGTAAGCAGCTCCTCCATGCGCGCCATGCCCTCTTCCGTCGTCTGGCTCGCCAGATCCGAGAGGCTGTTCGCGTCTATGGTCTCGGACACCGCGTTCGCCAAGTCCGAATTGATGCTCTCTATGCTCCCCGAAAGGTGCTGCAGGCTGCTGGCCACCGACACGGTGTTGTCCGCCAGCTCCTGCGCGCTCGAGGAAATCTGAAGCGACCCCGAGAGCAGCGTCCCCGTGGCCCCCGATATGGTCTTCATGGTGCGGTTCAGGTCCACCAGAATGCGCGTGAGCGAGCGGGAAATCCCCATGAAGTCGCCCATATACTGCGCGTGGCTTTCCACCGTCAGGTTCCCGCGCGCCACCTGCCCGAGTACCGCGTCTATATCCTCCACATAAGCCCGCAGGAATCCTATTGTCTCCTCTAAGCTCTCATGCAGCTGGGAGTACTCCTGCGTGACAGGCGCCTTGCCCACCTCCGTCGTAAGGTCCCCCTCCGCCAGCAGCTTGAGCCGCTGCGACATGGTTTCCAGCGGCCGCACCATGAGGCGCACCGCCCAGAACGCGAACACCAGCGCAAAAAGAATCATGGGTCCCAGCGCTATGAGCCCGTAGTTGAGCAGATAGTTCCACGCGCCGCCCTCTATCTCCACGCCCGAATAGCTGAAATAGAAGAGGCTGGCCACCGTACCCAGGATTATGGTCAGTATCACCAGCACGAATGCCATAAGCAGTATCAGCGATCTCAGTTTGATTTTGCGCATTTTCTGTCACTCCTAAGCCTGTAAATGCCGCCCCCGCAGCCACTCTTACACTTCCTAAAAGTTTATCACAGCCGCCCGCCGCGGGCAATGCGCCGCATTGCGGAATCCCGCCGCATTTGTTATCATTTGTACTGAACCAAGGAGGTGTGATATGTCAGAGATTTTCAAAGGGATAGGGAGGATTCCGTTCGAGGGGAGCAAGAGCAGAAATCCGCTTTCCTTCAAGTACTATGACGCAGAGCGCATCGTGGCCGGTAAGCCCATGAAGGCGCACCTGAAGTTTGCAATGGCGTGGTGGCATAACCTGTCGGCTACCGGGCAGGATATGTTCGGGGCCGGGACGGCGGATAAGAGCTTCGGCGCGGCGGTAGGAACCATGGACCACGCGAAGGCCAAGGCCGATGCCGGATTTGAGTTTATGAGCAAGCTCGGCATAGAGTACTTCTGCTTCCACGACGTGGACTTGGTACCCGAGGCGGCCGATATAAACGAAACCAACGCGCGGCTCGACGAGATAGCCGCATACATAGAAGAGCTCCAGAAACAGACCGGCATCAAGTGCCTCTGGGGTACGGCGAACCTTTTCTCCAACCCGCGCTACATGAACGGCGCCGGCAGCGGCAACAGCCCGGAGGTCTACTGCTTCGCGGCCGCGCAGATTAAGAAGGCGCTGGACCTGACCCGCCGGTTTGACGGCGCGGGTTACGTCTTCTGGGGCGGCCGGGAAGGCTACGAGACCCTGCTGAACACGGACGTCAAGTTCGAGCTGGGCAACATAGCCAACCTCATGCGCCAGTCCGTGAAATACGCCCGGGCGAAGGGCTGGAACGGGTGTTTCTACATAGAGCCCAAGCCCAAAGAGCCCACCAAGCATCAATACGATTACGACGCGGCCACCTCCATTGGCTTCCTGAAGGAGTACGGCCTCGACAAGGACTTCAAGATGAACATAGAGGCGAACCACGCCACGCTGGCCGGCCACACCTTCCAGCACGACCTGCGCATTTCCGCCATGAACGGCATGCTCGGCAGCGTCGACGCAAACCAGGGCGACCTGCTGCTCGGCTGGGACACGGACGAGTTCCCGTGGAGCGTCTACGAGACCACCATGGCCATGTACGAGATACTCAAGTCCGGCGGCTTTACCACCGGCGGCCTGAACTTTGACGCCAAGAACCGGCGCCCCTCCTACACCCACGAGGATATGTTCGAGGGCTTCATCCTGGGCATGGACGCGTTCGCGCTGGGCCTGCTCAAGGCGGACGAGCTCATCCGCGACGGCCGGCTCGAGGGCTTCCTGCAGGACCGCTACGCCGGCTACCGTGAGGGCATAGGCAAGCGCATCACGGACGGCACCGCCACCCTCGAGGACCTCGCCCGGGAGGCGGAGAAGCTCGGCAAGCCCGCCCTGCCCGGCTCCGGCAAGCAGGAGTACCTGCAGAGCGTGGTCAACCAGATTCTGTTCGGTTAATTAAATGTACGATTACCACACGCACTCGAATTTTTCCTATGACCACATAGGCGGCAATAGTATAGACGAGCTGGTCCGCGCAGCCATATCTGCCGGACTGGATGAGATAGCGATTACCGACCACTACGACCCGAACTTTCCCGCCGATGAAGCCGCGCTGGACTTCCCGGCGTACAAGCGGCAGATCGCTATAGCGCGCGAGAAATACAAAGATCAGATTTGCGTGATAGCCGGCATAGAGCTGGGCATACGCCCCGGCCAGACCATGGAGTCCTGCCGCGCGGAGGTTCTTTCCTGGCCGTACGACTTTGTCATAGCCTCCGTGCACTCGGCGGGCGAACACCCCATCCATCGCCCCTCCTACCGTGCGGGGAAAACGCCGCTCGAAGCCATTCGCTTCTACTACGAGTGGGTGCTTACGTGCGTAGAGGAGTATTCCGACTTCGATGTGTTCGGCCACCTGAATGTAATCGAGCGTTACGCGGAGGGCATTCCGGACGAGTCCGAGTACATGGACTGCGTAGAGGCGGTCCTCGCCGCGCTCGTGGCCAAGGGAAAAGGCATAGAGATAAACACGTCCAACTACAGATACGGGCAGGAACGCACCATTCCCACCCTGTCCATGCTCAAGCTGTATAAAGAGCTCGGCGGTCAGATAGTGACCACCGGTTCGGATTCCCACGGAATCAAGTTCGTGGGACGGGACTTGGACAAGGCCGAGGCCCTGCTTAAGGCCGCGGGGTTTAAGTACGTAACCACGTACCGCGCCCGCGTGCCCAGCTTCCGGCCGCTATAGTCCGCCGCGGCGGCGCTACGCTTCCGCGGGTGGGTCAGCCAGCAGCGGGAGTATGGCCACATCCAACAGGCCGCCCGCTTCTTCAAATTCGTCTATGAATTTCTGCAGCTGCTCGGGCATGTCCTCCACGTTGCGGCGCTCCAGAAGCTTGCGCAGATTCAGGAAACACGCCTCGCAGGCGTGAATGCCCTTATGGTATTCCTCGAGCGCGTCCTCCTTGCCCGGCGGCAGCTTATACACGTCGTAGTCGAGCAGCTTCTTGCTGTCCACGCGGAAAAAGTCCACCTGGCTTTCCAGGATGCCCTTGAAATCGTCGTCTATCACACGCGGGTCTTCTATGGCCGCCTGCGCGCTGTGCTGCACCGTGAGAATGTCCTGGATTATGGCGTTGTGCAGCTCGCGTACATCCTCCTGCCAGCTGAATTCCGGCTTCTTGGGAAAGCGCTCCTTGCGTTTGTTGCGTATGCGCTGCCCCAGAGAAAGCAGCAGGATTATGCAAACACCTAAGATGGTTATGAGTATCATTTAAGCACGCCCTTCCGTATCCACTCGTCTATCTGTTCTGCGCAGTACCCTTCCGCCAGCAGATTCTCCTTGGTCTCCTCCGCCGAGCCCGGCCGCCCCGCAAACTTATACACCACCGGCGTATCCGAGAACTTAAACGGGCTGCCTATCTGCGGGATAACCCCGCCCTCTGCGTCCGGCACCTCAATGGCCATGCCGCGCTCCTTGGCGTAGTCAGAAAGCAGCGCCTCGTGCAGCTCGAGCACCGGCTCTAAGCAGCAGTCTGCCTCCGCGAAAACCGCAAGCCACTCGTCGCGGTCCTTCGTACGGAAAATCTCCCGCACCTCGGCCTTGATTTCCGGCCCCGCGTCTACAGTCCTGCCTATCCATTCCTCGCGCCCCAGCGTCCGGCAGAAGCTCTCCCAGAACTTGGGCTCCAGCCCGCCGTACGCCAGAATCTTCCCGTCCTTCGTCTCATAAAAATCGTAGAGCATGCCGCCGTTGAGCATGGTATCCTCCGGTCCCGGCGAGCTGCCGGTCAGCATGGCCCCCGGCCCCCAGATGGCATTCAGCGCCATGGCGCCGTCGGTCATGGAAACGTCCAGATACTGTCCGCGCCCGGTCTTCCCGCGCGCGATAACCGCCGCCAGCACCGAGATAACCGCGTTCTGCGTGCCGCCCGAAATATCCGCGCCCTGCACGCCCATAAGGCTGGGCACCTCGCCGCGGCGCCCCGAATACCCCATGACGCCGGCCAGCGACAGGTAGTCTATGTCGTGCCCCGCCTTGTCCGCCAGCGAATTGTCCTTGCCGTAGCCCGTTATGGCGCAATAGATCACGCGGGGGTTTATGGCCGAGAGTGCCTCATAGCCAATCCCCAGGCGGTCCATGACGCCCGGCCGAAACTGCTCTATCACTATGTCGTATTCCGCCACCAGATCCTTGACGATTTGCACCGCCTCCGGTTCCCGCAGGTTTAATAGAATGCTGCGTTTGCTCCGCGCCAGCTGCGCGCCCGCCGCGGAAAAGTTCTTCCCCGGCAGCAGCGGCGGCGTAAAGTCCAGCATGTCCACCCGCGTCCCCGTGCTCACCCGCAGCACATCCGCACCCAGATCCGCCAGGTGCATGGTGGCGAGCGGGCCGGGCAGAAGCGTGGTAAAGTCCAGAATTTTTATGCCTTCTAATGGTCCGTTCATAGGTTCCCCCCGTAAGTTACGCGTCCTTGATCTTCAGGAATTCCGAGAAGGCCGCGTCTATCATGTCGCTGCCCTCTTCCAGTCTGTCGAACAGCGGATCGATTTCCTCCTCCAGATCTATCTTCTTGTTGTTCATGGCAGCCACGAACTCCTTTATGCCTTCCTCGGCCACCGCGAGCCCCTCACAGTACTTCTTGTGGTTCTCGCGAAACTCCTCGGGTATGGCGTCCTCGTCGTAATGCTCTATGACCCCCGCGTCCTCGCGGAAGTACTTGACGAGCGTCTCCATAAGCCCGCGCCACTCCTTGCTCTCCACGCCCTCTTCGAGCGGGAAGTCCTTGCCGTTTGCGGAAATCTCCTCGAGGTCCTGCATAATCCGGTCGTGCTGATGCTGCAGTTCCCCCTCGTAGTCATAGTGCGGCTTCTCCACCTTCATCTCCGCGTTCTCCTTGCGGATCTTGACATACAGGTAAACCGCTATTGCCGCCAGCGCTATCCAGCCGAACAGGCTGACCGGAAACTTTTCGAACAGTTCTTTGAGTAATGCTGTCATTTGCTAAATTGCCACCTTTCCGTCCAATACATCGAGAAAATCCTGATAGTTCTTCTTTAAGAGAGCCGGCGTGTCCAGTCCGTACGGGCAGCGCTTCTTGCACTGACCGCACTCGGTACACTCCGGAATCTTTCGCATCATGGCCTGGCCTTCCTCCGAGAGGACCAGGTTCGTGGGCGCCCGCCGCAGCAGCAGCGAAGCCCGCGCGCAGGTGTTTATCTCTATCCCCGCCGGGCAAGGCATGCAGTACCCGCATCCCCGGCAGAAGTCGCCCTTAAGCTCCTTGCGGTCCGCGTCTATGACCGCCCGCATCTTCGCGTCGAGCACCGGCGGGTCCTGCATGAAGGACAGGAACTGGTCCAGCTCCTCCTCCCGCTGCACGCCCCAGATGGGCACCACGCCGGAAAACCGCATGATCCACGCGTAGGCCGCCGCCGCGTCCGTAATAAGCCCGCCGCTTAAAGCCTTCATGGCGACAAATCCCATGCCGCGCTCCTTGCAGGCCCCCGCCAGCTGTGCTTCCTGCTCGCCGGACAGGTAGCTGAAGGGAAACTGCAGTGTGTCGTAAAGCCCGGACTTGACCGCCTCCCAGGCTATCTTCAGCCGGTGGTTGGTAAAGCCGATAAACCGGATCTTCCCGGCCGCCTTGGCATCCAGCAGCGCGTCGTAAACGCCGTCCTTGCCGCCCGGCAGCGGACAGAAATCCGGGTTGTGCACCTGATAGACGTCTATGTAGTCCGTCTGCAGATTCTCAAGGCTCTGCGCCAATTCTTTCTCGACCTTCTCACCCGTGCGCCCCATGGTCTTGGTCGCCAGGAGGACCTTATCGCGCATCCCCGCAAAAGCCTTACCCACCTTGACCTCGCTGTCCGTGTAGGCGCGCGCCGTGTCGAAATAGCGAATCCCGCCGTCGTACGCCTTGCGCAGCAGACCCACCGCCACCTCCTCGCTCACGCGCTGGATGGGCAGTGCGCCAAACCCGCATTGCTCAAACGTAAGTCCGGTTTTCCCGAAAGAAATCTCACCCACGGCTATACCTCCTGCCCGCTATTATAGCATATCCGCAGGCGGTTTTTGCGGCGCATCTTCCGCGGGCGGTACCGGTTCCACGCACGTGCTCACGTAAATGTCCCGCTCCGCCCAGAGGGCCTTGATTTCCTGTTTGATGCGCACGATGGACGCCATGACCGCCTCCCCCGTCGCGGCGTCCGAGGCCGGATAGATGACATCCACCTCCACAAGCACGGTATTGCTGCCCTGAATCACGGTCTTAATATTCTCACAGCCGGCTGCCAGCGGCTCCGCCTCCACGATCGCGCGGATTTTCTCTATGGCGCTTTCCGGCAGCGCCTCGCCTATGATGAGGCTGGCTATCTCGCGCCCCAGGATGAACGCCGCCAATATGAGCAGCACCCCTATGGCCGCGCCGCCTATGGCGTCGAAGATGGGGTTTTTCGTGAAGTAGGTGAGCAGGACGCCCGCGAGCGCTATCCCCAAGCCCGTGACCGCCGCTATGTCCTCGGTCACTATGACTATGAGCGGCGAGTTGCTCGTTTCGCGGTAGAACCGCAGAAGCTTCTTGTGCGTGCCCGCCTTCTCCTGCTCCTCGCGCACCTCGCGGAACGCCGTGTGCAGCGAGATGGACTCCAGGACTATGGACACGGCCAGGATGCCCGCCGCTATAAGCAGCGACCGGTTGTCAATGCCGGGGTGGACATCGTTTATGGCGTGGCCTATCTTTTCTATCGATTCGAGGAGGGAGAACGCGCCGCCCACAAAGAACAGCAGCGACGCCACGCAGAATGAGGCGAAGAACACCGCGCGCGCGTAGCCGAACGGGTGTTTGGCGTCCGGGAGCTTCTTGCTGCGCTTCATCCCCACGAGCAAGACCACCTGGTTGAGCGTGTCCGCCGCCGAGTGTATGCCCTCCGAGAGCATGGAGGCGGAGCCGGAAATAAAGGCCACGATAAACTTCATGACCGCAATAAT
Organism: Eubacteriales Family XIII. Incertae Sedis bacterium; assembly: GCA_031272485.1. Classification (GTDB taxonomy): domain Bacteria; phylum Bacillota; class Clostridia; order Peptostreptococcales; family Anaerovoracaceae; genus JAISTV01. Next base: position 27,450 of record JAISTV010000003.1, read on the forward strand.
CGTATTTGCGGAAAGCGCTGTAATGATTGCCTTGTTTTTCATGAAGCAATTATAGCATCATTTAATGAGTCCCGCACTTATCGCGGCTTGGGTTAGTTCCTCGCGGAAGTCCGGGTGGGCTATGGCTATGAGAGAGCGGGCGCGGTCCGGGACCGTCTTGCCTGCCAGGTTTGCCACGCCGTACTCCGTGGCCACGTACTGCACGAGCGCGCGCGGCGCGGATACCACGCTGCCCGGCGTAATCTGCGCCGTGATGCTGGACTTCTTCGAGCCGTCCTTCCTCGTATACGTGGACTTCATGCAGATAAAGCCCTTGCCGCCGTCCGAGCGGAAGGCGCCCTCGAGGAAGTCCAACTGCCCGCCTGTTCCGGAAAGCTGCCGGTGCCCGTTGCTCTCGGCGTTCTCCTGCCCAAGCAGGTCCACCTCCACGCCGCCGTTTATGCTCACGACGTTCTTCATCTGCGCTATGCGCGCGGGGTCGTGCACATAGTCCACCGAGTCCGGGCGGAAGATGTCCGGCTCCTCGCGCAGCCACTCGTAAAATTCCGCGGAGCCCGTAGCCAGATTCCACGTGGACAGGCCCGTGTCTATGGCCTTCTTGCTGTTCGTGAGTTTTCCCGCGCGGTGAATGGCCAGGAAAGCGTCGGAAAGCGTGCCCGTGTGGCAGCCTATGTTCATGAGCTCCGACTCCGCCACCATTTTCGCCACAGTAAACGGCACGCCGCCCACGCCGAGCGAGAGCGTGGCCCCGTTCGGAATGCACGAAAGCACGTGCTGCGCTATGCGAATCTCCTCCTTGGAAGGCTCCGGATACGAGCGCGTGGGCAGCGGCGCGTGCGGCCCCTCCACGACGAAGTCCGCCTCCGAAACGTGCACGCGGTGCGAGCCGTCAACGCCGTGCAGCGTCGGGTAGTGCTCGTTGACCTCAAAGATTACGGTGCGGGCGCTCTCCAGTATGGCGCGCCAGGCGAAGTTGGAAATCCCCAGACCGAAAAACCCGTCCGCATCGGGCGTGGACACCGGGACGCACGCCACGTCGCAGCGCAGGTCCCCGTGCCGGAAGTAGTAAGGCACGTAGCGCAGAATCATGGGCAGGAACGATACCAGCCCCTTGCTCTGCAGCTTGCGCTCCGTATCGCCTATATGCCAGCTGACATAGTGAAAAGCCTTCTGTTCCGGATCGCTTTCCACGGTCCTGATCCGGTCTCCGATCACCAGCCCCCCGCGAATGGTTACGTCCGTAAGTTCCTCTCTGCGGTCCGCTATGGCCTCGTCCATGAGGTCCGCGAACCCGGCGCTGAACCCGAAATCTACGGTGTCTCCCGGGCGGACCGCCCGTGCGGCCACCGCGGCTGTTACAAATTTTTCGCTGTTACTCTTCTGCTCTGCTGCTCTCATTGCCCCTCTTTCTGTACCCTGCTACCCTATTATCTCCTTAAACGTCATAAGCTGCGTTTCGGCTTGGCCGAAGTCTGTCATCTGCTGGTCGTAGCCTATCTGTATGGACGGGATATCCATGGTGTCCAGCGCCGCCTTGAGGCTCGGGTAGTCCAGTTCCTCCGGGTCGCAGAACTGCATCATGAGGAACACCACGCCCCGCGCGCCCGAATCCAGCACCAGGTCTATCAGATGCTGCTGGCGGTGCGACAGGTCGGCCTCCCAGAGCAGGCTGTCGTCCGTCTGCTGCGCGAAAGCCTCCGCGAGCGCGTACATTGGCGCCTCGGCTGCCAGGCTCTCCGGCACGTCCACGCGGAAACTGCGCGACTCGTGCGCCACGTCGTCCGCCGCCACGCGGATGCTCTGCTCGTCGAAAATCTTCAGTAAATTCCCGCCGTCCGCCAATATCCCCGAGGTGACCACGCGCGTGTAGTCCCGGGGATTTTCCGCCGGCTGCGCGGCCAGCAGGTCGTTGAGCTCCTTGAGCAATGTCTGGTGCTCGCGCTTCTCCGTAAAGTAAGCGCTCTTAAGCGCCGCGCTTCTCGCCTGCGTGCTGACGAGGCTCGCGTGCGCCGCGGCCAGCTGCACGAACCGGCGCCGCTCGGCGCGGCTCTCGTTATATACCTGCACGGACTCGTAGAGCGCCTCGTCGGTTATCTTCTTGCCGGCCAGCGCCTCGAGCTCGCCCTTGACCCGCATTAGCTCGCTCACGTAATAGTCCTTGCCGTAGTAGGTCTTGCGGTTCTGCGGCTGCGCCAGGAAGAGCATGGGGATGTCCGGCCTGGCCGCCTTGAAGTTCTGCGAGAGCGGCCGGAGCGTGTCACAGAGCGTGGGCATAACCACGGCGGAAAGGCGGTCGAGCACGCCCGTGAGCGCCAGCTCCAGCCCCATGCGGGCTATGGTGCAGTAAAAAGCGGGGAAGTAGCGCCCCGCCTCGCGCACCGTGCCGGAAGCGCCCCAGATGCCCAGCGGGATAAAGCCCGCCGCGTGCACCAGTTCCTCCGGTGCGTAGTACGGAAAAACGCCCACGGCCTTCTTGCCGAGGCCCGTGTACATATCCAGCTGGCTCTTCGGGGAGGCGGCTATGCCGCTGAAGATGCCGAGCAGCTCTTCTATGCGCTGCCGGTCGCTGACTTTCTTTTCGCTCATTTGCCCTGCCCTCCTGCTGCCTTGTTCGCTGCCATAAGTTCCGCGAGGCCCTGCACGCGTGTCTGGTACTGGGCTTCGGAGAAGTTGCGCGGGTCGGCCTGGTCGCCGTCAAACCCCACGACGGGCACGCCGAGCTGGTCGTGCCAGCGGCGCTCCATCTCCAGCATGTAGCCGGACCACGGCTTACAGCTGCGGTTGTAATGGACCAGTATGCCGTCCACCTGATTCTCCTTGCACAGGTCGGCGCGCCAGGCGGTACCGGCCTCTATGCACACGGAGTTGGGTGCGCGGCAGTAGGCCCGCGCCATGTCGTCCACGTCTGTGTACTGGAAGCCGAACGCGGGCGCGTAGACCACGGCCACCGTGTTCGCGCCGCTGTCCTTGAGCGGCTTAAAGAGCGCCTGCAGCTCCGGCCAGCAGGGAATGCCCTCGAACATAATCCGGTAGTTCTCGTCGTAATGCCAGGTGGATTCGCCCTTCGCCACGCCCTCCTCGTACTCCGCCGCAAGCTGCTCGAAGGCCTCGGCGGTCTCGGGCTTGCAGCGGGCCGTTACTATGTCGGCCATGTGGTTGAACAGGTCGAAGCCGTTCAGCGGCGAGGGTTTCACGCTGCAGTAACCGCAGGCCTTGAGCCAGGCGGAGGCGGAACGGTTGGCGTTCGCGCACACCTCCTTGAAGCGCTCATTGCTCCAGGTCCGGCCGGTGAGTTCCTCCAGCTGGGCTATGGCGTCCTCGAACTGGGCGCGCACGTAAGCCACGCGGGCCTCGGGCACGTCCACGGTGTTGTTATAGGGGACGTCTATCATTATCAGGGGTATGTTGTGCATGCGGGCTATGGCCTCGTACCACTTAATCATGCAGTTGCAAATGTTGTTGCAGCACAGAACGAAGTCGGGCTGCGGCATGGGGCGCTCGTCGGCCTCGGCGCCGGCGGCGTAGGCGAGGCTTATACGGGCGTAACCGCAGATGTCGTTGGAATAGCCGAGGCCCTCGGCGTACTCGCACAGCCGCTGACCGCCGTGCTTGGCGGCTATGCCGGCCGCCTGGTTTTCGGGATAGGTCACGGCCAGGCCCAGCGTCTCGGGAATCTCGGCCGGAAACTTGGAGCTGCTCCAGCCCACAGGCTCGCCGCGCTCCTTGGCCTCCCAGGCCGCGCGGTAAACAGAGTCCACCACATCGCGCAGGCGCTGCTTAGCCGGTATCTTCTCACTCATACGTTTTTCCTCCTCATTACAGTCCGGATTGGGATGCGAATAGCGCCGCGCCAAGTGCGCCTGCGTATTGGGCGAGCGGGTCTACGTGTATCGGGGTGCCCAGTTCGCGTTCGAGAGCGCGGCGCATACCTTCGTTCTTAGCCACGCCGCCCGTCATGACCACCTCCGGCACCACACCCTTTCGCTTGGCCAGCGCACCGACCCGTGCCGCTATGGCCGCGAAGATGCCCGCGAGCACATCGCCTACCGCCGCCCCTTCCGCCATGCGGGAGATGACCTCGGTCTCCGCGAACACCACGCACGTGGAGCTTATCTGCAGCTCGTGCGCGGCGCGGCCCGCCACGTCCGCCATTTCGTCTATGGGTACCGCCAGTACGCGGGACATCTCTTCGAGGAAGCGCCCCGTACCCGCGGCGCATTTATCGTTCATAATGAAGCTGTCGAGCTTGCCGGCAGGCGTAATGCTCAGCACCTTGGCGTCCTGCCCGCCTATGTCTATCACCGTGCGCACGCCCGGATACAGCTTAACCGCGCCCGCCGCGTGGCAGCTGAGCTCGCTCATGGTGCTGTCCGCCGCTGCCGCGAGGTTCCGTCCGTACCCCGTAGCCACCGTCGCGGCTATATCGCCGGCTGCCGCGCCCGCGTCCGCAAGCGCCATTGCCACAGCCGCCTGAGGACCGCCCGTCCCCGCGCCGCCGGGCGAAAGACCCTTGCCGCGTATGGCCTCCGTTTCATCCGTTATCACACATTTTGACACGGCCGAGCCTATGTCGATTCCCAGAAAAAGCATGGCCTTCTTCCCGTTCTACTCGCTGCTGTCCCCCTCCTTGGGGAGGAAGGGATTCGGGTAACGCACGACCAGAATCTTGGTAATCTGGTTCGTGGAGTTGTACCAGTTGTGCGGCACCTTACTCGTAAACAGGAAGCTGTCGCCCGGGTACAGCTTGTGCGTGCCATGCCCGTAGTTGAGCGTGAGCATGCCCTCCAGGACGTAGACGAACTCCTCGCCCTTATGGCGGAAGGAATCCTCTTCGTCCGGAATCTCCTCCTCCGGCATCATGAGGATGATCTCCGGAAACAGGTGGTGGCCTTCCGCGTTGCGCGTCAGGTACTGGTGCACGAACTTGTCCGACTCCGAGAACGACACCGTCACGTCGTAGCTGCGGATTATGGTGTCCGTGTTCTTGTTGCCGTTCTGCTTGGGCCGCTTGAAGAAGTGCCCCGGCTCCACGCCCAGCGCCTGCGTAATCTGCTCCAGCGAATCCACCGAGATGGTGGTCCGCCCCCGCTCCAGCTGTGAGAGAAATCCGGTCGACAGCTTGGAGGCCTCTGCCAGGTCCCGCAGGGTCATGTTCCGCTCCTTACGGAGCTCCTTTATTTGACTTCCAAGATCCATCGCCATTCTACCTCTCCCCTGATTTTAGTCTGTGCTTAGCCAATATTCTATCACCCTAAAGGGTCAATTCCAAAAGTTTTTCTATGCACTTTTCCATGCTCACGGGCAGCACGCCGAACGTGTACGGGATGTGCACGCGCTCCGTGAATTTGTGCGCGTCCTTGGCGTAAACGCCCGTGGTGACCGCCGGGATGTTCAGCTCGTGGATGAGGTCCACCGGCACCGGGTATATGCCCGCCATGTCCGGCAGGTTCCCTTTAAGCGCCTGAACCGAGGCCGCCGAGTCGTCCATCTTCAGGTAGCTCGAGTCGGAGAGCGCCGGGAAGTAGTTCAGCACCTTGTAATCGTCCTGCTCCGCCGCAGCCTGCGCCGCGTAAACCTCGCGGATTATCTCCCGCACCTTAACGTCCTGCGCGTCCCCGCCCGTGAGCGAGTTCGTGGGACAGTAAGGCGGCGCTATAAACACCACCGCCGTGGGCGTCTTGATATCCGAAAGCGTGTAGACCGCCTCTACCACCTTCAGGCACGTCTCGCGCAGGTCCAGGTTCTCCTTCTTGGCCTCCCCGACAATGGCGTCTATGGACGCCTGCACGCCGGGCACTTTTTCCGTGGCTATCTTCAGCAGTTCGGCGTAGGTATACACGTTGTACGTAAGGTCCGGCTGTTCAAACTTGCGGTACTTGGACGTAGCCGCGAACAGGTCAAAGTCCTTCCTCTGGCGTTCGTAGACCGTCTCAAACGCGGCCGCCGCCACATCCTTGAACCGGCCCAGGAGCACGTCTATGCCCGAGCCCATCAGGAAGAAGTTAAAGTAGCAGAACGCCGCCGTGGCCGTCTGCACGTTATACGTAGGCTTGAGGTCCTTGACTTTCAGGGCTGTGGGCGGCGCGAGGCTCTCCCCGTCGTACTGCTCCACGAAGTCTATGTTCCCCTCGAAACCGCGGATAATCTCCGCCACCACCTGCGAGGCGGAAACCCCGCTGTAGTAGTCGCCCACGTGGGTGGGCTTGCCGGACACGAAGAAACACGGCAGAATCTTGCCGCCGGCCCCCAGATACGCGTACTTGGCTCCGTCGCCCGGATAAAGCGGGCTCACCGCGTCCGTATTAAGCGCGCTCACGAACACCAGCCCGTCCTCGTCGCGCAGCTTCTTGATAACCTCAAGCGACTTCATGACGCCCGTGTGCTCGTTCTCCTCCACCGGATTGGCCATGAACAGGATGTTGCCGCTAAGGTCCCCGGGGTGCTCCGACCAGGCCTTCATAATCAGGTAGTTTACCACCACGCCCGCCTTCATGTCGCCCACGCCGCGCCCGAACATCCATTCGCCGCTTTCTATGTCCGCCAGCACGTAGGGGTCAGTCGTGAGCGCCCGGATTTTCTCCGGCAGCGCGTCCGCGTTAAACGCGTCGCCTATTATCGTCCCGTAGTCCTCTATCCCCACGGTGTCGAAATGCCCGTGCAGGATGACCGTGTTCGGGTTGTTATCCTTCTCGCCGCGCACGAGGGCGAGCACGTTCGCCCGGTTCCACCCGTCGTGCATCTCCTGAAAGATGAGGTTTTCCGGATGCTTCTGAAAATACGGAAGCTCCATTAGGGTCTCGCGCAGCATCTCCGCAAACGCGCGTTCCCCCGGGCTCCCGTTCATGGAGGGAAACGCCACCCACTTCTTCAAAAGCGCCGGCCCCTCCCCATACTTGCCAAAGTCCATTCAGTTCTCCTCTCTTGTGTACACCGTCTTCCCGGCGAGGAGCGTGCGCTCCGCCTTTAGCTCCAAAATCCGCTCCGGCTCGGCATCCACCTCCGGCGCCGTGGGATCCATATTCAGGATGGTCATGTCCGCCAGCAGGCCCGGGGCCAGCATGCCCTTTACCTTCTCGTCATACGTAAAATACGCCCCGCTCTTCGTATAGCTCTCCAACGCCTCGCGCGCCGTAACCTTTTCCGTCTCGCCGCACTGCACGCCGTTCTTGGAGCGCCGCGCTATGGCGCTGTAGATTATGTACGCCGGGTCCGGTGAGGTGACCGGGCAGTCCGAGCCTATGGCTATCTTCACGCCGCGGCCAAGCATGGTCCGGTACGGGAACTCCTTCTCCAGTCGCGCCTGCCCGAAATTCCGCAGATGCACGTCCCCGAAGTACCACAGGAACCCCGGGTGGAAATGCGGCAGAAACCCGCCCCCCGCCACGCGCTCTATGAGCGGCTCGTAGCAGAACGAGCAGTGCTCTATCCTGTGCCGCGCGTCCGGCCGCGGAAGCCTGGCCTGCGCGTTTTCGTACGCCGTGAGGATATGGTCTATGGCCACGTCGCCTATCCCGTGAATGGCCACCTGATGCCCGCGCGCGTGCGCCGCAAAAACCATCTCGTTCAGCTCCTCCTGCTCGAAGTACAGGATGCCCGTCTTGCCATCGTGCACGTTTGGCTCGCCCATCTTGGACGTACCGGAGCTCGCCCCGCCGTCTAAAATGAGCTTTAAGCCCTGAATCCGGAACAGGTCGTCCCCCGCTGGAAACGGCAGATGCCCTTCCGTAAACTTGCGGTACTGCTTGGGCAGCACGTAGGCCGCCACCCTAAGCGTAAGCGCTTCCTCCGCCCTCAGACGCATCCACACATCGTACTCGTCGGCGCGGTCCTCCACGAAGCACATATCCGCCGCGCTCGTAAACCCGTAGGAATTGTAGATGCGGCACATCTCCTTGGCGTACTGCACGAGCGTCTCCGTGGAAGTCTGCGGCAAAGAGGCCTTCATGGCCTTGTGGCACGCGTTCTCGCAAAGACGCCCCGTGAGCTTTCCGTCCTTCTTGACAATCTCGTCCCCTATGGGGTCGGGCGTGTTCTCGTCTATCCCAAGCTTAGCCAGCGCCAGACTGTTGGCCAGCCCCACGTGGTTGCTCGAGTGGACTATAAACACCGGATGCGCCGGTACCGCCGCGTCCAGCTCCGCCAGCGTGGGCTCGCGCTGCTCCGCGAAGAATTCCTCCTGGTAGTTCGTGGCGGAAATCCACTCGCCCGCGGGCGTCACCTTGGCCTTCTCCTCTATCCGGCGGAAGAACTCGGCCAGCGAGGTCACCCCGGTCATATCCACCTTGGGAAGGTTCTGCGCCAATGCAAGCGGGTGGCAATGGTTGTCGTTAAGCCCCGGGATAACCGTCAGGCCCGCCGCGTCTATCACCTCCGTATCCGGCGAGAGAACCGTCTCGAAATCCGCATAGGACCCCACCCCGAGTATGCGTCCTCCGAGAACGGCTATGCTTTCTCCCACTGGATTCGTATCATCGAACGTAATCACGTTCGCGTTCTTTACTATTAAATCCGCCTTTATGCCCATGGCGTACCTCCTACCTGGCAGCCCGCATAAGCTGAACGAGCCCCATGCTGATCTGCGGCACAAACATAATGAGCAGCAGCGCCACAAACATGGCGATGAGGAACGGCAGGGCCGACTTGGCTATGCGCTCCACCCGCTCTCCGGTTATGGCGGATGCAATGAAAAGGTTGGCGCCGTATGGCGGTGTGACAAACCCTATGGCCAGCGCCACCGTCATGGCTATCCCGAAGTGCACCGGATCCATGCCGTAGCTCTGCACGATGGGCAGGAACACCGGCGTCATAATCAGGCATGAGCTTATGTTGTCTATGAAGCAGCCGAGTATGAGCAGCACGCCCAGGATTATGAGGAACATGACCACCTGGCTGCTGAACGTGTCCAGCATGAAGGTGCTTATGGTCCGCGGCAGCTGTTTCATGGCCAGGTACGCGGAGAACGCCATGGAAAAACCAAGCGCAAGCCCCGTAAGGCCGTTCAAGTCTGCCGTGGACCGCAGCGATTGGAGGATTATCTTGAAGGTAAGCTCCTTGTAGACGAACTTGCCTATGATAAACGAATAGACGATGGCCACCACCGAGGCTTCCGTAGGCGTAAACACGCCCGCGTAGATGCCGCCGAGGATAATCAGCGGCGCCAGCAGCGCCCAGATGGTGTCGAGGAAGACCTTGAAACAGCCCTGATGCTTCTCGCCCTCCTCCAGCGGCGCCGCCACCTTGCCGTAGCCGCGCTTCTTGGAAATGACGAAGCACACGATCATGAGGAAGAGCCCTATCAGGATGCCCGGGATTATGCCCGCTATGAAAAGGTCGCCTATGGACACGCTGGCCACCACCCCGTAGATGACGAAGGGGATGCTCGGCGGAATGATTACGCCTATGGTGCCCGCGCAGGCCGTGAGCCCCGTGGAGAACCCCTTGTCGTAGCCGCGCTTTTCCATCTCCGGAATCATCATGGAGCCTATGGCCGAGACCGTGGCAGGACCCGAACCGGAGAGCGCCGCGAAGAACATACACGCGGCCGTGGTGACTATCCCCAGGCCGCCCGTAATCCGGCCCAGGACCACGTCAGCCAGTCTGACGATCCGCCTTGCTATTCCGCCCAGAGCCATTAAATTGCCGGCGAGCATAAAGAACGGAATGGCCATGAGGGCGAACGAGTTCAGGCCTGAGAAGACGTTTTGCGAAATCATGGACGTGGGGATGGTCGTGGTGGTCACGAGCGTTACGAGCGTCGAGATGCCGAGTGAAACGCCTATGGGCACCGAGAGGCTGGCGAGCAGGAAGAGGATGGCCAGAAGCAGATAGAAACTGGACAATTACATCACCCCCTGTTCAAACGCCGCCGTGGAGACCGGTTCTTCTACAAGCGCCGTCTCACCGCCGTCCGCGGGCTTTCTCCAGAGGTTTACGAAGTTCTGTATGAGGCGCAGTTCCGTGAGCGTGGCGCCCACCGGGATGGCCAGATAGCAGTAGAACATGGGCAGCCCCATGGCCGGGGACACCTGGTGGTAGCCGCGAATCATGACGGCGGTCTGCCACCCTTTATATATAACAAAGATAAAGAAGCTGAACCAGATCACTATGACGAGCGACTCAAGGATTTTCCGCCCGAGCGGCCCCTTGATGAGGTTTTCTATGAGTTTGATCCGGATGTGACTTTGATTTCTTGCTGCGTAAGAGATGCCTATCCAAAGCTGCCACACGAAGATGTAACGGGCCAGTTCCTCTGACCAGCTGAGCGAGTTGTGGAATATGTACCGCATAATGACCTGGGAAAAGACCAGGAGCACGGAAAACACGAAGGATGGCAAGAGAATTATCTCTTCGAAGTGATGTACGAATTTTTTGAGCATGAACCTTCCTCTTTCAATCGGATGGGGGCGCCTCCGCGTCCGAAAGGCGCCCCGAGGTGTGTGTTTGGGAAATGCTGATTTAATGCTCTACCCCGTTATTTCGCGTATTTAGTGCTGACCTCGCGAGCCAAAGCCATGAGTTCCTCGCCGTAAGTGGCCTCCATCTCGGTCCAGACGGCCTGGCATGCTTCCTTGAACTCCGCCTTGGCTTCGTCGGAGAGATAGTTGACCTGTACGCCGTACTCTTCCATCAGCGCGATGTACTCGGATTCCATTTCACGGTTCTTGGCGCGCTGCAGATCGCGGTACTCCTCGAACACTTCCGTGATGACGGCCTGATCCTCTTCGGAGAGGGACTGCCACCAGGCCTCGGAAACCACGTTCGCGGATGCCGCATACTGCTGCTCGGAAACCGTATAGTAAGGCTGTACTTCATAGACCTTGGACGTGTAGGTGAGGCCGGGGCCGTTGTCCTGACCGTCTACCGTGCCGTTCTGCAGAGCGGTGTAAAGCTCGGAGAACGCTATGGGCGTGGGGTTCGTGCCGAGTGCCTTCCAGGTGGAGAGGTACACGGGGGACTCCATGACGCGGATTTTCATGCCGGAGAGGTCTGCCAGAGACGTGATGGGCTTCTTGCTGTTGGATATGTTGCGGTAGCCGTTCTCCACATAGACGATTACGCGCATGCCCTGCTCGGGGAGGTTCTCCGCGAGCTTGGCGCCCCATTCGCCGTCGAGTGCAGCGTCTGCTATTTCTGCGTTTTCATAGAGGAACGGCAGGTCGGAAATACCGAACGTTGCGTCAAAGTTCGTGAGAACCGAAAGCGGACCGCAGCTGCACTCGAGGGTGCCCAGCTGGAGCGCTTCATACAGTTCCCGGTCGCCGCCCAGCACGCTGTTGTTGTAGATTTCCACGTCTATGCGGCCGTTGCTGCGTTTCTCAATTTCAGGCTCAATGAATTCCAGGAGCAGCGAACCGGCTACGGAATCATCCGACACCGTGCTGCCTATCTTCATGACGATTACTTCGTCGGAAGACGCATCGCTGTCCGACCCCGAATCGCTGTCATCCTTACACGCGGAAAGCGCAAAGGTGAGCGTAAACAGGACCATAACAGCCATAAACACCGATAAAAACTTCTTCTTCATTTTCTACCTCCATAATAAAATATAAAACTCCTCAATATAAACAATAACGAATAAGACGCTATACCTTTTCAGTTCTAATATGCCGCCCGTCATCCTCGGCCTTGTCCGCAACGTCATTGCCGGACTTGTTCCGGCAATCCAGCACCGTTACTCCTGCTCCTTTTGTTTCTCCGCAATAAACTCCGTAATACTATGCTCGCTAAGCTGCGACACCTCGTAAAGTTTTCTGTTCACGATCGGGTGCATGCAGATAGGCAGATGATCCAGGTGCGCCCGGTGCAGCACCACGCACTCCTCGCAATTGTTGTGGTACCGGCAAGGCGCCGTACAAGGACAATGATCCTTCCCGTCATACTCCTCATGGTACTGAACAATAAACTCATGCTGAATCCGCCGCCCCTCCGGCTTATCCCCCCGCCGGAAAGCCTCCACAGCCGCCAGCACAATCTCATTATCCTGAATTTTCATAGGTATTCTCCTTGAATAATCCACCCGTCACCCTCGGGCTTGTCCCGAGGATGACAAGGTAAAGAAGTATGTTTTCTACGTCTGAATAATCTGATAATAAACCCGTCTCTCTAAAACACCCTGAAATTCCGTCATTTCTAAGCAGAAAAAAATTTGTGAACCGTGTAACGATGTATTAAATATACCGCAAAAAATTTCACTGTCAAGTATTTTTGCGAATAAAAATGAAAATATATCGAACAACCGCAACCAAAATGTTCACGCACCTCCCGTTAATGGACAAAAAAGCCGTTAATGTATCATTAACGGCTTTTTTGTCCCAGTTAACTATCGACGACCACACGCCAGAAACAGCGCCGCAACCCAGCGCCGTCCGAACCCAAGCGCGCTAGCCCTCCTCGGAGTCCTCATCCCCATGACGTCTCCGCCAAACAATGAACACCAAAAGTACGCACCCAAACGCCGCCACCCCGCAAATCCCGGCGCTGGTAACCTCCTGCACCCCGGTCTGCCTCCAGAATGCCTTGGTAAACAGCGCCTTAACGCCCTTCTTCGCGCTGCCTGCGCTATCTTCCTCCGCCGACGCGGTCTCCTCCACCCGTTCACCTCTTACCAGCAGGCGGTGGGAGTTTACCCCGTAGGGCGTGCACGTAACCAGCGTGCACAGGTCCTTCCCCGGCACGCGCGAAAGATACCCCGTCTCGCTGGGCAGCACCACGTGGATTTCCGTAACCCTATAAGTAAGCGTCCGGCCCAGCACGTGCAGGGAGAACTCGTCGCCATTCTCCAGCTTGGTCAGGTCCGTAAACAGCCTGGCGTTCACAAACCCCGTATGCCCCGTAAGCACCGTGTGGCAGCCCGCGCCGCCTACCGGCATGGACGAGCCCTCCAGATGCCCCGCGCCGTTCTTGAGAACCAGTGCCGATGTGCCGTGCCGAATGGGGAGGTTTAGGTTAATCTTCGGTATACTCAGCGTGCCCATGACATCGTCCAAGGCAAGCACGCTGAAATAATCCTCCGGCATGGCATAGCCCACTTCGTTCGTAAACGGGTCATGCACCGGCTCTCCGGAAAGGCGCGCGTTATAGGCTTCCGCCTGTGTCCACGCCGCCGCGATCTCCTCGTCCGAGAACTCGCTCACCGCGTCGGCATAGGCCTGCATGGCATACGAGGCGTGAATCTCCGACAGGAAGTTCGCCACGTGGGGGTAGGAGAAGAGCCCCACCCCCAGTACAGCCACTATGATAACCAACAGATTTCGTATGGACTTACGCTTCCGCATTCTCCTCTTTGTCCTTCTTCCTGCAAATCACAAAGATCAGCACAGCCAACCCCATGAGCACAGCGCCGCCCACGGTAAACACCACGGTACCCATACCACCCGTCTTGGGCAGCTCGAAACCGGTGTTGTTCATTATTTCGGCCTTCATGGAGTAGTTGTTATTCTTATTAGCCTTCTGTGCACCGCTCACAAAAGTAACCGCTACCGGTTCGCTCAGCAGGTTGTAGCCATCCGGCGCTTTGATTTCCACAAGGTAATAGGTGTTGCCACTCACGTCTTCTCCATCACTATCCTTCAGACCATCGGCAATGCCTTCGAATTTAGCTACGCCATCACTGTTTGTGGTTTCTTCCCACATCTCATCGTCGTCCGGACCATATCCTTGATAAATCTCGCCGTACTCATCCTTCTGCAGGAAAATACCCTCTTTTGCATTATCTACAGAAGTAGCAATACGGAACTTGGCACCGGACAGCTTGGTGTTTTTAT
>JAISTV010000006.1 GCA_031272485.1 Eubacteriales Family XIII. Incertae Sedis bacterium
CAGCAAGTTCGGTGTGCCGCGGCAAAGCGGGCTGGTGCCGGCTTCTCTTGCTGTGATTGAATTTGAGCCGGAGTATAGAAACCCGGATGCCCTGCGCGGGCTGGAGGGGTTTTCTCATATCTGGCTCATCTGGGGCTTTTTCGAAAATGCAGAGGCGGATTGGTCGCCCACCGTCCGGCCGCCGCGCCTTGGCGGCAATGAGCGTATGGGCGTGTTTGCCACGCGGTCGCCGTTTCGCCCGAACGGCCTTGGCTTGTCCGCGGTGAAGCTCGAGAGAGTAGACGCAGAAAGCCCTGCGGGCCCGCTGCTTCATGTTTCGGGCGCAGACCTGATGGACGGAACGCCCATCTACGATATAAAGCCGTATGTACCGTATGCGGACGCGATAAAGAGCGCGGCATGTGGCTTTGCCGCCGAACCGGAACGCGAGAGGCTCCGCGTGGAAATCCCGGAGGAGCTGGCCGCAAAAATCCCGGCAGACAAACTGCCGGCTCTCCTGCAAAGCCTTGCCCTCGACCCGCGCCCGGCGTACCAGGACGATCCGCAGCGCGTATACGGCGTGAGTTTCGCAGGGCTGAACATAAGGTTTACGGTGGACGGATGCGTTCTATTAATAGTCGGCGTTAATGACTGAGTATCCATGCGACTATGTCGTCTGCCACCTCTTCCGATAGCTGCGTGAAGGTTTCGTATTCTACGGTCACCAGCTCGGAGAACGGCACCCCCTCGCCGGCGTCCACCGTAACGGCAGCCGTCGTAGTGGAATAGGTTCCGAGATAAGCGTGTATTGGCTGTTCGATTACATCGTCAACAAGCCTGCCCTCGTTTCCGCACCCCGCGAAAGCCAGCAAGGCCACCGCCGCACACAGTATAATCATCAACCGTTTCATAGCATTCTCCCACACCCTGCATGAAAACAATAACAATTGTCACACAATTCTCTTCACAGAGTAATTGCGCAGTCTTCACATAACCTTTATAATAGTCGCAATGGAAAAAGTAAAGATGTTTCTGAAAGAGAGATGGTATGCGTATGTGGTGCCGCTTGTCCTTGTGATAGGCGTTTTTGCTGTTTGGGGCGGCGCGGAGCTTTACTATCAGGATCGGGCGCTGCCCGGAACCATGTTGGCGGGGGAGGACATAAGCGGGTATACGCGCGAGCAAATCCGTCAGAAGGCGCTCGTGGAGTACTGGCGCATAAAACCCACCGTACAGGTCGGCGAGGTTAAGGTGGGCACCAACGCCCGCGAGGTGGGCATAAAGCCCGACCTGGAACTGACGGTCGAGAATGCCATAGCGGCAGGGCGCAGCGCCAATGTCATTGACCGCTTCAACCCCGGCGTGGAGCAGGCGGTGGAACTGGAGCTCAAGACCGACATCTACAAGACCCGATCTTTCATAGAGGCGACCTTCCCGGACGCGGTGAAACCCATAGCCCAGGCGCAGGCCGTCTACGACCCTGCCTCGGGCATGTTTCTGGCGCAGGAGGGAAAGACCGGCGAGAACGTGAGCGCGGGCTCTCTCGACAAGTTTGTGAAGAACATGAAACGCTATCCCGGAGCGACAATATACGAGCCATACATGCAGGTCGTGGAGCCGGAGGTCTCGCCGCAAGGGGCGCAGGCGGCGGTCGATTACGCGAACGCCCGGCTCGGCGTGGTCATCAACTATCTGAAGGACGGCGCGGTGGCGTTTACGCTGAGCCGTGAGCAGATAGCCACGCTCTTCGTCTTTACGCCCAACATGGAAACGGACACGCTGGATGTGACCGTGAACGGCGCGCTGGCCGGCGATTACGTGGGCGCGGCGCTCAATACCCCGCGGCTGGACCGCTACGTGTACCCGGACGAGAACGGCGAGATTCTGGCGGTATTCAACGAGGGGCACGACGGCATAATTGTGACCAATACCGAGGAGCTTGTGGCGCAGACCGAGTCGGCGCTCTCCGAGCTTCGCAACGCGGACCTGACCGTGGTCATGAACGTGGACCCCGTCCAGGAGGTAACTGACCAGTCCGACCACTGGATAGACCTGAACCTCAGCACGCAGACCACCACCCTCATGCGCGGAAACGTGGCGGTGCAGAGCTTCTTGATTAGCTCCGGCGTGGCCGGACACCGGACGCCCACCGGGGACTTTGCGGTGTTCTACAAGACGACCATCCAGTCCATGCGCGGCGGCGTGGGCGATGACGCCTACGACATACCGAACATAAAATGGAACTCGTTCTTCGTGGACGAGTGCGCCTTCCATACGGCCTACTGGCACAACAACTTCGGCACGCCCATGAGCCACGGCTGCGTCAACATGCGCGAGGCGGACGCCTACTTAGTCTACCTCTGGGCGCCCATAGGCACGCCGGTCAAGTCGCACTACTAAGCACCTGCAAACCCTATCACAGATAAAGAAAACCCCCGCGCTTCAGGCTGCGGGGGTTTGTTTTCTGATTTTGCGGCGCTTACGCCCGGTCCGCGAGGGGGACGTAGGGCTGGTTCTTGCGGATGCTCACGTAGCCAGGGCGGATAATCTTCCCGGCGTTCATGAGCTCCTCTATACGGTGCGCGCTCCAGCCGGCTATGCGCGCTATGGCGAACAGCGGCGTGTACAGTTCCATGGGCAGGTCCAGCATGCTGTAGACGAACCCGCTGTAGAAGTCCACATTGGCGCTTACGCCTTTGTATATCTGGCGTTCCTCGGCAATGACCTTGGGCGCCAGCCGGGCTATGGCGTTGTATAAATCGTATTCGTCGAGGCGGTTCTTTTCCTGCGACAACTTTTTTACGAACGCTTCGAAGATGTCCGCGCGCGGGTCGGAGAGCGAGTAGACCGCGTGGCCCATGCCGTAGATGAGGCCGGCGCCGTCGAACGCCTTGCCGTTCAAGAGGTCGCGCAGGTAGGCGGACACTTCCTCGTCGTCCTGCCAGTCGTGAATCTTCTCCTTCATGTCCTCAATCATGGCCACGACCTTTATGTTCGCGCCGCCGTGCTTGGGGCCTTTAAGCGAGGAGAGGGCCGCTGCCACCGCCGAGTACGTATCCGTCCCCGAGGAGGAGACCACGTGCATGGTGAAGGTGGAGTTGTTGCCGCCGCCGTGCTCCGCGTGCAGCACGAGCGAGAGATCCAGGATGCGCGCCTCCAGTTCCGTGTAGTTGCCGTCTTTGCGGAGCATGCGCAGAATGTTTTCCGCCGCCGAAAGCTCCGGCTTGGGGTTGTTGATAAACAGGTCGGAACCGGCGAAATAGTGACGGTAGGTCCTATAGCCGTAGACCGCCAGCATTGGGAACACGGAGATAAGAAGCAGGCACTGGCGGAGCACGTTTGGTATGCTCGTATCGTTGGCCTTCTTGTCGTAGGCGTACAGCGTGAGGACGCTGCGCGCGAGGGTGTTCATCATATCGTTAGAGGGCGCCTCCATGATTATGTCGCGCACGAAGGTGCCGGGCAGGGAGCGGAAGCGCGCGAGAAGCTGCTTGAACTCGGCCAGCTCGCGCTTGCTGGGCAACCTGCCGAAAATCAGCAGGTAGGTGGTCTCCTCGAAGCCGAGCCGCTCCTCCGCGATGAAGCCGCCCACCAGATCGCGGATGTTTATGCCGCGGAAGTAAAGCTCGCCCTCTATGGATTCCTTCTTGCCGTTCTTGCCGGTCTTAAAGGAGATTATGTCGGAGATTTCCGTGATGCCGGAAACCACGCCGTTTCCCTCCAGGTCCCGTAGCCCGCGGAAGACCTTGTGCTTGCGGTAGAGCGCCGGATCAATCTGTCCGTTATCCAGCAGAATCTGCGCCAGCGACTCGATCTCCTTGGAGGTGATCATCTGCGCGCCTTTTTTATAGCTGTTTGCCTCGCCTGTCATGAAAATCCTTCCTATCTAAAGAAGCGCCCGCGGGCGCGTGGGTCCATACAAAATACAGAGTTTATTTTACACCAAACCGGGGAATGCGCAAGTTGGAAAATCTATTTCAGAAGCGCCTCGATTTCCGGCTTCTTGAGCTTGCGGTAATGGCCGCTTTTCAGGTTCCCGAGGCGGACGGTGCCTATGGCCGTGCGCTCCAGCTCGAGCACCTTGCTTCCCACCGCGGCGAACATGCGCCGCACCTGATGGTTCTTCCCCTCGTGGATGGTTATGTCCACCACGGCGGAGGAACCGGTCTGCTTGAGGAGCGTAATCTCCGCGGGCGACGTGGTAAAGCCGCCTATGTCCACCCCGCGGCGCAGCTGAGCCAGCTTCTCCTTGCTGAGCACGCCCGTGACGCGGGCGCGGTAGGTCTTGGAGGTCTCGTTACTCGGGTGAGATATGCGCTGCGCGAAGTCGCCGTCGTTTGTGAGCAGGAGCATGCCCGTGGTGTTCGCGTCCAGGCGGCCGACCGGGAAGAGGCGCTGCTCGATATCCGTGATGAGCTCCAGCACGGTGGGGCGGCCCTTCTCGTCGCTCGCCGTGGTTATGTACCCTTTGGGTTTGTTGAGCAGCAGGTAAAGGAAGCGGGTCTCCGGGCGAACGGCGAGCCCGTTCACCTCCACGCGGTCGCCCTCCGCAACATCCGTACCCGGGGCGGTAACCGTCTGCCCGTTTATCTTCACATTTCCGTTTTTCGTCAGCTCGTCGGCCTTCCGTCTGCTCGCCACACCGGCGGCCGCGATGTATTTATTCAGTCTCATGTGTCCAGTATATCACACAAAAATTATGTTAAGTCGTGTTCTGCTCACCGCGAACAATCGCCGGTAACCCAAAAGGGTGATTTTTCAGCATTTGCGGTGCGCCGTGTTCGCATTTCGGGGAAAACGCGAAAAGTTATCCAAAGGGGGGTGTGGATAACTGTTTACATGGATTTCATTGGAATTTCAACGAAAATGGAATTTTTCGTTTCATGAATGAACGATTTATCCACAACTCCTACAAATCGTGTCGGGTTTTTATCGTGAATGGCAATCCGCGTCGCTTTTTACTCGTCTTCCGGGTCGAAATCGCAGAGGTACTCCACGAAATGAATAAAATCGCCGGTCTCGCTGCGCACAAAATCGTAAAAGACATCTTCCTTAAATTCGTACTTGGCTATGGCGGAGAGCTTGTGGGCGAACGGCGAGGCCTGAATCTCCCGCTCGAGCCGGTGAATCCGCGCCAGCGAGTACGTGGCGAGCACGAGCTGCCCGTCGTCGGTCAGATACACCATGCCCTTCACGTCGTCGTTCAGGCGGTAGACCGCCTCCTTCAGGTGGTTGTTGTTCTCATTAAAGTTCAGGTACAGGCGCCCCGCCTCGGTGTCCCGCTTCATGGCGCTCATGTATCTATTGTCGAGGAACTCCTCCAGCCGGACGCTGTCGGCCTGCACCTCGTAGACCGTGACAAACTCAGGCCGCTCGAGCTTCATGGCGGTCTCCGCCGCGGAAATGCGAAACGCGGAAAGCACTTCAAAGCTGCTCACGCGGCTACCGGTGGTATGAATCTCCGACGTGACGATCCTATGCGCCGTGTCCGACTCTATGAGCGACTCACAAAGGTAGGCCGCCTCCTCGCCCTTGCCGGGCAGCTTCTCTATGCGGTTCAGGCACAGGGTGTCGCAGTAGGTGTCGCGCGAGAGGGTGGACGCTATCTGATCGCCCGCCAGAATCCGCACGGCATCCACGTCCCCGCCGAAATACCGCATGAGGAAGTAGTTTATGAGCTGGTTGCCGTTCCCGAGCCGCACGCAGGTCTTGCGGAAGAGCGCCTCGCGCTCGGCGGGCGTGCTGTCCACCGCCTCCGTCAGCAGGAAGCCGTACTCGTCCTCGCCCTCCGGCAGTTCCTCGCCAAACCGCTTGTTGTAGCCCGCGTATTCCTGCAGCAGGATGCGCGCTTCTCTTTCCGTGATGTCAATTTTCTCGCTGCCGAGCCCGCCCAGCATGGCCTGCTCTATCTCCAGCATGGCCACGGCGTCGTTCCCGTAAAGACTGCGGTAGGACTCTATGCCCACCTCGGTGGTTTCTATGTAAAAGAATTGATGGAAACTGCGGTCGTCCTCATCCGTGCTGTAGTAGGAGCCCAGCTCCCAGCGCAGATAAATCACGAGGACACCCATAAGGCGGCTGTCTGTGGTAAAGCCGCTGATATATCGCTTCTCTTCGCTTCTCTTTCGTAGGTCGAGCCCGCCGATGATCACTTTCAGGTCGCTTCGGTTCATCTTACCCCTTCATACTCCCATAAGATTTCGTCTTGTCGAGGCCGCAGGCGGCCTCCCTCACCACGGAATCCGGAGCCCCGTTTCCGTAGCGGTTATGATAGTATAGCACGGTGTAGAGAGAAAAGCGCGAAAGGGAAGAAAAAAACGGCACGAAAAACCGCAGAAAATTTTGTACAAAATTTGCGGAGTGCTTCTTGACTTTATCGCTTTATCATGATAAAGTATGCCGGTACGCGAGAGAGGATGCGGGAAGCAGGAGACATATTAAATGATAAGAAACAACAAGATAACCCCCGAGGGCACGGGCGATATGCTCTTCGCCGAGTGCGAGGCGCAGTACCGCATAACCGAGTCGCTGCGCGGCATATTCGAGGGCCGCGGCTACCGCGAGGTGCGCACGCCCGGCATGGAGTTCTACGACGTGTTCGCTTCGCGCGAGGACTATTATCCGCCGGAGAGCGTCTACAAGCTGAACGACTGGAAGGGCCGCGTGCTCGCCGTGCGCCCGGATTCCACCATACCCATAGCGCGCCTGGCGGCCACCAAGCTCAAGGGCGCCGGCCTGCCGCTGCGCATCTACTACGCCCAGAGCGTGTTCCGCCAGCAGGAGGCCCTGCGCGGTCAGGCCGCGGAAATGATGCAGATGGGCGTGGAGCTTCTGGGTGCCAGCTCGTTTGAATCGGACATGGAGATTCTCTCCACGGCCTTAGACGCGCTCACGGCGGCGGCTGGCGGCAAGACCCGCATAGAGGTGGGGCACGTGGGCATTTACAACCTGCTCATGGCGGACCTCACGGCGGACGCGGAAGAGAAGAACAAGATTCACAGGCTCATAGCTGCCAAGAACTACGCGGGTCTGGGCGACGTGCTTGAGCGCACGGACGGCAGCCGGACGGCGGCAATACTCCGGCGGCTTCCGGCCCTCTTCGGCAGCACGGACGCGCTCGCCGAGGCCGAGGCCATAACGGCGGACTACAGCGAGCAGCTCACGGAGATGCTCGGCTACCTCAAGCGGCTGTTTACGGCGCTCAAGGCCATGGGGTTCGGCGACCGGGTGCTGCTGGATTTCGGGCTGGTGAACCAGGCGGAGTATTACAGCTCGCTCGTCTTCCGCGGCTACATGGAGAGCACGGGCGTGCCCATCCTCTCCGGCGGGCGCTACGACGACCTTTTGGGAGACTTCGGCGAGGCGCTGCCGGCCACGGGCTTCGGGCTGAACCTGGATCTGGTCACGGCGGCCGCGTTAAAATCGGAAGAGAGCGGCGCGGATACGAACGCGTCAAGTATTTCCCTTGACAGCGGCAAGGTGCGCATAGCCCTCACCAAGGGCCGGCTCGAGGAGGATTTCGTAAAGATGCTCGAGGAGGCGGGCTACGACTGCTCCCTGATACGGCAGAAGGGCCGCAAGCTGCTCATTCCCATCCCGGGGACGGACATAGAGCTCTTCCTAGCCAAGGCGCCGGACGTGATTACCTACGTGGAGCACGGCGTGTGCGACATAGGCATAGTGGGCAAGGACACCATCCTCGAGCACGGCGGCACGTACTATGAGATACTTGACCTGGGCATAGGCCTGTGCAAATTCGCGCTGGCTGCGCCCAAGGACACGGATTTCTTCGGGGCGTTCGGCTCGCGGGTCATAGCATCTAAGTATCCGAACGTGGCGGCAGCCTTCTTCGAGAGTAAGGGCATGGACGTGGAGGTTATTAAAATAGAAGGATCCGTGGAACTGGCGCCGCTCCTGCACCTCGCGGACGGCATCGTGGACATAGTGGAGACCGGAACCACGCTCAAGGAAAACGGGCTTGAGGTCATAGAGGATATCCGCCGCGTCTCCGCACGGCTCATAGTAAACGTGAGCAGCATGAAGATGAAAAAGGCGGCCATAGAGGAACTGACAGGGCGGCTTAAGCCGCCGCAAAGGAGAGGGCAGTGATTAAGACCATTCGTATAAATAATGCGGCGGACGTAAGGCTGGCGGTGGCTGTGCTTGCCGGCCGTGGCGGGACGCTGGCGGAAGGCGTGGAAGAGGCGGTGCGCGAGATTATATGGACCGTGCGCGTAGGGGGCGACCCGGCGCTCTTCGCTTACGCGGAAAAGTTTGACGGCGGCATGCCGGATCCGCTTACCGCGGGACGCGCGGAGATGAAGGCCGCCTATGAAAAGGTAGATGACGCCTTCCGGAAGGCCATAACCCATGCGGCAGAGAACATTCGCGCCTACCATGAGAAGCAGCTGCCTGCCGGCTATGAACACAAGCAGGAGGGCGGCGTGGTGCTCGGACAGATCGTGCGCGGGCTTACCCGCGTGGGGCTCTACGTGCCGGGCGGCACGGCGGCCTACCCTTCCACGGTGCTCATGAACGCCATACCGGCCAGGCTCGCGGGCGTGCAGGAGCTCATCATGGTTACGCCGCGCGCGGAGCTGAATATCCTGGCGGCGGCCTACCTTGCCGGCGTGGACAGGGTCTTCTTCGTGGGCGGGGCGCACGCGGTGGCGGCGCTTGCGTACGGGACAGAAACCATCCCGCGCGTGGATAAAATCGTGGGTCCCGGAAACGTCTACGTGGCCACGGCCAAGCGGATGCTTTACGGCACGGTGGACATAGAGATGATTGCTGGTCCGAGCGAGGTGCTCATCCTCGCGGACGAGACGGCGGACGCGGCTTACGCGGCGGCGGACATGCTCTCGCAGGCCGAGCACGACGTGAACGCGGCGGCGGTGCTGCTGACCACGGACGAGAAGGTGGCGGAGCAGGTGTCAAGTGAAATAGCTTTACAGCTGAAATCGCTGCCGCGCGGCGGGATTGCGGGGGAGGCCATAGAGAAGAACGGCCTCATTGGCATCTGCCGGTCAGAGGATGAAATGGTGGCGCTGGCGGACGAGATAGCGCCGGAGCACCTGGAGATTCTCACGGCGGACCCGTTCGGGCTGCTGGCGCGGGTGAAGAACGCGGGCTCGGTGTTCCTGGGGCCGTACAGCCCGGAGCCGCTCGGAGACTACTACGCGGGAACCAACCACGTGCTGCCCACAAGCGGCGCGGCGCGGTTCGCCTCCCCGCTGGGCGTCTATGACTTCGTGAAGCGAATGAGTTATACTTACTATACGAGGGAGGCGCTCGCAGCAGCCAGGGAAGACATACAGGCCATAGGAAACGCAGAAGGACTGACCGCACACGTCGCGGCAGTAAATAAGAGATTCGAGTAGACGTCATTCCCGGGCGACGTACAGTAGACGTCATTCCCGGGCTTGTCCCGGGAATCCAGAAGTGCAACTATCGATAGGATGCGGTACTGGATTGCCGGGACAAGCCCGGCAATGACGAGTGGATAATCGCAAGGTATGTATGCGAATGAAGAAAGGATAGGGATATGCGAAACGCGGAGAAGAACCGGGAGACTAAGGAGACGCGGATTACGCTTGCGCTGAATCTGGACGGCAGCGGCGCGGCCGACGTGCAGACGGGCGTGGGGTTTTTCGACCACATGCTTACGGCCTTTGCCGTGCACAGCGGTCTGGACCTCACCGTGCGCTGCGCGGGCGACCTGAACGTGGACGGACACCACACGGTGGAAGACGTGGGCATAGTGCTCGGGCAGGCCTTCGCGGAGGCGGTAGGCGAAAAGAAGGGCATAGCGCGCTACGGGTTTTTCGCCATCCCCATGGACGAATCGCTCGGGCTGGCCGCCATAGACATAAGCGGCAGGCCGTATCTGGTCTTTGACGCGGACTTCCGCGCGGACGCTGTGGGCGACCTCGAGACGCAGCTCGTGCGCGAGTTCTTCTACGCGTTTGCCACCAACGCGGGCGTGACCCTGCACATCCTGGCCCCCTACGGCGAGAACGACCACCACAAATGCGAGGCCATCTTCAAGGCCTGGGCGCACGCGGTGAAAGCGGCCGTGGCGCTCACCGGCCCGTCTGACGCGGTGCTCTCCAGCAAGGGAGCGCTCGCATGATTGCGGTCATAGACTATGGCGCGGGGAACCTGTTCAGCGTGCACAACGCGCTCAAGTTCCTCGGCTTTGAGAACCGCGTGACGGCGGACCCGGGTGTGCTGCGCGCGGCGGACAAGCTCATCCTGCCGGGCGTGGGCGCCTTTCCGGACGCCATGAACCGCCTCCGGCAGGCAGGCCTGGACCAGGCCATCCGGAGCGAAGCCCTGAGCGGCAAGCCGCTACTGGGCATCTGCCTGGGCATGCAGCTGCTGTTCGAGAAGGGCTATGAGTTTGAGGAGACGGAAGGGCTGAGCCTCATAGACGGCTATGTGGACAAGATTCTGGCGCCCGCGCTCAAAATTCCGCATATGGGCTGGGACGAGGTGGAGATAGTCAATCCCTCGCCCCTCACGGCGGACATAAATAGCGGAGACCGCGTCTACTTCGTGCATTCCTACAAGGCGGTGACCGCGGTGAGCAACATAAACCTGGCGACCCAGTACGGCCAACTCGTACCGGCCCTCGTCAGCAGGGACAATGTCCATGGCGCCCAGTTTCATCCCGAGAAGAGCGGCGGCGTAGGGCTGAAGATCCTGAACGCGTTCGGAGAGCTTTAAGTGATTATCCTGCCTGCCATAGATTTGATAGACGGACAGTGCGTGCGGCTTACGCGCGGCGCGTACGACACGGCCGAGCAAGTGGCGGCGGAACCGCTTCAGACGGCGGACAGTTTTGCCGCGGCGGGCGCGCGGTGGATTCACATGGTGGATCTGGACGGCGCCAAGGCGGGCGCGCCGGTAAACCAGGACGTGATTCTGGCGGTGGCGCGCGCGGGGAAGCTTCAAGTGGAGGTGGGCGGCGGCATCCGCACGGCGCAGGACGCGGCCCTTTACATGGACGGCGGCGCGGCGCGCGTAATCCTCGGGTCCGTGGCGCTCACCGAGCCCGCGCTGGTAAGGGAACTCGTGGCACAGTACGGCGAGCGGATAGCCGTGGGCATAGACGCGCGGGATGGCTTTGTTCGGACCGCCGGGTGGCTGGCGGAAAGCCGCGTGCATTTTACGGACTTGGCGCGGGAAATGGCCGCGGCAGGCGTAAAGACCATCATCTATACGGACATAGGCCGGGACGGCACGCTCTCAGGGCCGAACCTGGAAGAGCTGGCGGCCGTACGCGACGCGGCGCCCGGCGTGGGAATCATAGCGAGCGGCGGCATAAGGAATCTGGCGGACGTTCAGGCCTGTCAAGCTCTGGAGCTTGACGGGGTCATACTCGGCAAGAGTATTTACAAGGGGACCATAGATTTGAAAGAGGTAATCGCGTTATGTTAGCAAAGAGAGTTATTCCGTGCCTTGACGTGAAGGACGGCAAGGTGGTCAAGGGCGTGAACTTTGTCAATATCCAGGACGTGGGCGACCCGGTGCAGTGCGCCATAGAGTATAACCGGCAGGGCGCGGACGAGATAGTCTTTCTGGATATTACCGCTACGCACGAGCGGCGCGGCACCATGGCGGACGTGGTTTTCCGCACGGCGGAGAACGTGTTCATACCGCTCACGGTGGGCGGCGGCATTCGCACGCCGGATGACTTCCGCGAGCTGCTCAAGGCAGGCGCGGACAAGGTGTCCGTAAACTCCGCCGCCGTGTACGGCCCGGAGATTATCTCGGAGGCGGCGTACCGGTTCGGAAGCCAGTGCGTGGTGGTGGCCATAGACGCCAAGTGCGTGGGCACGGAAGAGAATCCGGACAGCCCCCGCTACGGGAAGAAGAAGTACCACGTCTACACGGAGGGCGGCCGGAAGGACGCCGGGCTGGACGCGGTGGAGTGGGCGCGCAAGGCGGAGGAGCTGGGCGCGGGCGAGATTCTGCTTACGTCCATGGACACGGACGGCACCAAGGCGGGGTTTGACCACGACATGCTGCAGGCGGTCTGTGAGGTGGTGCGGATTCCGGTTATCGCCTCGGGCGGCGGCGGGTCCCTGGATTCGTTTGTGGAAGTGTTTAAGAAGACGGATGCGGACGCGGCGTTGGCGGCCTCGGTCTTTCACTACGGCGAGTACGTGGTGGACGACGTGAAGCAGGCCATGCGCGGCGGCGGGATTCCGGTGAGGATACAGTAATGGAACTGGATAAGTATTTTGAGAAGAGCGATCTTGTGCCCGCCGTGGTCATAGACGGAACGGACGGCGCGGTGCTCATGGTGGCGTATATGAACCGCGAGAGCCTCGAGAAGACGCTTGATACGGGCTATACCTGGTACTACAGCCGCTCGCGGCAGCGCCTGTGGCAGAAGGGCGAGGAGTCGGGCCACGTGCAGCGGGTACTTAGCATAGTGCCGGACTGCGATTTCGACACGCTGCTCGTAACGGTGGAACAGACAGGCCCGGCCTGCCACACCGGTAACCGCAGCTGCTTTTTCGCGGAGCCGATATACAAGGCGGAGTAAGGAGAAAACTATGTTTGACGTAATTAACGACCTGTACGCCGTTATCCTCTCCCGCAAGGAGTCTGCGGCGGAGGGGTCTTATACCGGCTACCTGTTTCGCGAGGGCCTCGACAAGATCCTCAAGAAGGTCGGGGAGGAGAGCAGCGAAACCATAATTGCCGCCAAGAGCCTTCAGGCGGACGCGGCGGACGCGGGCAAGCGCGCGGATTTGGCGAATGAGGTCTGCGACCTTTTGTATCACCTGCTCGTGCTGCTCGCCGAGCGGGACGTGCCCCTCGAAGAGGTAGAGGAAATCCTGCGCGCCCGCGCAGAGAAGCAGGGAAACCTGAAGGAGCAGAAGGTCATAGATAAAAATAGTTAATAGTTTTACACACGAACGATTATTGTTGACTTAGAGTGTGAGTTTCCCCTATAATAACCTGAGAGACATCTGGATTTACAAGGAGTTATTTTTTCGCAGAGGGTGGAGGCTTTTAGGGCACCAATCGGGGGTTCCTTTATGTTTCCATTTTGAGCATGGGGAGGATTGCAAGTATGCGGTTAAGCTGCCGGATACGAGCTTTTGCCAAAAAACGCATCAGTGTGGTAGCCGGGTTGAGCTTGACGCGTGAAGTTCCTACGAAAAAAACTGTTACGGGCAGCAAGCGCCGCTATTTCTTAGCGTGCGCGCTTTTGCTTTTTGTCATCTTTTCCATCTCCGCGCTCATTGCCGCGGAAAACGGCTATAACCTTTTTGACGGCTGGTTCTCTGCCGGGGCGGAAGACCCTGCGGGAACCGATAGCGTGGCGGCTGACGCTGCGCAGGGCGAAGCGGATACGGCCGCGGGCACGGAGGACATTGCCGCGGAGAGCGAAGCGGATGCCGCTGCCGGAACGGAAACAGACGCAGAAGCGCAGGCAGCGGAAAGCAGCACGGTAAACACGCTGAGCGTAAACCCGCTGGATGCGGACACCATGCAAGGCTACGCCGAGCAGACGCCCGGTATGACCGCCGCGCAGGTAAACGCGCTCTCGCAGGGCGTGGACGAGGAGTGGTGGAAGGTAAACGGCAGCTACAGCTGGATGTGGAGTTCCTACGTGCTGACGGGCTGCGAGGAGACGAATCCGGACTACCCGCGCTGGGTACAGTACACCGGAAACGACGCGAACTATGTGGACCTTCTGGGCGCCATTACGCACATCCCGCAGGCGGCCCCGGACGGACATCACTACTACACCACGAGCGCGGATATGCGCGTTCCGGCGCCGGCGCTGGATGACGCTTACACCTTTGGCGGTACCATACCGCGGGACGGAGCGTTTTCCGAGGCGGAGCCGTGGATAGATATAAACAGCGACGGGGAAAACGCGCAGGAGCTGCCCAAGGTGGCTTCTACCGCCGGCGACGGCAGCACGGTATATTCCGATGAGTATTCCTATTACTACCTTCGTATGACCTACGGGGCGTATGCCAGCGTGACTACGGACGCAACCACCGGCAGGTCTTCCTACTACAACGTAAATCGCGGCAGCATAACGATACCGAACCCCACTATAAGCGTGACCATAAACGACGAGTACTTCTATGAGCTGACCTCCTTCGGGGCCGATAAGGTCTGGGACGCGTCCGATGACGTAGCCTGGACCAAAATGCTCAAGAGGATAAACACCCTGAAGGTGTATGACGCCGCTGCCCAGCGGTGGTTCCTGGATGCGGATGGGGACGGCGTTTATGACCCCTGGTATCGAGGCGGTTCGACCGCCAACCCTACAAGAGCCGGGGAGACCTGGATTTCGGAAGTGGACCCGGAAGGGGACGGGCCCATAGTGGTGGGCGGATACGACATAACCGCGGAACTGGCCAGTATCGAGGCGAATCCGGATCAGATTATTCCGGCCTACATAGACGCGAACGGAAACGGCGCCTATGACCTGTATACCGAGCCATACATGGACTGGAACCGGAACGGCAAGTGGGATGCCCACTACGGGCCGGAGCTCATGACCGGTGCGGTCATTCACGAATATGGCTGCCCGCTGTTCGGTTCGAACGTGCGCCCGACCTATGCGGGGGCGGTGGCCACAGGGCAGGACGATAACTGGAAGATAAACGGAAACGGCATCTTTAAGATGCACAATTCCGCGGCGAGCGCGGACAGCTCGGATCAGATGTTTAACTACGCGGTGGAGCAGCCGTTTTCGGAAAGCCCTGTATTATTAGGTAACGCTGCTCGTGCCTATGTCGCCACCATGACGGCCATAGCCGCGGAGTACCTGACCGGCCCCGGGATTAACAGCGGCGCGGCGCAATACACAGTAACCAGCGGGTCCGGCAACTCCCTTAAGACCACCAATTATATAATCCCCATGTCGGCAGGAAACGGCGGCAATGTGAGCGCCATCAAGGCGGCAAGCAACGCCGGCAGTCTGCCGGGCGGGCTGAATAACTGGGTGCTGCACCCCTGGTCGTTCTCGGTGGGAACCACGGGGAAGGCCACGGCCGCTGCCATAGCGCAGACCGATACGGAAACGAGCCTTGCCGCGAGCGGTTACAATACAAAATTTGCTACGAGCGGCAACACGGGCGGCGCCACGAACTACGTCTGGCAGCCCGTCTGGCGGCAGTATTACGGCGGCCAGTACAACGCGAACGCCGAGTTTACCGGAAACTCCACCCGCACCACAGCGTCCCTGTTCTATAACGACCCGACGCTGGCGCAGGTCTTTTTCGCGCAGTCGCGTGCCACCTATGACGGGGTAAACAACCCCGCAGACACCTTGAATGGTGCAGACGCAAACCGCAACATGCTCTCCTACGAGTCGGCAGGCTCTGCCGCGGGGGACACGGCCAGCACGGATACGGAGGCGCGCGTGAGCCGGGCGCTCGGCGAGACGCCGCTCTTGGTCAAGGATGCGGCGCGCTACCTGCTCCCGCGCTTCGACGGTGCCTTCCCCAAGATAGGCGGCACGGCGGAGGGCGTTTCCTACATAGCGGACGTATCGCAGTATTTCGGCGCGAACACGGACATAGGTCCGGACATCCAAAGTGTGCTTCTGGACTATACGGAAGCGGAAAACCGCATAACCCAGTCTACGCCCGTTGGCTCGCGCACCTATTGGACCTTTGGTTACGATACGCAGGTCACCGGAAGCTACCCGGTGGCGGCCTCCTCGTCCTACCACATGGCGAGCATATACGGCAATACGCCGGTGAATAACGCGGCAAACGGTTATGGCACCTCCGACACGGCATCCAACGCCTGGAATACAAGCGCCGCGACTTACAACCCCACGGGCTGGATAGGCGGCGATAACGCGAAAACCGCGGTAACCGAGGGCTCCCCCACGCTTAACTCCGGCGCCTACCCCTTCTACCAACCGCTGTCCATAAACACCGGATACACGAAGGCAGAGGGCTGGCAGGATGCCTCCGCTGTGACGGGAACGGACGGCGTGGACATGGCGAGCATGGAGGCCAGCCCCGTGGCCAAGACTTCCATGGGGCAGCGCAGCGCGGGCTTTGCCAACTTGAACAGCGACACTGCGGTAAGCAACGGCACAGACAGCGCCCTTCGCTATCCCATAATCGATACGCTCTACGGCCAGGGCAACGGCACGACCACCGGCGTGAGCAACGCGGCGCTGTGGATAGACAGCTGGAACCGCTACTTTACGGGCGGCATAGTCCAGGGCGACGCGAACGTAAAGGCCAACGCACCTTACACTAACACCGGCAACGGCGCCACCCTGAAGGTGGAAACGGAAGAGATTACGGCGGAGCCGGCGGTGACCATATCCCCGGCGGCCGTGCAGCCCGAAAACCGCTATACGGTGGGCTTCTATACGCAGGACTGGATCTACATGGGCAGTGAGGTGCGCGATCCGGCGGCCGGTATGCCCATGCAGGTGTGGAACGCCGGCGATGCTAGCGGCTGGACGAGCTCGTCCGCAATGGGCGTAGACAATTCTCTGCCCGCCACCGCCACCACCGCCACGGACCGCCTGGGGGTAGCCAACAGCGCGGCCAAGGCCTCTGTCTACGCCACCTATCAGAACAACTGGGGCTATTCGGGCGGCTGGCCGGATTCCTACTGGTCCTATCTGGGCGACCAGCGCATAATGAAGAGCGATACCGGCGATGCCAAGAAGGCGCTCACGGATCCCACGGATGCGTTCGGGCGCTGGTCCGCGACCACGTATAACGACACCACATACGCGGCGAGTCTCCAGCCATCGGATATCAGTTACGGGCAGGGGGCGAATCTTAGCGCAGCGTCCTCCTACAAATATCCCAACCTGTACTACAAGGGCTCCGTGCCGGCGCAGGCGCAGGCCTCGGGCAACAGCAACGCCGCCACCCTCTCCATGGGAACGGCTACCGGTACGGCGTGGAGTGACATCGTCTGGCGGCGCAACTGGGTATACGGATACGGTTTTACATATGGCACTGCCAATACGAGCGGGCAGACTGCGGCCGTTTTGGGATTTCCCTCTTCCGGAACCCCCAGCGCGCAGCTTCCCACCGACGTGGAAATCTACGCGAATCTGTCCTACGGCGGCAATCTAATGTACACGCAAAACTCGCTGGCCTGGTATAGCCGCTCGCTGCCTACCATGTGGTGGCGCGGGCCGCTGGGCAACGCGTATGACCCGGACGGGCAGGATAAGGACGGCATGATTTGGATGGGCGGAGAGTCTACCGCGGACGCGCTGAATGGCGCGAGCACGCCGCGTACCGCGGACATAGGCGAAGGAATCCAAAACAAGTATAACTACATCAACACATTCGGAAACAATAAGGTTGCCTCCACCGCGGATAGCTCGTCGCTCGGTTATCTTTCCGGCTATAATATTATCAGCCGGACAAATACCAATAGCTTCCTCACAGGTTATGATTCTCAATCCGGCGTTCCGCAGAACGTTTCCTACAGTACGCTGTCCTACGCCTCCGCCGTGGTGCGCAACAGGCAGAACTACGATGCTTCCGCGGAGACATCGGTTTACTACGTAGCCGACGATGTGAAGCTGCGCTACGCCTATGCGGCCGGACGCGAGCAGGAACCGGTGCAACACTATTTCTACTCGCTTTCCCCCAACATGTATAACTTTGACCATACCGATTATAACGAGACTAACGACGACACGTTCGAGAAGTACACCATAAACGGGTATCTGAACAACGCGCTTGAAAACAAGACCACCGCCGCTACTGCCACGATGGCAGCGCTTTATGCGTCCAAGAATGTAAAGGCGGAGGACTCCGAGTACTCGCAGATGACCAATCTGCGCACCGGCGACCTGCTGCCCTCTACGGAAATCAACTACCTGCCGCAGAGCGGCGTTTCGGGGACACCGGCCAGCGGCACCCTGATTGAGCCGGATACCACCGTGGCGCTGCTCAAAGATGAGTACGGCCGCGATCCTGCAGACCCCTATGAGGATGTAACGTACTGGTATTCGGTGAAGATGATGTCCATAGAGAGCGCCACCGCCTCTCCCTATACCGGCCTCACCCGCTCCATTTCGGAGATGTACACCAACGACTATGTGGGTGATTCTCCTGAGGTTATCAATGAAACCAACACCCGCCAGGTAGGAAACGGGGACGATTTTGCCGTACTGGGCATGAGTCAGACAAGCATATCCGCGGCGGACCAGGGTGAAATTGGCTATACCGGTAGTAGCACGCAGCCGCTCTATAACGCCACCGGCACGTTTTCTGGCGGCTCAGGTTTCTGGCAATCCGAGGAGACCGGCTATATGGGTACGGTAGCCTATACCGGGCTCAGCGTGAGCGGAAAGCCGCTCACCGAAGCGCTGCCTTTTGGTAACGTGACGCTTACGCAGAGCAACGCGGCGTTTTACAATACCGATCCCATAACCGGCGGCATACAGGCGCATGACCTGTATCTGTTCAATGCCTCCAATGCCCTTGGCTCGGACGGCGGCTTCGTAAGGTCGCTTTACGGCTATATAGCCAACGACTATAACTTTGTGCGCACCGGCCCGCTCCTGCGTACGGTAGGCCAGCAGCTGGAGATGAACGATTCCAGCTCTACGGAGTACGAAAAAGTAAAGCCGTACAGCGGCCAGGTCAGCGGTCTTTTTGATAGCAACCCGTATCCGGCGGGTGAGAACCGGTTTGAAATGAGGCTTTATACCCGTGGTGAAAACAGCTCCCAATACCTTGCCAACTGGACGAAGGGCTGGCGCTGGTCTACCGCCCGCTCGGAGAAGGTCACGCAGGGCGCCATAGACTGGAATGACGCAGACGGGAACGGAATCAAGGATGCGGACGAGGAATATGTAAACGCCGCGTTTATCGTGGCGGGTTCCGGCCATCAGATAGCGCTTTCGGGCGCCAACCACATTCAGGACGGCTACCACATAGTGAACCTCGGCGCCACCGTGTCCGGTGAGGCCATTCACGATCCGGCCACTGCGTCTGCACCCTCGCACGCGGTGGATCTGGGGTCGGCGGCGGACAACACCGACCACAATACGGACTGGCTGTACGACAACGACGGCGATGGCATAGTGGGTCTCAACGAGAGCTACGCCAATCCGACGGCGGCGGCGCTCAAGGTGGATACGCAGACGGGCAAGGTCTACGACAGCTATACGATACCTGCGGACATCCCCACCAGGGCCGGCCTGAACTTTATCGGCTACCGTCTGATCGTGGTGGATACGGGCTACGATATGAACGTGGCGGAGACATTCTGGAAAACGTCCACCGCCACGACTACGACGAATCCTACCGGAGCCTATTCGCAGGCGGCGCCGGCGGCGTATAAGTATGGTGTGGTACCGGACAACCCGAACACGCCGGATATAAACGAGAGTTACGGCGCGGCTTACGTCATGAGCGCGGCAAGCGGTCAGACCATGCTGGTGGATACGGGCGGCGGACAGATTCTGGTGCAGCCGGGTGACGAGATTCTGGGCGTGGCGCAGGGACGCGCGTATAAGAACAACACCCTCGCCAGCACGAGCTACACGAACTGGGTCTATGGCGAGCCGAAGTATGACCCCGTTACGCACGAGTTCCTGGGCTACGTAGACGCAAACGACGGCGACGGCGACGGCGACCGCGAAGAGTGGCTGGACTACTATGAATATGACGGCGTTCCTTACGAGACGCCCGCGTGGGAGATTCGTCTGATTCCCGTCTGGGGTCCGGTGGTCTTCTATACGGACAGGAACGATGGCGGCTGGACGCAGAACCTGCCTCCGGACCTTTATACCTCCGCCTCCGGGCTGGACGACTACGGCATAATAGACGACTACCTGCCGGTGGAAGCCGGCGGCGCGGGCTGCATGCTGGAAACCGGTTACGCCGGCTACACCATTCCCGCCTACTGGCCCACCCGTCTGGACGGCGCCATCTTCCAGGGATACCGCGTGTATGTGGACAATATGGACTATACCGACGAGGAATACGTGTACGTGGGGGACTACCTGCCCGGGGAGTTGATTCCCGCGGATGTGATAAACAACCAGACACCGGACGGCAGCGGCACGGATACCATACCCGGCAATGTACGCCTTGTGGCCATCTGGCGCATGCCGGTCATCTACACGGATAACATCAACGATATCTCCACGGACACGGGCATAGACGTGGACAGGGATGGTACCACGAAGCTCACGGCGGGCGCGCTGGCCCTCACCGACGAGCCCGGCAAGGATATATTGGTGCCAAGCAACCTGTGGGACAGCACGGGCAAGAAGTTCTACGACGACCTGACCATGAAGTACTACTACCCGTACTTCTTCCACGAGTACGCGGTGCCGGCTACGGAAAGCACCATGAACGAGTATCTGGAGCCGCGCTTTGCGGATACGGCAGAGGTGACCGACCCGACCTATCCGGAATACTTCCCGGATTATCTGGATACCACGCAGCCGGATTACGGGAAGCCCACACCGGAAGCCTACGCGGCGGGTTACTTCTTCATAGATAACCCCGGTACGGCGTTTGACGAGAATCCCAAGATTCCAGAGGGCGTCCACGCGTTCCCGGACTTCGAGTGGGATCATTGGTTCGTGCGCAGCGGGCCGGCGCAGGTGGCCTACGACTACGTGGATAACGACGGGCTGAGCGCCACGGGTGCGGCGCTTACGAACGTGAACGTGCCGGATAATATTCCGGACGCGCTGTACGACCTGGACAAGGTGAAGATTTCCAAGGTGCGCGGAACCATTTACGTGACGGGCATCTGGCGGTACGCGGTACGCTATAACGAGCGGTACATAGACGCGTACGACCTGGGCAATATGGACGATTTCGGGAACATTGCCGCCGGGCAGGACGGCTACGCGGATGTGCAGAACCTGCCGCCGGATGAGGTGAGCGGGGACTACTCCGGCGCGCTGGTTACGGCTGCGGCGGTACACATAGATTATATAGACGACTTCGTCTACTTCTACACGGATTACGTTTCGGGCAGCGGCGGCGCTACGCCGGGCCAGGGCTGGTTTGACGAGAAGCCGGAGTACAGCATAGTGGGGCCGGGGTATCAGATTCTGTCTACCACGAACGCCTCCATATCCAACGAGACGCCTACCAAGGTGGGCGCGGTCTTCGAGTACTACACGGTGCAGCTGGGCGGCATCTTCGGGGATAACGAGGCGTTTGAAGACGACCCGACCCTGCGCCATACCATCATGGCGGACGACATGACAGCCATAGGCATAGTGGGCAATCCGGTGGCCGTGAACGACGAGGGCCTGACCGGGGCGCAGAAGTTCTACCCGGGCGACATAGTGCCGTGGGAGTTGTTCCTCAAGTACAAGGGGCGCATAATCCTCACGCCGCACTGGAAGGACGGCAGCGTGCTGTATCTGGGCAATGAGTCCTCCGTGGGCGAGAACCCGGGCGACGCGCTCTACATTCCCGACCACTGGGAAGATACGCTGCTTGACCCGCCGGTGAACGCCGCGTACGAATACTACTTCAAATGGCAGGATATCACGACGGATTCGGCCATAACGACCATGAGCTCCATAATCGGCACGAACGCGTTCCACACCAAGGTGGGCGTAACGTTCGGCATCCAGTGGCACGATCCCAAGCACCGCGGCGGCGGCGTATTCAACGACGGCCTTAGCAATGCAACAAGCCCGCCGGATGAGCCGGTCCAGCCCTTCTTCCAGGACGGCGATTGGGAAGAAAGCTCCATGAACATTCCGCAGCTCTCCGGTTACAGCTTCCTCGGCTGGAATACCAAGTCGGACGGCAGCGGCGACTGGTACTACCCGGCCGACCACAAGATAGATGCCACGACGACCAATCCGGGGATAGTGCCCGCCTTCCTCTCGCAGCTTCCGCCCAGCTATACGCTGCCTGCCGGCTCCACGCGCTACGCGCTGACCTCCGGCTCGGCGGTGAGCACCACGGAGTACGGCGTGGTCTTCTACGCCATCTGGGATCCGCCCATGGTGCAGTACCACTTCCAGGGCGGTTCGAACACCGGCGGCGAGGTCTTCTACTGGGGCGACTCGTCGAGCAGTACGGTGCTGGATCTCATGAAGGACAAGGCGGTGAGCCCCACGTCCGGCGGCGTAGTGGGCGAGTACATCATTCCGGAAGGCATGCGTCCGGGAGGGACGCCTGACATAACGCGCACGGGCTTTATCTTCGTGGGCTGGAACACCGAGTCGGATGCCAGCGGTGACTGGTACACGGCGGACGGAACCTCCACGGGCGACTATTCCGCGACCATTCACGTGCCGGCGGGCACCACGGCGCATTTGTACGCCATCTGGGCGCGCGCGGGCGACGTGTATTACCACGCGAACGGCGACGCGCCGGGCGATCCGTCGGAGACCATGTACGGCGGCTATTACGACGACATACACATAACGGATATTCCGCTGGCGTCCTTCCCGGGCTTCACGGGGAAGGAGACGGTGGCGCTGGGATTCGGCTACAAGGTGCGTCCGTATAACAACGCTTCGCCCGCGGCGGTTACCTACCCGCAGTGGCCGCTCACGCTGTATCCGGACGGCGAGTATCACAACGGACACTTTACGGGCTGGAACACGGAGTCGGACGGCACGGGGATAGCGGTGCCTGCGGGGACGGTCTACCCGATCCGCTACAACACGGAGTTCTTCGCGCAGTGGGAGAACTGGATCACCTACCACGCAAACGCGGGCGGCGACCCGACGGTTACGGACATACCCGCGGGCACGGTGGATGGTCACGACGTGGTGGCGCATAAGGGTTCTTATCAGGTCCACGACGCGGATCTTACGGACACCTCGCCGCTGGACGACATACCCACGCGCACGGGTTACCAGTTCCTCGGCTGGAGCGAGGATCCCACGGCCACGGTGCCGGCCATCTACTTCGGCCAGACGTTCCCCGTGGTGCTCCACGACATAGACCTTTACGCGGTCTGGCAGATCAACCATTACACGGTGTGGTTTACGGACGGCTATACGGACGGGCTCTCCTACGTGAGCGCCTTCAACGACGCGGATCTGCTGCTGCTCTCCTCGGGCTCCTCCACGTACCACGACATGCAGGGCGGCATCCCGCACGGCGGCGCGGCGATAACGCCGGCCACCAACCCGACGCGGCCCGGCTACGTGTTCGTAGGCTGGAGCATGAGCCCGGCAGACTACAGCTTCATTACGCAGGATATGTACATCTACGCGCTCTGGGAGCCGGCAGGCGGCCGCGACGACGACGATGACGATGACGGCGGCGACAACCCGCCGGGCCCCGGCCCGTTCGGACCCGACGGCGTCCCGATTACGGGCGACGACTCGAACTTCCTCTTCTGCCTCTGGGTCATGATTATCTCCGCGGCAACCATGCTGCTGGCCGCTGCCAAGCGCCGCCAGTTCCGCCGGGGCTACGTAGGCCAGGACTACGGCCGCAGATTCAAGTAATCGTGCATAAGTTGAAATTTTGTCCCCGGGGTCGGTTGCGGCGCGCTTCGGAATTCCTTAATATATATATATGTCTATCAAAGAACAGGTTCTGAATATGCTGGAGGCGGGCAAGGGCGCGCCGGTTTCGGGCGAGGCGATTGCTTCGGCGCTGGGTTGCTCGCGCACGGCGGTGTGGAAGGCCATAACCGAGCTGAAAGAGGCGGGTTACCCCATTCAGGCGGCTACGCGGCGCGGCTATTTGCTGGCGGAGACGAGCGATATTCTCTCCGCGGCGGGCATCCGGGCGTCTCTGGGCGAGGCGGCGGCGGGGCTTACCATAGAGGTCTTTCCCAGCATAGACTCGACCAACGCGGAGGCCAGGAGGCGGGTCGCGGCTGCGGCGTCTGCTTCGGAGATTCCGTTTGCGACCATACTTATTGCCGAGGAACAGACGGCCGGCCGGGGCAGGCGGTCGAAGAGCTTTTTCTCGCCGGCGGCAGGAAGCCTGTATGTGAGCTTTGTGCTGCGGCCCCTGGGGGACACGGCGCGCACGCGTATGGTGACGATGGCGGCGGCGGTGGCGGTCTGCGAGGCCATGGCGGCGTTCGGGGCAGGCGTGCCCGAAATCAAGTGGGTGAACGATATATATATGGAAGGAAAAAAAGTCTGCGGGATTCTCACCGAGGCCATCTCGGACGTGGAAAGCGGCGGGATTGAGGCGATTATCCTGGGGATTGGCGTGAACGTGAATGTGCCGGCGGAGGCGTTCCCGGCGGAGCTGCGGCGGGCGGCGGGGAGCATTACGCTTGCTGCGGGGCAGCGCAACGCTTTTGCGGCGGCGCTCATCCGGCGGGTCCTGGCCCGTTACGCCATGCCGGCGGCGGATGTGGTAGAGGCTTACCGGGCGAGGTCAATGATGATGGGCCGGCAGATTTCCGTCAGCGAAGCGGGGGAGGAACGTCGCGCCGAGGTTATGGGCATAGGCGATGACGGGAGCCTGCTCGTGCGGTATGCGGACGGCGGGGAAGCGGCGCTGCTTTCGGTGGAGATTACGCTGCTCTGAAGACGGGAATTCGGGCCGCCGGGTGCGGTGGTGAACGCGTGGGCGCGTGTGCACGCAATATCTTGAAAAAGTGCGTGATTGCAGTGCGTCCGGGGTGCGAAGAACAAAAAAACCGCAAAAAAAGCCGAAAAATCTCTTGATTCCGTGTTTTTGTTGAATTATAATGAACGAGCTTGCGAAAAATCGCAGGTTTTTCGTTGTGAAGCGAAAAGGCGCGGTGAGAGGTTGCGGAGAAATTCCGGTAATTTTCACCGTAAGAACGTTCATTAGAAGCGTATTTTAACAGGAGGAAACATGGCAGAGCAGCAAAAGATTCGGATCAGACTCAAGGCGTACGAGCCGGAGATTCTGGACAAGGCGGCGGCGGATATCGTGGAGACGGCCAAGAGAAACGGCGCGACGGTCTCCGGACCCATTCCGCTCCCCACGGAGAAGGAAGTTGTCACGATTCTGCGGGCGGTCCACAAGTACAAGGACAGCCGGGAGCAGTTCGAGCAGCGCACGCATAAGCGCCTGATCGTCATAACCCAGACGACCACCAAGGCGGTGGATGCGCTCATGAAGCTCGACCTCGCCGCGGGCGTGGATATCGAGATTAAGTTATAGGAAGCACTTAGAATGAGCGCCGCGCGTGCGGTCCGGTGAAGAGGGCGGCAGAGGGTGCTCCGCTGTAAGGAGGTTTGTAAGATAGCATGAAGACCATTCTTGGTAAAAAGATCGGGATGACGCAGATCTTCTCCGAAGAGGGAAATCTGATTCCCGTGACGGTCGTGGAGGCGGGTCCGAATACGGTCACGCAGATCAAGACCGAAGAGACGGACGGCTACCGCGCCGTGCAGATCGGCTACGTCGATCTGAAAGAAGGCCGCGCGAATAAGCCGACCAAGGGCCACTTCGAGAAGTGGGAAGCCCCGCTGAAGAAGCACCTTGCGGAAATCCGCCTGGCGGAAGACGAGAGCTACGAGCCGGGTCAGGTGATTACGGTCGCGGACTTCGAAGAGGGCGTTAAGGTGGATGTCACCGGTACGTCCAAGGGCAAGGGCACGCAGGGTAACATCAAGCGTCACGGCCATCACAGAGGCCCCATGACGCACGGCAGCAAGCATAAGAGACTGGCGGGCGCGCTCGCGGCGGGTACGTATCCGTCCCGCGTGTTCAAGGGAAATGCCGGTCCGGGCCGCATGGGCTACGAGACCGTCACCGTACAGAATCTGGATCTGGTCAAGGTCATTCCGGAGAGAAACGTCCTGCTCATCAAGGGCGCGGTTCCGGGCAAGCGTGGCGGACTCGTACGGGTCCGGTACGCCGTC
This sequence comes from Eubacteriales Family XIII. Incertae Sedis bacterium, assembly GCA_031272485.1. Taxonomy (GTDB): domain Bacteria; phylum Bacillota; class Clostridia; order Peptostreptococcales; family Anaerovoracaceae; genus JAISTV01. The sequence continues at coordinate 25,775 of JAISTV010000006.1, forward strand.
AAGGGCCAGAAGTAGAAAGCGAGGGAGGAAGAAATGGCGAAAGTGGAAATGCTGAAAATGGACGGCACCTCCGCCGGTGAGATCGACCTTTCCGACGCGATCTTCGGTGTAGAGGTGAACGAATATGCCGTTCACGAAGTCATAAAGAATTATTTAGCCAACCAGCGGCAGGGTACGCAGTCTGCCAAGACCCGCGCCGAGGTTTCCGGCGGCGGCAGAAAGCCGTTCCGGCAGAAGGGTACGGGCCGCGCCCGTCAGGGCAGCCGTGTGGCGCCTAACCATGTGGGCGGCGGCATAGTGTTCGCGCCCAAGCCGCGCGACTACAGCTACTCCGTACCGAAAAAGGTCAAGCGCCTGGCGCTCAAGTCGGCGTTGTCGGCCAAGGTAGCGGACAAGGAAATCATTGTCATAGACGCGCTGACGTTCGAGGAACCCAAGACCAAGAAGATGGTCGAGTTCCTGGCGAACGTAAACGCGGAGAAGAAGGCCCTCATCGTGACGGCGGCCAAGGACGACGCGGTGGTGCGCTCGGCGGCCAACATCCCGGGCGTGGGGACCACGCAGGTCGGGACGCTCAACGTGTATGAGATCCTGAATCACACTTCCTTCATCGTCACGAAGGACGCGGTGGAAAAGATAGAGGAGGTGTATTCCTGATGAAGACTCCTTACGATGTGATAATCAAACCCATCATCTCTGAGAAGAGCATGGCGGACGCGCAGGCGAAAAAGTATACGTTCAAGGTTGCCGTGGGTGCCAACAAGACCGAGGTCAAGCAGGCCGTCGAAGAGATTTTTGGCGTGACGGTGGACAAGGTGAACGTCATGAACTATAAAGGCAAAGTAAAGAGACAGGGAAGAAACGTGGGACGCACGTCTTCCTGGAAGAAGGCGATCGTGACCTTGAAGAAGGACAGCAAAGAGATCGAGTTCTTCTCGAGTCTGTAGGTAGGAGGCAGCAGCGATATGGGAATTAAGAAATACAATCCGACTACGCCGGGCCTTCGCGGAATGACGGGCTCCACGTTCGAGGAGATTACCAAGGACAAGCCCGAGAAGTCCCTTACGGTGACGCTCAAGAAGCATTCCGGAAGAAACTCCCGCGGCAAGATTACCGTGCGCCACAGAGGCGGCGGTTATCGCCCGAAGTACCGTATTATCGACTTCAAGCGGAACAAGGACGGCATCCCCGCCAAGGTGGTTGCCATAGAGTACGACCCGAACCGCAGCGCGAACATAGCCCTCCTCGTTTACGCGGACGGCGAGAAGCGCTACATCATAGCTCCCCACAAGCTGGAAGTGGGCGCTACCCTGTATTCCGGGCCGGAGTCCGACATTCAGATCGGCAACGCGCTCCCGCTGCGGAATATCCCGCTCGGTACCATAATTCACAACATAGAGCTCAAGGCAGGCAAGGGTGCGCAGCTCGTGCGCTCGGCCGGCAACAGCGCGCAGCTCATGGCCAAGGAAGACAAGTTCGCGCAGGTGCGTCTGCCCTCCGGCGAGGTGCGCAAGGTGCACATGGACTGCCGCGCCACCATCGGCGAGGTGGGCAATATTGACCACGAGCAGATCAAGATCGGCAAGGCCGGCCGCAAGCGGCATATGGGCATTCGCCCGACGGTCCGCGGCTCGGTTATGAACCCGAACGACCACCCGCACGGCGGTGGTGAGGGTAAGGCCGGTATCGGCCGGACGGGCCCGGTTACCCCGTGGGGCAAGCCGACCCTCGGTTACAAGACCCGCAAGAAGAACAAGCACTCGGATAAGTACATCGTCAAGAGACGTGGCACGAAATAGGTCAGGAAGGAGATAGAACCACATGGGTAGATCATTGAAAAAAGGTCCCTTCGTAGATAAAAAGCTGCTGAAGACTATCGACGACCTGAACGCGAGAAACGAGAAGCGCATCCTGCGCACGTGGTCGCGTCCGTCCACGATATTCCCGCAGATGGTGGGACATACCATAGCCGTTCACGACGGCAGACGGCACGTGCCGGTATATATTACGGAAGATATGGTCGGACATCGCCTCGGCGAGTTTGCGCCGACCCGCACTTACAGAGGACACGGAAACGACAAGAGCACCAAGGTGAAGAAGACGCCCAAGCTGGATTTCTCGGCGGCGGCTACCACCACGAGCGCGCCGGCAGCGGCTGCGCCGGCTCCTGAGGCGGCTCCGGCTCCTGCGTCCGAAGAGTAGAAAGGGGCAGATAGAACATGGAAGCAAAAGCACTCGCAAAATATGTCAGAATGTCGCCCATCAAGCTCAAGCCCGTCGCGGAACTCGTTCGCGGCAAGGACCTGGAAGAGGCGCTCAATATCCTGAAGTTTACGCCCGGAAAAGGCGCGGAGATTATCGAGAAGGTCGTCAAGTCGGCCGCCGCAAACGCGGAGAACAACTTCGATATGAATCCGGACGACCTGTACGTGGCGGAGGTGTATGCGAACCAGGGTCCCACCATGAAGCGGTGGCGCGCGGCAGACAGAGGCCGTGCGGCTATGATTCTGAAGAGAAGCAGCCACGTTGGTGTAACGCTGAGGGAAAAGGAGTAATACGATGGGTCAAAAAGTTAGCCCGCACGGGCTCAGAGTAGGAATCATCAGCGACTGGGATTCCAAGTGGTATGCAAGCAAGAAGAACTTTGCAGACTTTCTGATCGAAGATAACGAGATCCGCGCGTTCATTAAGAAAAAGCTGTACGCGGCCGGTATCTCCAAGACCGTCATAGAACGGGCGGCGGATAACAAGATCAAGGTCACCGTCCTGACGGATAAGCCCGGCGTGATAATCGGGCGCTCGGGCACCGGCATTGACGAGCTCAAGGCGGCGCTGGAGAAGATGACGAGCAAGAAGGTCCACGTGAATATCGTGGAGGTCAGGCGTTCGGCGCTGGACGCGCAGCTGACGGCAGAGAGCGTGGCGCAGGCGCTGGAGAAGAGAATCTCTTTCCGCCGCGCTATGAAGCAGGCCATAGGCCGCACCATGAAGGAAGGCGCGAAGGGCATCAAGGTGGTGGTCTCCGGTCGTCTGGGTGGCGCGGAAATCGCTAGAAGCGAAAAGTACAACGAAGGAAACGTGCCGCTGCACACGCTCCGTGCGAATATCGACTACGGATTTGCGGAAGCGGACACGACGTACGGGAAGATAGGCGTTAAGGTCTGGATTAACCTGGGCGAGCGCTTAGAGAAGGGCCTTATGAGCCCCATCCCGCAGCAGGAGAAGGGGGATCGCAAGGGCGACCGCCGCGGTGGTGGACGCGGAAAAGCGCGCGACGGCGAACGGCCCCGGAGAGATCGCAGAGACCGTACGGGAGGACCCGGCGGCGCACGCGGTCGCAGGGACGAGGCTCCGGCCATTCCGCGCTCGGTCAATCCGAGAAAGCGCCTGAAGCCCAAGTTCGACCCGGAAGAAGAAGCAAGAAAGGCTGCGGCGGCAGCGGCTGCGGAAGCGGCGGCGGCCGGAGAAGCAGCGGAAGCACCGGCAGAGGCAGACGCAGCGCCCCAGGCCGTGGAAGCTTCCACCGAAGAATAGAAAGGAGCCGCGGAAAACCATGTTGATGCCAAAACGCGTAAAGCGCAGAAGAGTACACAGAGGGCGGATGTCGGGTGTTGCCACCAAGGGAAACACCATCACGTACGGAAAGTACGGTCTCATAGCCCTGGAGCCCGGATGGATTAAGTCCAACCAGATAGAAGCGGCCCGTGTCGCCATGACCCGTTCCATCCGCAGAGGCGGTAAGGTCTTTATCAAGATTTTCCCGCACAAGCCCGTTACGAAGAAGCCGGCCGAAGTCCGTATGGGTTCCGGTAAGGGCGCTCCCGAGTATTGGGTAGCCGTGGTGAAGCCCGGTCGCGTAATGTTCGAGATCGACGGCGTAACCTTTGAGCAGGCGAAGGAAGCCATGCGGCTGGCCTCGCACAAGCTCCCCATCAAGACGAAATTTGCCGTGAAGGGCGAAGAATTGATTAAGGGTGGTGAAGCAAAATGAACCTGGATAAGATCAGAGAAATGACAGACGCCGAACTGGAAGGCGAGCTGAAAAAAATGAAGACGGAGCTTTTCAACCTGCGCTTTCAGCATGTGACGGGGCAGCTTGAGAATCCCATCCGGTTGCGCGACGTGAAGCGCGACATAGCGCGGGTGAAAACCGTTATCCGCGAGAAGCAACTTGTTAAGGAACAGCCTGCAGGCTAAGGGAAAGGAGGATTCGCTGTGACTGATAGAAACAACCGCAAGACCAGAGTCGGCATAGTCGTGAGCGACAAGATGGACAAGACCATCACCGTCGCCGTCGAAGACTTCGTCCGCCATTCCCTGTATGGTAAGGCTGTGAAGCGCACGAAGAAATTCAAGGCGCACGACGAAGAGAACCAGTGTAACGTAGGCGATAAAGTCCGCATCATGGAGACGCGTCCCATATCCAAGGATAAGAGATGGCGCCTGGTGGGCATCGTCGAGAAGGTGAAGTAAGGAGGCGAGCCATATGATTCAGACAGAAACCAGACTGCGCGTAGCCGATAACTCGGGCGCCAAGGAACTGCTCGTCATCCGCATCCTCGGGGGCACAGGCCGCAAGTACGCGAACATAGGCGATATCATCGTTTGCACGGTGAAGGAAGCCACGCCGGGCGGCATGGTCAAGAAGGGCGATGTGGTTCGCGCGGTGGTCGTACGGACCAGGACCGGCGCCAGAAGAGGTGACGGCAGTTACGTAAAATTCGACCAGAACGCCGCCGTGATCATCAAAGATGACAAGACGCCCGTCGGTACCCGTATTTTCGGGCCGGTGGCAAGGGAACTCCGCGAAAAGAGCTTTATGAGAATCGTATCGCTCGCTCCGGAAGTACTGTAGCAGGGTTTTCATAACGGAGGCAGAAAATGCGAATCAAAAAAGATGATACCGTGATGGTTATCACGGGGAAAGACAAGGGGAAGCACGGAAAAGTGCTGAAGGTCTACCCGAAAAAGAACACCCTCATAGTCGAGGGATGTAATATGCAGACCAAACACCAGAAGCAGACCCGCACCATGCGTGCGGAGATCAAGCGCCAGGAAGGCCCCATCCATGTTTCGAACGTCATGTACTATGACCCGAAGGAGAAGGCGCCCACCCGTGTGGGTTTCAAGTTTGAAGACGGCCGGAAGATTCGGGTATCGAAGAAGACCGGCAGCGTAATCGACTGAGAAAGGAGGAAACCGGATTGTCAGCGAGATTAAGAGAAATCTATAAGAACGAAGTTTTTGGTTCCCTCAAGGAGAAGTTCGCTTATCCGAACCCCATGCAGGTTCCCAAGCTCGAAAAGATTACCATAAACATGGGCCTCGGCGAAGCGAAGGACAACGCCAAGATGATGGAAACAGCCGTGGAGGAATTGGCGCTTATCAGCGGACAGCGCCCCGTGGTTACCAAGGCGAGAAAGTCCATTGCCAACTTCAAGGTGCGCTCGGGCATGCCCGTAGGGTGCAAGGTGACGCTCCGCGGCGACAACATGTATGTGTTTGCCGATAAGTTCTTCAACATAGTCCTGCCGCGCGTGCGCGACTTCAAGGGCGTTTCGAAGAACTCCTTCGACGGCAGAGGCAACTACTCCGTAGGCCTAAAGGAGCAATCCATCTTCCCGGAAATCGTCTACGACAAGGTAGACAAGATCAAGGGCATGAACATTATATTTACGACGACGGCTAAGACGGACGAGGAAGCGCAGGAACTCCTGAAGCTGCTCGGCATGCCGTTCGAAAAGTAGGAGGGAAACATGGCCAAGACATCTCTCAAAGTAAAACAGCAGCGGAAACCCAAGTATCCGACGAGAGCTTATACCAGATGCAGGATTTGCGGACGGCCCCATTCTGTTCTCAAGAAGTACGGGATCTGCAGAATCTGCTTCCGGGAGCTTGCGTATAAAGGCGAGATACCCGGCGTGAAGAAAGCCAGCTGGTAGAAAGGAGGCGTAAGACCCATGACTATGACGGATCCCATTGCGGATATGCTCACACGGATCAGAAACGCGAACACGGTCGGGCATACGACGGTAGACGTGCCTGCTTCCAAGATGAAGAAGTCCATAGCCGGCATCTTAAGCGATGAAGGTTACATACAAGGTTACGATGTGATAGATGACAACAAGCAGGGTACCATCCGGATTCAGATGAAGTACGGAGCGGACAAGGAAAAGGTCATCAGCGGCATCAAGAAGATCAGCAAGCCCGGTCTGAAAGTGTACGCGAAGGCGGAAGATGTGCCGCGCGTGCTCGGCGGGCTCGGAATCGCCATTATCTCCACGTCCAAGGGCGTGATAAGCGATAAAGAGGCGCGGCGCCTCGGCATCGGCGGCGAAGTCATCTGTTACGTTTGGTAGGAGGAAGGAAATGTCAAGAATCGGAAAACTCCCGGTGACAGTTCCCGCCGGCGTAGATGTGAAAATCGCTGCGGATAATCTGGTCACCGTGAAGGGACCTAAGGGCGAACTGTCCGAAAAGATCTCCGAGAAAATCGGAGTGGAACTGAAAGATGGCGTCATTTACGTAACGCGCGGAAATGACGAGAAGGAAAGCCGGTCGCTGCACGGGCTGTCCCGCACCCTGATCTTTAACATGGTCACGGGCGTGTCGGACGGGTTCGAGCGCAGGCTGGACATCAACGGCGTGGGCTACCGTGCCGAGAAGAAGGGCAAGAACCTGGTTCTGTCCCTCGGTTACTCCCATCCCGTGGAACTCCCGGATCCCGCAGGGATCGAGACGGAGACCCCGAGCAACACGGAAATTGTCGTGCGCGGCATAGACAAGGCGCTCGTGGGAAATTATGCGGCCATCATCCGCGGTTGGAGACCGCCGGAACCCTATAAGGGCAAGGGCGTCAAGTATCGCGAAGAAGTGATCCGCAGACGTGAAGGCAAATCCGGTGTGAAGGGCTGAGAAAGGAGCGAGACATGGCAAAACAGAGCAGAAATGATAAGCGGCTTGTCCGTCACGCGCGCGTTCGGCAGAACCTCTCCGGTACGCCGGATAAACCCAGAATGTGCGTATACCGCAGCCTGAAGAACATCTCCGTACAGATTATCGACGATGTGAACGGGCACACGCTGGCGGCGGCCTCCACTCTCGACAAGGAGATCAAGGCGCAGGCGGCGTACGGCGGAAACAAGGATGCCGCAAAACTCGTCGGCGAGGCCATAGGCAAGAAGGCGGTCGAGAAGGGCATCAGCGAAGTAGCATTCGACAGAGGCGGCTTCCTGTATCACGGACGTGTGAAGGAATTGGCCGACGGCGCGCGCAGCGCAGGTCTGAAGTTTTAACGGAGGTTTACGAGTATGCAGCGAAAGAATACGATCGACGCTTCGGCCATGGAGCTGAAAGAATCCATAGTAAACATCCGGCGCGTAGCCAAGACCGTTAAGGGCGGCCGCAACATGCGGTTCTCCGTCACGGTGGTGGTAGGCGATGAGGCCGGCCACGTAGGCGTGGGTCTGGGCAAGGCAAGAGAAATTCCGGAAGCCGTACGCAAGGCCATAGAAGACGCGAAGAAAAAGCTCATCTATGTACCGACCGTGGGCACCACCATTCCGCATCGCGTCACGGGAATCTTTGGCGCCGGCAAGGTGGTCATCATGCCCGGTCGCGAGGGTACCGGCGTTATCGCCGGCTCGTCCGTCCGTACGGTGCTCGAACTTGCGGGCGTCAAGGATGTGCGTGCCAAGTCCATCGGGTCGAACAACGCCGGCAACATGGCAAACGCGACCATAGAGGGACTCAAGGACCTGAAGACGGTCGAGCAGATCAGCCGTCTGCGCGGTAAGACTAAGGAAGAGATATTAAGTTAGGAGGGAGGATGCCATGGCTAAGGCAGCAGAAAAAACGATCAAGATAACCTTGACCAAGAGCCCCATCGGGTCCACTCCCGCTCAGAAGAAAGTGGTAGCCGCGCTGGGACTTCGGAAGATGCATCAGACGGTAGAGCTTGTGGACAGCCCGGTAACGCGGGGCGCGGTGAACAAGGTCGCGCACTTGCTGACGGTTAAGGAGTAAGAATTATGAGATTACATGAATTGAAAGCGCCTCCGGGAGCGAGTAAAGCTCCTAAGAGGAAGGGTCGCGGAACGGCGACCGGCCAGGGCAAGACTGCCGGACGCGGTCAGGACGGACAGAAGTCCAGAAGCGGCGGCGGCGTGCGCCTCGGTTTCGAGGGCGGCCAGATGCCCCTTTACCGTCGTACCCCGAAGCGCGGCTTCAACAATAAGTGGCGTGTGGAGTTTGAAATCGTGAACGTAGAAGCGCTGAACCGTTTCGATGCGGGCACGGAAGTTACGCCGGAGCTGCTCGTCGAAAGCGGGCTGATTCGCAAGCCGAAGAACGGCGTGAAGGTTCTCGGAAACGGGACGCTCGAGAAGAAACTCACCGTGAAGGCGCATAAGTTCAGCCAGAAAGCGGTGGAGCAGATTACAGCCGCAGGCGGCGCTGTAGAGGAAATCTAATTATGGGAATGCTGGAAACGTTAGCAAAAGCATGGAAGATACCCGAGCTCCGTAAGAAAATTGTCTTTACGGTTCTCATGATCGCAGTCTTCCGCATCGGGTCGAACATCCCGGTGCCGGGCATGGATCGGGCGCTTCTGGAGGATGTGTTTCAGGAAGGCCAGGGCCTCTTCGAGATCTTTGACTTGTTCTCGGGCGGTTCCTTTCAGAACTTCACCATATTCGCTTTGAGTATCACGCCGTATATTACGGCATCCATTATCCTGAATCTGCTTACTATAGCCATACCCGCTCTGGAGAATCTGGCGCGGCAAGGCACGGAGGGCAGAAAGAAAATCGCACAAATTACGCGCTATCTGACGGTAGCGCTTGGCCTTTTACAGGCTGTCGGTCTGACGTTCGGCCTCTTTAGGGGCGCCATCGTTCCGGCCGGCACCACGGGGCAGAACGTGCTGAATGTCACCTTGATTATTCTCACGCTCACGGCGGGTACCGCTTTCCTCATGTGGCTCGGCGAGCAGATCAACGAGTACGGCGTAGGAAACGGCATATCGCTCCTGATTTTCGCGGGCATAGTCTGCCGGATTCCGGCGGCCATAGGCGGGGCGCTGCGTACCTACAGCAACCACGGTATCAGCATCGTTTCGCTCATCCTGTTCTGCGCGTTTGCGCTGGTGGTCATAGTGGGCACCATCCTCGTGCAGCAGGGCCAGCGGCGCATTCCGGTGCAGTACGCCAAGCGCGTGGTGGGCAGAAAGATGTACGGCGGGCAGAACACGCACATTCCGCTGAAGGTAAACCAGGCGGGCGTTATCCCCGTTATCTTCGCGCTTTCGCTGCTGCAGTTCCCGCTCACCATTACGTACTTCCTGAAGAGCACCAGCGGGTTCTCGCACTTCGTGAATAAGTACCTGTCTCCGTCGGGAGACCCGGGCGTATGGATTTACTGCGCGTTTAACGTGGTACTGATTATCTTCTTCACGTATTTCTACACGGCCATTACGTTCAACGTAAACGAGGTCTCGGAGAATATGCGTGCAAACGGCGGGTTCATTCCGGGCATCCGTCCCGGCAGAGCCACGGTGGACTACCTCGGTCGCGTCATGTCGCGTGTCACGTTCGTGGGGGCGCTGTTCCTCGCGGCCATAGCCACGCTGCCTTACCTGATCAACCTGGCATCGCCCAACCTGAACATTCGCTTCGGCGGAACGGCGCTGCTGATTGTTGTGGGTGTCGCGCTTGACACCATGAAACAGATAGAAAATCAAATGGTCATGAGAAATTACAGGGGGTTCCTCTAAGATGAAGAGAATCATTTTGCTCGGCCCTCCGGGGTCCGGAAAAGGTACCATGTCGGAACTCATCAAGCTGGACTACGAACTGCCGACCATCTCCACGGGCGACATCCTCAGGAAGAACGTCGCGCTGGGAACCGACCTGGGCAAGCAGGCCAAGGCGTTCATGGAGAAGGGCGAGCTCGTACCGGACAGCCTGATTCTTGACCTGATTGCGGCCCGTCTGGAAGAAGACGACGCGAAGAACGGCTACCTGCTGGACGGCTTCCCGCGGAACACCGCGCAGGCGGATGCGCTCGGCGAGATGCTGGCCAAGGCCGGCGGACAGATAGACCATGCGATTTACCTGGCCGTTCCGGATGAGGTGCTCATTTCGCGGATTACGAGCCGGCGGGTGTGCAGTGTTTGCGGCGCTACGTACAACACCATTACCAAGCCGCCCAAGGAAGAAGACACCTGTGACGTTTGCGGCGGAGAGGTAATCCAACGCGCCGACGACACGGAGGAGACGGCAAGAAACCGCCTCGAAGTGTATAACAACGAAACCCACCCATTGGTGGAATACTACCAGGGTAAGGGCATATTATCGGAGATTTCCGCGGACGCGCCTCTCGAGGACGTCTACGAAAAGATCCAGGCAGTGCTGGGATAAAAACATGATTCTTCTCAAGACAAGAGAAGAGATAGAGCAGATGAAGGTCCCCGCCAGGGTGACGGGGAGCATTCTGTTCGAGCTGAGAGAATTCATAAAGCCGGGCATCAGCACGAAGGACATAGACGACTTCGTGGTGGAGCGAATCCGGCAGGCGGGTATGACAGCGAGCTTTTTGGGATACAACGGGTTCCCGGCGAGCTGCTGTACCTCCGTGAATGAGGAGATTGTTCACGGGATACCGGATGCTTCGCGCATCCTTAAGGAAGGCGATATCGTGAGCGTGGACGTGGGTACCACCGGCGGCGGATGGGTTTCCGACGCGGCGCGGACCTACCCCGTGGGCACGGTGAGCGAAGAGGCAGCCCGTCTCATGGACACCTGCAAGCGGAGTTTCTTCGCGGGACTGGCGCACTGCCGGGTGGGCTACCGGCTCTCGGACATAGGCAGCGCCATACAGGATGTCGTGGAGGCGGACGGGTTTTCCGTGGTGCGGGACTTCGTGGGACACGGCGTAGGTCGGGACATGCACGAGGATCCGCAGGTGAAAAACTACGGGGCGCCGAACAAGGGACCTAAGCTTATGGCAGGCATGACCCTTGCTATTGAACCGATGATTAACGCCGGAACTTACGAAACCGAGGTTCTGCTGAATAACTGGACTGCCGTGGCTACGGACGGAAAGCTGTCCGCGCATTACGAGAACACGGTGGTCATTACGGAGGAAGATCCGCTGGTGATTACATTGGACGAAAGGGAAGGGACAGGAGTGTAACGTATGGCCAAAAAGGACGTCATCGAGGTGATGGGCACCGTAGTGGAGGCACAGCCGAATGCGATGTTTATCGTGAAGCTGGAGAACGGGCATCAGATCCTGGCGCATATCTCGGGGAAGATCCGGATGAACTTCATCCGCATCATGCCGGGGGACCGCGTGAAAGTGGAGCTGTCGCCGTATGACCTGACAAGAGGAAGAATCACGTGGCGTGATAAGTAGTTGAAAAGCGTAAATTCGTTTGATATAATAATTATTCGCGCGAACGCGCGAAGTGAAAGATTGCGGAATAGAAAGGATTATAGCCATGAAGGTTAGAACTTCAGTAAAGCCGATTTGCGAGAAGTGCAAAGTAATCAAGAGAAAAGGCAGAGTGATGATCATCTGCGAGAACCCCAAGCACAAGCAGCGCCAGGGTTAATTTTCGTTTGTTTGAATCACGCTAGCGGGCGCGGCTACGGCCTTATCGTCGGGAGATGAGGAGGCTGCCCGGAGGGTGTGCTTTCATATATTGTTTGTAAAACATTAAGACAGATAACAGGAGGAGAAACATATGGCTCGTATAGCCGGTGTGGACTTGCCAAGAGAAAAAAGGATTGAAATAGGCCTTACGTATATTTACGGGATCGGCCGCACGACTGCGAATGAAATTCTCAGGAAAGCGGAAGTAAACCCGGACATCCGCGTAAAGGATCTGTCGGAAGAGGATGCCGGTAAAATCCGCAAAATCATCGACAGCGAATACAGCGTGGAAGGTGATCTGAGAAGAGACGTAAGCCTGAACATTAAGCGTCTGATGGAAATCGGCTGCTATCGCGGCATCCGTCACAGGAGAGGTCTCCCCGTTCGCGGGCAGAACACCAAGACGAACGCCCGCACGAGAAAAGGCCCGAAGAAGACCGTCGGTCGGAAGAAGAAGAGCTAAGGGCTTTTGAGCGGAATACGGAGGAACGAAGTTTATGGCTACTGTTAAAAAGACAGTTCGGAAAAAAAGAAGAGAGAGAAAGAATATCGAAAAGGGCCAGGCGCATATCCAGGCTACCTTTAACAACACTCTCGTTACGCTGACGGACACGAGCGGAAATGCTTTGTCCTGGTCGAGCGCCGGTTCGCTCGGATTCAAGGGTTCCAGAAAGTCTACGCCTTTTGCGGCGCAGATGGCAGCGGAGGAAGCGGCGAAGGGCGCCATGGAACATGGCCTCAAGCACGTGGAAGTCTTCGTGAAGGGGCCGGGTTCGGGCAGAGAAGCCGCCATCCGCGCGCTTCAGACAGCCGGACTCGAAATTACCATGATCAAAGATATCACGCCCATCCCGCATAACGGATGCAGACCGCCCAAGAGAAGAAGGGTGTAGTTTTAAGGAGATACGAAACCATGGCAAGATATACAGAAGCAGTTTGCAGGCTCTGCAGAAGGGAAGGCACGAAGCTCTTTTTGAAGGGCGACCGGTGCTACTCCCCCAAGTGTGCCTTAGAGAGAAGAAATTATGCCCCGGGCCAGCACGGCCAGGGCCGGAAGAAAACTTCCGATTACGGACTGCAGCTCCGTGAAAAGCAGAAGGCCAAGCGTTTTTACGGCCTGCTGGAGAAGCAGTTCCACAACACGTTTTTGAAGGCAGCCAAGCGCAAGGGAATCACGGGTGAGAACCTGCTCATCATGTTGGAGACCAGACTCGACAACACCGTGTTTCGCATGGGACTGGCTTCCTCGAGAAAAGAAGCACGCCAGCTTGTCAATCACGGGCACTTTACGGTGAACGGACGCAAGGTGGATATCCCGTCCTACGAGGTGAGCGTGGGAGACAAGATCACTGTGAAGAAACGCAGCCAGAGCTCTCCCAAGTTCAAGGAACTCAAGGACATGCAGATTACGGTGCCGCCGTGGGTATCGGTGGACGTGGAGAAGCTGGAAGGCACAGTGCTTTCCCTGCCCACCCGCGAGGAAATCGATACGCCTATAGAAGAGCACCTCATCGTAGAGCTTTACTCGAAGTAACCGCCGATTCCGAAACTACAGTTTATGTAAGATACCGCTGCTTACGGATCGCCTGAAGGGGCGCCTGCGGCAGAGAAGGAGGATCGATAGTGTTAGAGATAAAAATGCCCAGCAAAATAGAGACTGCGGAAACCGATGAGGTAAAATACGGCCGGTTTGTCGTAGAGCCCCTCGAGAGAGGCTACGGCACCACGCTCGGAAACAGTCTGCGCCGCATTCTTTTAAGCTCGCTCCCGGGAACGGCAGTTACCTCCGTAAAGATAGAAGGTATTCTGCATGAGTTCTCGACCATACCGGGCGTTAAGGAAGATGTGACGGAGATTATTCTCAACCTCAAGAAGCTCGCGTCGAGCATAGAGGGAGAGGACGACGAGAAGACGGCCATCATAGATGCTACGGGCCCCAAGGAAGTGACAGCGGGAGACATCCAGTCGGACGCGAACCTGCAGATTCACAATCCGGACCTGCACATAGCCACGCTGGAGGAGAACGCGTCTCTCTATATGGAGATTAACCTGTCCCGTGGTCGCGGCTATGCGACGGCTGAGCAGAACAAGACGGAAAGCACGCCCATTGGCGTCATACCGGTGGATTCCATCTATACGCCGGTGCGCAAGGCGAACTTCGCGGTGGAGAACACGCGCGTGGGCCAGGTGACGGACTACGACAAGCTGACCTTTGAGGTCTGGACGGACGGCAGCATCAAGCCGGAAGAGTCGCTGGCCAGAGGTGCGCATATCATGCAGCAGCATCTGGACCTGTTCGTACAGCTCGCCCCGGGCGCGAAGCCCGTTCCGGTGGAGACGGCGGACGAGGATACGGATAAGCGGAAACTGGATCAGACGGTGGAAGAGCTCGAGCTTTCGGTGCGTTCCTTCAACTGCCTGAAGCGGGCCGGTATCCACACGGTAAGAGACCTTACGGAGAAGAGCGAGGACGACATGATGAAGGTCCGCAACCTCGGCAAGAAGTCTCTGGAGGAAGTAAAACAGAAATTAGAAGAACTCGGTCTGGGATTCAGGCCGGGCGAAGAATAGAAAGGAGCTCACGATGTCGGGACACAGAAAATTGGGTAGACCGACTGCCCACAGAAAGGCGATGCTTAGAAATCTCGTCACCGATCTGCTTCGCGAAGAGCGGATAACCACCACCGAGATGCGCGCGAAGGAAGCGCGCCGCGCGGCGGAGAAAATGATTACGCTCGGCAAGAAGGGGGATTTGCACGCACGGCGCCAGGCGCTCGGCTACATCTACGACGAGGACGTGGTCACCAAGCTGTTCGACACCATAGCCCCGCGCTATGAAGACCGCAACGGCGGCTACACCAGAATCCTGAAGCTCGGCCCCCGCCGGGGTGACGGCGCAGAGGAAGTATTCCTCGAGCTCGTATAAGCCGCAGAGAAAAAAAGCGAAATAAGAAAGCCGTCCGGATTCGGGCGGCTTTTGCGATGCGGATTCGCTTTGGCGTCTTCACAGAAAAAACACGGAATTTTTCTTGTGATTTAGAGTGTTTTCTATTGATTTGTTCGCGCGTTGTGATATAGTGTTTTCAGTTTGATAAGGATTTAACAAAAGTCTTGGGTGTTAAATCCGTTTTTCGTATGGCGGGGCTTTCAGTTGGCCGTGCGAACACTGTAACAAGGAGGAGGATTAGATGAAGCGAATATCGACGGTGCCGTTTACCGGCACGGCCGAGCAGGAGCAAGCGCTCAAGAACTGGCTCGCGGAACACAAGCAGCAGCGCGGCGCGGCTATGCCGGCCCTGCAGAAGGCGCAGGAAATTTACGGTTATCTCCCATTAGAAGTTCAGAAAATGGTGGCGGAAGCCTTAGATAAGCCGCTTGCGGAAATCTACGGCATTACGACTTTCTATTCGTGGTTCGCACTTTCCCCGAAGGGCCAGAACGATATTAACGTGTGCTTGGGAACGGCCTGCTACGTGAAGGGCAGCGGCGCCATCTTTGAGAAGCTCGAGAAGAAGCTCGGGGTGAAGGACGGCGAGACTACGGAGGACGGCAAGTTCAGTCTGAACGCGGTGCGCTGCATAGGCGCTTGCGGTCTGGCGCCTGTCCTCAAGGTCAACGAAGACGTGTACGGCAGACTCACCGGCGACGAGAAGGAGCTGGATGAGATTCTCGCGAAGTACTGATTAAGCGGCAAGAGGAGGAAAGAACAATGGCAAGCAAAACATTGCAGGATCTGGCCGCGATTCGCGAGAAAATGCAGCGAATTGTAGGCCTGCGCGGCGGCGACGAGGCAGCGGCAGCGGCGGCGGCAGAAGCGATTGATCCGGGCAGAATCAACATAATGATTTGCGCGGGCACGGGCTGCACGGCGTCTATGTCGGGCGCTGTGAGCGCGGCTTTTACCGAGGAGATAGAAAAGGCGGGCCTGACGGACGTGAAGGTTGTGAAGACCGGGTGCTTCGGGCTGTGCGCCATGGGCCCCATCGTGGTGGTCTATCCGGACGCGAGCTTCTACTGTCAAGTGAAGGCGGAAGACGTGGCGGAAATCGTGCAGGAGCATATCGTGGGCGGGCATCCCGTCAAGCGGCTGCTCTATGATGAGGACGCGGGCACGGAAGACGCCGGCAAGCATAAGAGCATGAGCGACACGAGCTTCTACCGGAAGCAGATGCGTGTGGCGCTGAGAAACTGCGGGCTGATTAACCCGGAGAACATAGACGAGTACATAGCCTACGACGGTTACAAGGCGCTGGGCAAGGTGCTCACGGAGATGAGTCCGGACGAGGTAATCGAGACGGTCCTGGCTTCCGGTATCCGGGGCCGCGGCGGCGCGGGATTCCCGACGGGCATGAAGTGGAAGTTTGCGTCGGGCGCGCGCGGCGAGGTGCAGAAGTACGTTTGCTGTAACGCGGACGAGGGCGACCCGGGCGCGTTCATGGACCGCAGCGTGCTGGAAGGCGACCCGCACGTGGTGCTCGAGGCCATGGCCATAGCGGGCTACGCGATTGGCGCGGATAAGGGCTACATCTACGTGCGCGCGGAATACCCCATAGCGGTACAGAGACTGTCGATTGCTCTGGCGCAGGCGCATGAATACGGCCTCATTGGCCAGAACATATTCGGGACGGATTTCAGTTTCGATGTGGAGATTAAGCTGGGCGCGGGCGCGTTTGTGTGCGGCGAGGAAACGGCGCTCATGACGTCTATAGAGGGACATCGGGGAGAGCCGCGGCCGCGGCCGCCGTTCCCGGCAGTCAAGGGTCTGTTTGAGAGCCCGACCATTCTGAACAACGTGGAGACGTACGCGAACATTCCGCGCATAATCCTGAACGGGGCGGAGTGGTATTCGAGCATAGGCACGGAGAAGAGCAAGGGCACCAAGGTGTTCGCGCTCGGCGGCAAGATAGAGAACATAGGTCTGGTGGAGGTACCCATGGGGACCACGCTGCGCGAGATCGTGGAAGAGATAGGCGGCGGCATACCGGGCGGACACGAGTTCAAGGCGGCGCAGACGGGCGGACCGTCCGGCGGGTGCATACCGGCGAGCCACCTGGACACGCCCATAGACTACGACAACTTAGTTGCTATTGGCTCCATGATGGGCTCGGGCGGACTGATTGTTATGGACGAGACCACGTGTATGGTGGACATAGCGCGGTTCTTCCTGGAGTTCACGGTGGACGAGTCGTGCGGTAAGTGTACGCCGTGCCGCGTGGGCAACCGGCGCATGCTGGAGATCCTGGAGAAGATCGCGCAGGGCAAGGCGAGCATAGAGGATCTGGACAAGCTGGATTCGCTGGCGAGCTACATCAAGGCGAACAGCCTGTGCGGGCTGGGGCAGACGGCGCCCAATCCGGTGCTCTCGACCATTCGCTATTTCCGTCCGGAGTATGAGGCGCATATCCTTGAGAAGCGCTGCCCGGCGGGTGTGTGCAAGGCGCTGCTGACCTACAAGGTCGACGCGGAGAAGTGCAAGGGCTGTACGCTCTGCGCTAAGAAGTGCCCGGCGGAAGCCATTTCGGGAGCCGTCAAGGAAGCGCATACGATTGATATTGACAAGTGCATCAAGTGCGGTGTCTGTATGGACAACTGCAAGTTTGACGCCATCAGCAGGTCTTAAGGAGGGCGCCATGGATAAGATAAACATAAAGATAAACAATGTGGATTATCAGGTGGACGCCGGCCAGACGGTGCTGGACGCCTGCCACTCGGTGGGGATAGACATCCCGACGCTGTGCTGGATGCGCGACCTGAACGAGATAGGCGCGTGCCGGATGTGCGTGGTGGAGGTCAAGGGCGCGCGGACGCTGGTCACGGCGTGCGTGTATCCGGTGAACGACGGCATGGAGATTGTCACGAATTCGGATACGGTCTACAAGGCGCGCAAGACGAACCTGGAACTGCTGCTTTCCACGCACGACCAGAACTGTCTGTCCTGCGTGCGCAGCACGGACTGCGAGCTGCAGACGCTGTGCAACGAGTACGGTGTGGACGGCATGCGCTTTACGGGCACCCGGCCGCGGTACGAGCTGGAGAAGAGCAGCCTGCATTTGGTCAGGGACAATAACAAATGCGTACTGTGCCGGCGTTGCGTAGCGGCCTGCCAGCAGCAGCATGTCGGCGTTATTGCGCCGTCCGAGCGCGGGTTTAACACGCACATTGCGTGCGCTTTCGAGGCGCCGCTTTCCGAGACGGGCTGTATCTCCTGCGGGCAGTGCATAGTGGCGTGCCCCACGGGGGCGCTTACCGAGCGCGACGACACGGCCAAGGTCATGGAAGCCATAAGCGACCCGACCAAGACGGTTATCGTGCACACGGCGCCGTCCATTCGCGCCACGCTGGGCGAGGCCTTCGGGCTGCCGGTGGGCACGTTCGTGGAAGGCAAGATGGTCGCGGCGCTGCGGCGTCTGGGCTTCGACAAGGTGTTCGATACGGATACCGCTGCGGACTTTACCATTATGGAAGAGGCGCACGAGTTCCTGGAGCGCGTGAAGAACGGCGGGAAGCTGCCGCTGCTCACGAGCTGCTGCCCGGGCTGGAGCAAGTTCCTCGAGATGTATCATCCCGAGTTCTTCGAGAATATCTCTACGTGTAAGAGCCCGCAGGGTATGATGGGCGGCCTGGTCAAGACGTACTGGGCGCAGAAGAACGGCATAGACCCGAAGGACATCTTCGTGGTGAGCATTATGCCTTGCACGGCCAAGAAGTTCGAGCTGGATCGCTACGACATGCACGCGGCGGGCGAGGGGATAGCGGACAACGATGTCTCGCTGACCACGCGGGAACTGGCGCGCATGATTAAGCGCGCGGGTCTGGACTTCGCAAATCTGCCGGACGAGGCGTTTGACGAGGCGCTGGGTGAGTCCACGGGCGCGGCGGTTATCTTCGGCGCGTCGGGCGGCGTGCTTGAGGCGGCGCTGCGGACGGCGGCGGCCTGGATTACGGGCGCGGATCCGGTGAGCCCGGACTTTACGGAAGTGCGCGGCGAGGTCGGTGCGAAGGAAGCCACCTACACGGTGGGCGACATAGACGTGAAGGTCTGCTCGGTTTCCGGCATGGCGAACGTGGAGAGCATTCTGCGCGCGGTGAACGCGGGCGAGAAGGACTACCATATCATAGAGATCATGGCGTGTCCGGGCGGGTGCGTAAACGGCGGCGGCCAGCCTTCTCAGCCGGCCAAGGTGCGGAACTTCACGGACCTGAAGACGCTGCGTGCGGCGGCGCTGTACAGTGACGACGCGAAGAAGGTCGAGCGCCTGAGTCACAACAACGTGACGGTGCAGAAGGTGTATGACGAGTTCCTGGAGCACAGAGGCAGCCATAAGTGCCATGACATCCTGCACACATCGTACCAGCTGAGAGAGTTTAAGTATTAGAGGAATATTCGCGGTATAATATCCGTATGGATATAAAGCGAATTACAGAGCGGGTGCGGCGGAACACGCCGCACCCCATCGGATGGCACAGCCGGTTTTCTGTGCTGCTTCCTTTGGTAGAGCGGGAAGGGCGTCTGGATGTTTTGTTCGAGGTGCGGTCGGATACGCTCAAGCATCAGCCGGGAGAGGTGAGTTTCCCCGGCGGGAAGATGGAAGGAAGCGAGACGCCTGAGGCGTGCGCGGTCAGGGAGACGTGTGAAGAGCTCGGCCTGGCGGCAGCGGACGTAGAGGTGCTCGGTGAACTGAACTACATCATTGTATACAGCGGATTTACCATGTATGCATTCCTGGGGCTACTTGATGCGCGGGCGCTTGCGGCGGCTGTGCCGAGCGTCGAAGAGGTGAAAGAGATCTTCTTCGTGCCGCTCAGCTTCTTCCTTGCGGAGGGGCCGGCGCTGTACGAGAGCGCTATCGTGCCGCAGGTGGCGGCGGATTTCCCAACGGAAAAGGTATCGCCCGACGGGCGGTATAACTGGCGCAGAGGGAAACACGTCGTACCGATATACACTTATGTTGACCCGGAAGCGAACCGCGAACGTGTCATTTGGGGGCTCACCGCCCGCCTCATGAACGACTTCGCGAAGATGCTGACGGAGAAATGAAAGGATGGTTTTTGAATGAAGAAGTTATTGTGTGTGTTACTCGTTTTTGTGTTGGGAGTTACGGCGCTGCTCGCGGGGTGCGGTAACAGTAAGGAAGAGACCGCGAAAGAGGCGGACGCGCCTGCAGCAGATCCTGTGGATGTCAAGGTAATCGCCTTGAAGGGCCCCACGGCTATGGGGATGGTTCAGTTTATGGACGAGGCCGATGCGGGGAATCTTACCGATAACAATTACAGCTTTGAGATAGCGGCGGCCGTGGACGAGGTGACGCCCAAGATTGTGCAGGGCGAGGTGGATATAGCGGCGGTGCCGGCGAACCTGTCCTCCGTGCTTTACAACAATACAGACGGTGGCGTGACGGTTCTGGCCATCAATACGCTCGGCGTGCTTTACATTGTCGAGAAGGGACAGAGCGTGCAGTCCGTGGCGGACCTGAAGGGCAAGACCATTTACGCGAGCGGCATGGGCGCTACGCCGGAGTACGCGCTCAACTACATCCTGCGCGGCAACGGGCTGGACCCGGAGACGGACGTGAATATAGAGTGGAAGAGCGAGCACGCGGAATGCCTGACGTCGCTTGTGAGTTCTGCGGACGGCGTGGCGCTGCTCCCGCAGCCCTTCGTTACGACGGCGCTGGCCAAGGACGATTCCATTCGCGTGGCGCTGGACCTGAACGAGGCGTGGGACGCGCTGAATGCGGATGCAGAGGATGGCTCGAGCTTAGTCACCGGTGTGGTGGTCGTGCGCACGGCGTTCCTCGAGGAGCATCCGGAGGCGGTGGCGGCGTTCATGGAACACTACCGCGATTCCGTGGACTATGTAAACGCGAACGTGGCGGAAGCGGCGCAGCTCATAGAGAAGTACGACATAGTGCCGGCTACGGTAGCGGAAAAGGCGCTGCCGGCGTGCAACATAGTGTTCATAGACGGCGCGGAAATGAAAACCAAGCTTTCCGGCTATCTGCAGTCGCTGTTCGACCAGAACCCGAAGGCGGTGGGCGGGACGCTGCCCGCTGACGCGTTCTACTACGTGGCAAGCTAAACGCGGAGCCTGCGGGCGGCCATGAAGAATCGGAGCGAAAAGCAGAAACAGATTAGATTATGGGCGGTGCTGGTTTGGCTTGCCGTTTGGCAGGTGGGCAGCATGGCCCTGGGGCAGGAGGTACTACTTGTATCTCCTGTTTCCGTTTTGGTGCGGCTCGGGGAGCTGGTGCGCACGGCGGGATTCTGGTCGTCGGTGGGGTTCTCGCTGCTGCGGATAGGAGGCGGGTGCTTCCTGGCCATCGTGGTCGGGGTGGCGCTGGCCGCGCTGGCGGGGCGGTTTACGAGGGTGCGGGAGCTCGTCGCGCCGCTCATGCTGGTGATTAAGGCCATCCCCGTGGCATCGTTCGTGATACTGGTGCTTGTCTGGGTGCCCTCGCGAAACTTGAGTGTGGTCATTTCGTTTTTGATTGTGCTGCCCGTGATTTACACGAACGTGGTCGGTGGGATTCGCGCGGCGGACCCGCAGATTCTGGAGATGGCGCGGGTCTTCCGGCTTCCGGCGGGGCGGACAGTGCGCTACATCTATGTGTCGCAGGTTCTGCCGTTCTTCCGGACGGCGCTCTCCGTGGGACTGGGGCTGTGCTGGAAGGCCGGCGTGGCGGCGGAGGTTATAGGCCTGCCGAAGGGCTCCATAGGGATGAAGCTGCATGAGGCGAAAATTTATTTAGAGACGCCGGATGTGTTCGCCTGGACGGTGACCATAGTCGTGGTCAGCTACGCGTTTGAGAAGGCACTTTTGCGGTGCGTGGACGCGGGCGTGCGCCACATGGAGAAGATGTGATGGGCATGGAGATTCGCGCAGAGGGCTTAACCAAAACTTACGGCGACGTGACGGCGCTTAGCGGGTTTACGGCGGTATTTCCCGCCGGAGCGGTGAGCTGCATCATGGCGCCGTCCGGCGCGGGGAAGACCACGCTGCTGCGGATTCTAATGGGGCTGGAGACGCCGGACAGCGGCAGCGTAAGCGGCCTTGAAGGCGCGCGGCTGGGCGCGGTCTTTCAGGAGGATCGGCTGTGTGAGAACCTCTCCGCCGTGAGCAACATCCGCCTGGTGCGTCCTTCGCTCGGGAAGGCGGAGATAGAGGAAGCGCTTGCCGCGGTGGGGCTTGGCGCGGAGGCGCTCGGGCGGCCGGTGCGCGAGTTTTCCGGCGGTATGAAGCGGCGGGTGTCCCTGCTTCGCGCCTTGCTTTCGGATGCGGACGTGCTGCTATTGGACGAGCCGCTTAAGGGGCTGGACGCGGAGACGAAGCAGGTAGCTGCGCGTGCGCTGCGGGAGTGCGGCCATGGCAGGACGGTGATTCTGGTTACGCACGATGAGGCGGAAGCCGCGGCGGTGGGCGCGGTGCAGATCATTCAGCTATAAAAAAATGAGGGGCGTTCGGCACGCCCCCCGACCCCTCTCTTACTAAGCGGTATTTGTAACTTATACCGCAAAGGGTGTAGTCCTAAACACCCGTGTGGCGGAAAATCGCTTAAGTGGGTGTCTGGCATGCAGCCAGACACCCACTTTCCACATTTGGGCTGGGTGGTCCATGTCGCAAAATTTCAGTATTTCGTGTATCAAAAATGGGAGGGGCTGGAGAATCCACACGAAATACTGAAATTTTGCGTGGAGGGAGGGGGTTTGCGGGTGTGGGGATACACGAAATACTGAAATTTTGCGTAGTGGCTGGTGGCCGGGCATCCCGCTTGCTGCGCCTATTGTCAACCAAAAATAATTTTTCGGTTGACAATAGGCGAACCGCGCTAAGTGTGATATACTATCCGAGTATGGAAATTTCTCAGGAAAAGGACATGATCCGGATTGAGAATCTGGTGTATACGTACCGGCATGGCGAGGATACGGATGTTATCCCGGCGCTTTGCGGTGTCTCGCTTTCTGTGGAGAAGGGGAGCTTTACTTCCGTGATCGGGCGCAACGGTTCCGGTAAGTCTACGTTGGCTAAGAGCATTAACGCGTTGGTGCTTCCTACGGAGGGGCGCGTCTTTGTGGAGGGCTTTGATACGCAGGACGAGTCGGCGCTTTGGGAGGTTCGGCAGCGCGTGGGGATGGTCTTTCAGAATCCGGATAACCAGCTGGTGTCCGCGGTGGTGGAGGACGACGTGGCTTTCGGGCCGGAGAACCTTGGGGTGGACCCGGATGAGATTCGCAAAAGGATCCGGTTTGCGCTGGATTCGGTGGATATGTATGAGCACCGGAAGATGGCGCCGCATCTGCTCAGTGGCGGGCAGAAGCAGCGCATAGCCATTGCGGGGGTTATCGCTATGCGGCCGGACGTGATTATCTTTGACGAGCCTACCGCTATGCTGGACCCCGGCGGGCGGCAGGAGGTGCTGGACATTATGCACAGCCTGAACGAGGAGGGGATAACCGTGGTTCTCATAACCCACTTCATGGAGGAGACCGTGAAGAGTGACCGTATAATTATTATGGACAACGGAAGGATAGCGCTGGAGGGAACGCCCGTGGAGGTCTTTTCCCACCCGGCGGAGATAGAAGCGCTGGGCCTGAAACTGCCGTTTGCGGTAGAGGTGGCGGCCGGCCTGCGCCGGAACGGCATTGACGTCCCGGAAGACATATTAGACACTGAGGAACTGACACAGTATATTTTACAGAGAGCGGCGCGGAGCGAACCGGCTGCCGTGCACTGAGTTTTCCCATAGAAGTGAATAGAATTTTCGAAAGAGCAGCATTTAGATGTCGATCACTGTAGAACAACTTACGCACGTTTATAACAGCGGCCTCGCGTACGAGACGAAAGCCTTGGACGAGGTGAGTTTTTCTGTGGAGAGCGGCGAGTTTGTGGCTATAATCGGGCACACGGGCTCGGGCAAGTCCACGCTCATTCAGCATCTGAACGGGATTCTCAAGCCCACGAGCGGCACAATCCGCATAGGCGAGACGGAGATTACGGATAAAAAGACGAAGATGGTGGACGTGCGCAAACGGGTTGGCCTGGTGTTTCAGTATCCGGAGTACCAGCTGTTCGAGGAGACGGTGCAGGAGGACGTGGCGTTCGGGCCTAAGAACCTGGGGCTGGAGAAGGATGAGATAGATGCGCGCGTGCGCAGGTCTTTGTCGCTGGTGGGGCTGGACTATGAACAGTTCGCGCAGCGCTCGCCGTTCGAGCTTTCCGGCGGACAGAAGCGGCGGGTGGCCATAGCGGGCGTAATCGCCATGGAGCCGGAGTTGCTCATCTTGGACGAACCGACGGCTGGGCTGGACCCGGGATCGCACCTGGAGGTGCTGGACATGGTGACCTCCATACGGGAGCGGACGGGGTGCACGGTCATCTTAGTCTCGCACAACATGAACGACGTGGCGCAGATGGCGGACCGCATTTTTATCATGGACAGCGGTCGGATCGTGCGCTCGGGACCGCCGCGCGAGGTGTTTAAGGAGCGCGACTACCTTAAGAGCATAGGGCTGGGACTGCCGCAGGCGGCGGAAGTGGCGGCGGTGCTGGAGGAGGCGGGCATGCCGGCGGCGGGCGTGCTGGTGTCAAGTCAGGAGCTTGTCACCTACCTCACGGCGCAGCTTGGCGGCGCGGCCACGCAGGGGGAGGCGGAGAGATGATTCGCGACATAACCCTGGGGCAGTACTATCCCGAGTACAGCATAATCCACAAGCTCGACCCACGGCTTAAGATCGTGGCGATTCTCTTCTACATAGCCTCGCTTTTCGTGGTGAAGGACTTTTGCGGCTACCTGCTGGTCATGCTGGCGCTGGGCATTTTCATAAGCCTGTCCAAGGTGCCCCTCCGGTTCATCCTGCGCGGGCTCAAGCCGATTATGATTATCATCATGTTCACCTTCCTGCTGAACATGTTCATGACGAGCGGCGAAATTCTCTGGCAGTGGAAGTTCCTGAAGATCACGCAGGAGGGAATCTACAACGCGGTGTTTATGGCGCTGCGGCTGGTGTTCCTCATCCTGGGCTCGTCCATGCTCACGCTCACGACCAAGCCCATCAAGCTCACGGACGGGATAGAGAGCCTGCTCAAACCGTTCAAGAAGATGGGGCTGCCCACGCACGAGCTGGCCATGATGATGACCATAGCCCTGCGGTTCATCCCCACGCTCCTCGAGGAGACGGACAAGATTATGAAGGCGCAAATGGCGCGCGGCGCGGACTTTGAAACCGGCAGCATATTCCGCCGGGCCAAGGCCATGGTGCCCATACTGGTGCCGCTGTTCGTGGGGGCGTTTCGCATAGCGCAGGACCTGGCCATGGCCATGGAGGCGCGGTGTTACCGCGGCGGCGAGGGGCGCACCAAGCTCAACGCGCTCAAATTCAAGCGCAAGGACGCGGTGGCGGCGCTCATCATGGCGGTGTACTTCGCGCTGGCCATATTGGACCGCGTATTTTTAGAAGGACTGGATGCGGTGCTGGTGCACCTTGTGATAAAGTAATCGTTAGAGGGCGCGGGCGACGTTCCCCGCTGTCCCGGGAAGGAGTAACAGATGGTTACGGAAGAAAAGAAAGTAAAGGTGCTGTCTTTGCAGTTCGTGCTGCAGGCGGCGGTCATAGGCGGCGTGTACGGGGTGCTTACGCTCCTGCTCGCGCCCATCAGCTACGGCATGGTGCAGGTACGCGTCTCGGAGGCGCTCACGGTGCTGCCGCGCTTCACCAAGGCGGCCATCCCCGGCCTGTTCATAGGCTGTTTCCTCGCAAACCTCTTAGGGTCGGGAAACATAATCGACATAGTCTTCGGCTCGCTGGCCACGCTCCTCGCAGCGCTCTTAAGCTATAAGCTCAGGGAAAAGCCGTGGCTCGTGCCGCTTCCGCCGGTGCTCCTGAACGCGGTCATCGTGGGCGCGGTGCTCTACTACGGCTACGGCGTGGCGCCGGAAATCGCCGGCGGCTGGGGGCTGCTTGCGGACATGGCGTTCGTGGGCCTGGGGCAGGTGGCAGCTTGCTACGTGCTGGGCATGCCGCTACAGAAGATTTTGGAGAAATACAAGGGCATTTTTGCATGAGACAAAAACGCATTAAAGATGTGGAACGAAAGGTAGCGCCGTACAGGCGCTATCTTGTGGAAGAGCCCCGTGAAAACCGTGGCGTCTGGCGCAATGTCTTTGCCGCGCGCTGCATAGGCCAGGCCCAGGCGGCTTCGGGGCGGAAGCTTTATCTGGAGATCGGCTGCGGCAAGGGGCTCTTTATCAAGACGCTGTCAAGCGAAAACCTTGACAGCCTGTATCTGGCTGCGGAAGGGCAGATGAGCGTGGCCTACCGCGCGCTGGCCACGGCCGCCGGTACGCTGAGCGCCGTGAAGCAGGGGTTTTACATCCGCGAGGACGACGTGCCGCCGCCGCGCAATCTGCTGTTCCTGCGCACGTATATCTTTGAGCCGGGCGAGTTTTTCGCCGACGGGGAGCTTAACGGCATATACCTGAATTTCTCCGACCCATGGCCCAAGGCGCGGCACGAGAAGCGCCGCGTGACGTCCCCGGCGTTTCTGGAGGCGTACCGCAAGGTGCTGGCGCCGGGCGGCTTTCTTTCGCTGAAGACGGACAACGACATCCTGTTCGAGTACAGTGCGGCCACCATAGAGGCGGCGCCGGGCTTTTCCGTGGAGCGCCTCACGCACGACCTGTACGCGTCGGAGTTTCTGGCGGGCAACGTGCCCACGGAATATGAGCGAAAATGGGTGAACCTGAATCGCAAAATAAAGCACATTCTGGCGGTAAAGACAGATTGACAATAAATGGAAAGCGTGATATGATTTTCGCAACGGGAGGTAAGACGTATGTATATTCTGCTTTTGAACGGGAGCGCCCGCGAAAAGGGCTGCACGTACACGGCGCTGTCCGAGGTAGCCGGCGAGCTTGAAAAGGGCGGTGCGCGCGCCGAGATTTTTCAGATAGGCAGTCAGCCCCTGCAGGGCTGCATAAGCTGCAGGGCCTGCCAGAAACTCGACCGCTGCACTTTTGACGGGGACGTGGTGAACACGTTCGTCAAGAAGGCGCAGACGGCGGACGGGTTTATCTTCGGGACGCCGGTTTACTATGCCAACCCGAACGGGTCGGTGCTGGCGGTCATGGACCGGATTTTCTTCTCCGGGGGAAAATGGTTCGCGGGAAAACCGGCTGCAGCGGTGGCTTCGGCGCGCAGAGCCGGCACCACATCGGCATTGGACTCCCTGCAGAAGTTTTTCCAGATAAGCGGCATGCCCATGGTGCCGGCGCGGTACTGGCCCATGGTCTTCGGAAACAGTCCGGACGAGGTGGCGCAGGATAAGGAAGGCTTGCAGAATTTACGGATACTTGCCAGACAGATGATATACATGATTCGCACGCAGCAGGCGGCGAAGGAAGCCGGGATTGAGGCGCCGGAAGCGGAGCCCAAGGTCTGGACGAACTTTATTCGCTGAGGCGCCCGCCGCGCGCGACAAAGGAAAGGCGAAAAATGAAAGCGAAATTTATTAGCGAGTTGTATCCGGGGGACGAGATTACGGATTTCTTCCTCGTGAAGAGCATAGCCGTTAAGACGGGCTCGAACGGGAAGAACTATCTGGATATGCAGCTTGCCGACAAGACGGGCGATGTCTATGCGAAAAAATGGGACGCGAGCGACGAGGAGACCTCGGCGGCGTTCCTGCCCAAGGTAGGCGGGATAATCAAGGTCAGGGCGCAGGTCACGGAGTGGAACGGGCAGCGGCAGATGAAGGTGCAAAAGTTGCGCACGGCCAAGCCGGGGGACGGCCTGGATGTGGCGGATTTCTTCCGCAGTGCGCCGCGGGCGCCGGAAGAGATGTATGCCTACATAGAAAAGACGGCGGACAGCATTGACGACGAGGACTTCCGGATTATGACGCAGCGCGTGCTGGCGGATAACCGGGAGCGGCTGCTGTACTATCCGGCCGCGGCCAAGAACCACCACGCCATCCACGCGGGACTGCTGTACCACATGACGCGCATGCTCGAGATGGCGGAAAAGTTCTGCGAGGTCTACGGCGTGCTGAACCGCGACCTGCTGGTGACGGGCGTCATATTCCACGACATGGAGAAACTTTACGAGATGGCCGCCGACGAGAACGGGGTCGTTTCGGACTATACGTTTGAGGGGATTCTGCTGGGGCATCTGGTGCAAGGTGTGGTGGCCATAGACCGCCTGGCAGAGGAGCTGCAGGTGCCGTATGAGAAGAAAATCATGCTGGCGCACATGGTGCTCTCCCATCATTACGAACCGGAATACGGTAGCGTGAAAAAGCCGCTCTTCCCCGAGGCGGAGGCGCTGCATTATTTGGACATGGTGGATTCCAAGCTCTACGACATGGAGACGGCGTTGGAAGGGACCACGGCGGGCGGATTCTCCGACCGCGTCTGGACCCTGGATAACCGCCGGATTTACAAACGGCAGTGGTAAGCGAAGAAGTCATATCGGGCACCATCCGTGCCATAGTTTTCTATAATGCGGACAATGGATACTGCGTGCTCAGGCTCGGCCGGGCGCGGGATACCGTGACGGCCGTGGGCAGCCTCCCCGGCGCGCGCGAGGGTCTTCCCGTGGACCTTACGGGCGCGTGGAAGACGCACCCGCGGTTCGGCGAGCAGTTCGCGTTTACTTCCTACGAGCAGCGCGAGCCGGGCAACGCGGGCGAGCTGGAGCTTTTCCGTGCGTCCGGCGTGATTAAGGGCATAGGCCCCAAGACGGCGCGGCTGATTGTGGAGAAGTTCGGGGAAGCGTCGCTGGAGGTTCTGGAGAAGGAGCCGGCCAAGCTCAAATCCATAGAGGGCATAGGCGAGAAGAAGTCCAAGCAGATAGCCGAGTCGTACCGCGAGCACAAGGAGTTCGGGGCCGTGGTCCTGCATTTTCAGCAGTACGGCATTCCTCCGCAGGCGGCAATGAAATTTTATCGCGAGTACGGCGTATCTGCCGTGACGGTGGTGAACGAGAATCCGTACCGGTTAGTGAGCGAGGTTTACGGCATAGGCTTTAAGACGGCGGACCAGATAGCCATGCGGCTGGGGTTTGCGGAGAACAGCGAAAAGCGCATTAAGAGCGCGGTGCTGTATCTGCTGCGCGACGGGGCGCGGCGGGACGGGAGCACGTGCCTGCCGCGAACGCTGTTGCTTGAGCGGGCGGTAAAGCTCATAGACGTCATGAGCGAGGAGGTGGAAGACGCCGTCTTTTCACTCGTGCTGGAGGGGCTGGTGTACGAGGCGGACATAAACGGGGTGCCGTGCCTGTTTCCGGCCGTGTATTTCGAAGCGGAGCGTGAGGTGTGCGCGGACCTTATGCGGCTGATGCAGTCAATAAATATACAGCCGCTGGAAGACCGGATTTCCGAGTTGCAGACGCGCAAGGGGCTGGCGCTTTCCGAAGAGCAGGCCGAGGCGGTGCGGCAGTCGCTTCTTAGCGGCGTGTTCGTATTAACCGGCGGGCCGGGCACCGGCAAGACGACCATTATGGGCGCGATATTAGACATCCTCACGCACGAGGACGAGGCGCCGCTCGTGGCGGCGCCCACGGGGCGCGCGGCCAAGCGCATTCAGGAGACCACCGGCTATCCGGCGGTGACCATTCACCGGCTTTTGGAATACACCTACGGCGAGGACGACGAGCAGATGATGTTCGGGCGCACGCGGGAAAACCCGCTCGGGTGCAAGAACGTAATCATAGACGAGGCGTCCATGGTGGACGTGCTCCTCATGCGGGCGCTTACGGCGGCCATCCCGGACGGGGCGCGGCTCATCTTGGTGGGCGATGCGGACCAGCTGCCGCCGGTGGGGGCGGGAAACGTGCTGCGCGACATATTAGACAGCGGCCGGGTGCCCTCCTTTCATTTAACGGAAATCTTCCGGCAGGCGGCGCAGAGCATGATCACGGTGAACGCCCACCGGATAAACCGCGGCGAGATGCCGGTGGTAAACGAGGCAGATTCGGACTTCTTTATCCTGCGGCGGGAGGAGGAGGAACGCATCCTGCAGGGGCTGCTCGACCTGATTACCACCCGCCTGCCGGCTAAGTACGGGGAACTTGACCCGCTGCGCGACATGCAGGTGCTCACGCCGGTAAAAAGGGGCATTCTCGGAAACCGCAGCCTGAACGCGCAGCTTCAGCAGCTTCTGAATCCGCCGTCGCACGGCAAGGCGGAGCGCAAGTTCGGCGAGCGGACCTTCCGCACGGGCGACAAGGTCATGCAGATGCGAAACAACTACGGCCTTTCGTGGAAGAGCAGCGCGGACCTCTCCGAAGGGGAGGGCGTGTTTAACGGCGACATAGGTTTCGTGCGCAGCATAGACCCGGATATGGGCACTGTTACGGTGGTGTTCGATGAGGTGCGCCATGTGGTCTACGACGGCGAGACGCTGGAGGACTTGGACCACGCCTATGCGGTCACGGTGCATAAGAGCCAGGGCAGCGAATTTCCCATAATCCTCATGCCCGTCTTTCCGGTGCCGCCCATGCTGGCGTCAAGGAATTTACTTTACACCGCGGTGACGCGCGGTAAGCGGCTGGTGGTTCTCGTGGGACGGGAGCGCGTGCTGGAAGCCATGGTGGAGAATTCACACGTGAGCGACAGGTATTCGGGCCTTCGCTCGTTTCTGGAGAAATATGCGGACATTTGATGCGGCACTGAATCTACTGTTTCCCGCGGACATTTACTGTGCGTCCTGCGGGCGCTATATGGACCGGCCGGGGCCGTTCGGCCTGTGTACGCGCTGCCTTGCCGAGATGGAGAAGGCGCCGTGTGCGGGCTGCAACCCGGAAGCCATGAAGGCGGCCGGCGCCTCGTGCGCGGCCTGCACGGGCGAGGGGTTTTCGTTTGACCGTGCCCTGTTTTGCTGTGCCTACGACGGCCGCGCGGGAGACCTGATCCGGAACATGAAGTATCGCCGGGGAAGCTACCTGGCCGGCCACGTGGTGCGCATGATGGCGGCGCGCTTCCTCGCGGCGGCGGATCCGGACACGGGGGAGCTGCCTGCGTATGACTTGCTTGTGCCGGTACCCATGCATATAATAAAGAAACGCAAACGCGGCTATGATCAGACGCAGCTTATCGGGTGCGAGCTGGCGCGGCTCACAGGCATCCCGTACGTGGAGGCGCTCGTGCGGCTTATGCGCACGGACGTCATGAGCGGCCTGCGCAAGGAGGCGCGCCTTCTGAATCTGGAAGGGGCGTTCGAAGTGGCGACGGCGGTAAAGGCGCGGGGGGCTCTCGCCGGAAAAAGCGTCCTATTGATAGACGATGTTTTTACTACGGGCAGCACGGCCGAGACGTGCGCAAAAACCCTGCGGGAGGAAGGTGCGGTCAGAATCGACTTCTTTGCGTTCGCGTATGCGTAAACAAGCTATTGCTCACAAAAAAACAGGACGGTATAAAGGGCACGCCCGGGTCTGTGGTTGAAAATCCATGCCAGCTGCGGGCGAAAGGATCCACGTAAGTCGTTTTTTAACGGCGATCATGGCGCAGTTTAGGAGTAAGTCGCGGCAGCCGCCTGCCGTGCGAGTGTGGGGGCAAAGACCAGGTCAGCCGGGCGCGCCCCTTGTACCGTGAAATGAAGAAGTGTGATAAAATAAAATATATTTGGTTTGATACGGAGGGAACGAAAGAATGAAAGTAATACTCACGAGCAAGAATCTGAACGCGAGCGACCACCTGCGCGACACCATCGAGGCGAAATTCGGGAAGCTGGCCAAGTACTTCTCCAGCGATATAGTGGCGAATGTCACGCTTTCCATGGAGAAGGGCAGGCAGAAAATCGAGGCGACCATCCGGGCGGGCAGCACCATTTTCCGGGCGGAGGACACCACGAACGATATTTACAGCGGCATAGACAAGGTGGTGGACAAGCTGTCCGGGCAGATGTCCAAGTACAAGAGCAAGCTGATTAAGAAGCACAAGGACAGCAAGACGATTCTGTTTGATGACGTGCCGGAGCCGGCGGATGAGCCGGAAGAAGAGCTTCGGATTGTGAAGCGCAAGAAGTTTGACCTGCTGCCCATGACGGCGGAGGAGGCCATACTCCAGATGGAGCTGCTGCAGCACGACTTTTTCGTGTTCCTGAATATGGACACGGACGGCATAGGCGTGGTGTACCGGCGCAACGAAGGGGACTACGGGCTGTTAGAGACGAATTAGAGACGGTCCGGCAATGGCGCGCGGGCGCGCCGGAAGATTTTCACGAATCTCTTAGCGGACACGGGTGCCGGTTCTACGATTTCTGCGTTTTGTGAAGAATGGATGAGCGTTTTCGGAAGATTTCTGAAAACGCTCTTTTACGTGCATCCCCCACTTGAAAGAATGCCGGGTTTTCTGTATAGTGGAAGGAGCTGAGAGGCGGAAAAGGACGGGTTTTATGCCGGAGGTACTTACCGATCTCATAGCCGGGTTCAGGATATGGGATTTTATCGATATCGCGCTAATCGCGTTCGTGGTGTACAAGATTATCGGGTTCATTCGCGAAACGCGTGCGGAGCAGCTGGTCAAGGGACTGCTTATTCTGGTCCTCGCGACTTTCCTTTCGGGTTTTTTACATCTATATGCTATGAGCTGGATGCTCAAGGCGGCCATGCAGTTCGGGGTCATAGCCTTAGTGGTGGTCTTTCAGCCGGAGCTGCGGCGCGGGCTGGAGCGTCTGGGGCACAGTAAGTTTTTCCGGCCGCGGTATGCGGATATGGACAAGGACGACATAAAACAGCTCGCGGCGTCCATAGCCAAGTCGGTCGACTACTTCAGCGCGAATAAAATTGGCGCCCTGATAGTGGTGGAATGCGAGACGAGCCTGAGCGACTACGCGCAGGAAGGGGTTATGCTCAACGGACAGCTGACGAGTGAGCTGCTTTCGAATATCTTTATGCCGGGGACGCCGCTGCACGACGGCGCTGCTATTATCCGGCAGAACCGGATTGTGGCGGCGGCCTGTATTCTGCCGCTTACGGAGGGCGTGGGACTGCCCACGGAGATCGGGACACGGCACCGCGCGGCCATAGGCATAACCGAGGTTTCGGACTGCCTGGCGATCGTGGTTTCCGAGGAGACCGGCATCATTTCGAGCGCGCGCGACGGGAAGCTCACGCGCTTCCTGCAGGTCAAGACGCTCGAGAAACGGATACTCAACCTGTACCTGGGCGAGGACGAGGACGGCGCGCGGGGCAGCATAGCGAAGAAGGTGAGACGGCGTGTTAAGAAATAATAAACTGAACCTTCTCATATCCATCCTCATAGCCATAGGCATATGGCTGTATGTGGTGCTGGTGGTAAACCCGGTGGCGGAGGCGAGTGTGGAAACCGTGTCCGTGGAAGTGACAGGGGTAGAGGCACTGGAGGCGGACGGCCTCACGCTCGAGAAGGTGCCTGTGCGGACGGTGAACCTCACGGTTTCCGCTGCGCGCTCGGAACTGGTGAAGCTGGAAGATGAGGACTTTACGGCGTACATAGACGTGGAGGGGCTGGCCGCGGGCAAGACTTCGGTGCGCGTTCTCGTCACGGGTCCGCGGGGGGTGGAGGTGCTGTCGGTCAAGCCGGCGGCGCTGGATGTTACCGTGGTGGAGCTGGAGTAGATGGGCAGATTATTCGGGACCGACGGTGTGCGAGGCATCGCGGGCGAGGAACTCACGGCAGAGCTGGCGTGCGCACTCGGAAGGGCAGGCGCGCAGGTTCTGGCGAAGGATACGGCCGGGCGCGGCCCGCTGATTCTCATAGGCAAGGACACGCGCGAGTCCGGCGACATGCTCGAGGACGGGCTGCGTCGCGGGATTCTCTCCGTGGGCGGAACCGTGGTGCACGCGGGCGTGCTGCCCACCCCGGCGGTGGCGTGGCTTACGCGCACGCGGCAGGCGGATGCGGGGATTGTCATTTCCGCTTCGCATAACCCGTACGCGTATAACGGCATAAAGTTCTTTAACCGCGCGGGCTTCAAGCTGGCGGACGCGGTGGAGGATGCCATAGAGGAGCTTGTGCTTCAGGACGGCGAGGCGCCGGTAAGCGTACCGGCAGGCGTGGCGGTGGACGTGGCGCAGCAGGAGGCTTCGCTGCGGGACTATGCGAACTACCTCACCTCTACCATGCGGGAGAGCATTTCCGGCATGAAGATGGTGGTGGATTGCGCGAACGGGGCTGCCTCGCAGGTGGCGCCGCGCGTGTTTGAGGCGCTTGGCGCGCAGTGTACCTATATAGGAAACCGGCCGGACGGCAGAAATATCAATGCCGGGTGCGGCTCTACCGCACCGGCGGCCCTGCAGAGGGCGGTCACGGAGGCAGGCGCGGATATCGGGCTGGCTTTTGACGGCGACGCGGACCGGCTCATTGCCGTGGACGAGAAGGGGCAGGTCGTGGACGGCGACCGGATTATGTATGCCTGCGCCAAAGACCTTGCGGCGCGCGGGGAGCTAAAGGAAAACCTGCTCACGGCCACGGTCATGAGCAACCTCGGGCTTTCGCTCGCGCTTGCTGAGGCGGGCATCCGCTACCAGACGGCAGACGTGGGAGACCGCTATGTGCTGGAGCTCATGCAGGCCACGGGCGGCGTACTGGGCGGTGAGCAGTCCGGGCATATTATCTTCCTCGGGCAGAACACCACGGGCGACGGGATTTACGCGGCGCTGCGCTTCCTCGAAGCGGTGGTGCGCGGCGGCGGGACGGTATCGGACGCGGTAAGCGGCATACGCATTTATCCGCAGGTGCTGGTGAACGCGCGGGTGAAGAACGAAAACAAGAACACGTATATGCAGGACGCGGAGATAGCCGCCGCCTGCGAAGAGATAGAAAAACGGTTCGCCGGGGAAGGGCGGGTGCTCATCCGGCCCTCGGGAACGGAGCCGCTCGTGCGGGTCATGCTGGAGGGCGCGGACCAGGCGCAGCTTAAGGCGGCGGCGGACGGGCTGGCGCAGCTCATCGAAAGAAAGCTGGGCTGATGGCCTGCAGCCTAAGCGGGAAACAGATTAGGAGAACGGCATATGTGCGGTATCGTAGGATACATAGGAAATGAAAGCGCGAAAGAGATAATCATTGAAGGGCTTCGCGGTCTGGAGTATCGGGGGTATGACTCCGCCGGCATGGCGCTCGTGCACCGCGGGCGCATTCTGGTGCGTAAGGAATCCGGAAAGCTGGCGAACCTCGAGTCGAAAATCACCAAGAAGGAATTTACGGGGAACCTGGGCATAGGGCACACCCGCTGGGCCACACACGGGAGCCCGACGAGAGAGAATGCACACCCCCATCTGTCGGCGGACGGCAGAATTGCCATTGTCCACAACGGCATAATAGAAAACTATCTGGAGCTCAAGGCGTGGCTCATAGAAAAGCAAGGGATACAGTTCCGGTCGGAGACGGACACGGAGGTCATAGCGCAGCTTCTGGGCATCTACTACGAGGGAGACCTGATAGAGGCAGTGCAGAAAACGGTCTCGCGGCTACGGGGGGCGTACGCGGTGGCCGTGGTGGCGGCGGACGACCCGGACCGGATTGTGGCGGTGCGCAAGGATGCGCCGCTCATAGCGGGCATAGGCGAGGGGCGGAACTTCCTGGCGTCGGACATCCCGGCGCTGCTCAAGTACACGCGGGACGTGTACCTGATTGAGAACGGGGAGATCGTGGTGGTCTCGCGCGACGACATAAAGATTTTCGACGAGGAGATGACGCGCGTGAAGCGCGACGTGATGAAGGTTACGTGGGATGCGGACGCGGCGGAGAAGGGCGGCTACGAGCATTTCATGATGAAGGAGATTTGCGAGCAGCCGGACGGGATTCGCGAGACGCTGCAGCGGCGGATCGGGGAGGACGGGCAGATTAAGCTCGACGGCATCCGGTTCGGGAAGAAGGATCTGGAGGCCATAACGCGGATTTATATCGTGGCGTGCGGCACGGCGTACCACGCGGGGCTGCAGGGCAAGGCGCTGCTGGAGGGCTACGCGAAGATTCCCACGGAGGTGGACCTGGCGAGCGAGTTCCGCTACCGGAATCCGCTGGTGGACGAGAAGACGCTCTTCCTGTGTATCAGCCAGTCGGGCGAGACGCACGATACGCTCGCGGCGCTGCGCGAGGCCAAGCGGCAGGGCGCGCGGGTCCTTTCGATTTGCAACGTGGTGGGCAGCTCTATCGCGCGCGAGTCGGACGATGTGCTGTACACGTGGGCGGGGCCGGAGATCGCGGTGGCGTCTACCAAGGCTTACACCACGCAGCTGGTGTGTCTGTACCTGATTGCGCTTTACATGGGCCGGACGAAAGGCACGCTCAGCGAAGAGGAGGCGGGCCGCATCATTGGCGAGCTCATGGCACTGCCGGAGAAGGCGGCGGAGACGCTCAAAGCCGAGGAGCAGATAAAAAAGCTTGCGGAGCGGTACTACATCAAGGAACAGATTTTCTACATAGGGCGCGGCGCGGACGTGGGTACGGCGCTGGAGGGCAGCCTCAAGCTCAAGGAGATTTCCTACATAAACTCGTTTGCCATAGCGGCGGGCGAGCTCAAGCACGGGACCATAGCGCTCATCCGCAAGGACACGCTGTTCTTCGTCATGGCCACGCAGGATGCGCTGTACGAGAAGATGCTCTCGAACATCGAGGAGATTAAGGCGCGCAAGGCGCAGGTGATAGGAATTGCGAAAAAGGGGAATAAACGAATTAAGCAAATATGTGATGAAGTGATATATATTCCGTCGTGCGCGGATGAGGTGGCGCCCATTCTGGGGGTCATCCCGCTGCAGCTGCTGGCGTATCATATAGCCAAGCTGCTCAAGCGCGACATAGATCAGCCGCGGAATCTGGCGAAGTCTGTAACGGTGGAATAACGGCCGGAGGTTTACATGAGAGTTTCTAAGGATAGTTTCAGGGGATGCCTGCTCGGGGGCGCTACGGCGGATGCGCGGGCGTACGGCATGAAAGAGAAGGGGAAAGATCTGATAAACGACAACACGCAAATGACGTCCTTTACGCTGGACGGCCTTGTGTGGGCGGCGGATCGCGCGGCGAAGCGGGGCGTGTACGCGTACATCCCGTGCCTGTTCTACTCGTACCAGAAATGGTACTACACGCAGACGGGCAGCCTCGCGGATAAGAACTACGCGTTTATTCTGGGCGGCGAGATTCTGGAGTGGGAAGGGCTTTTCGCGCGGCGCGGCACAGGCATTACGAGCCTCACGGCGCTGGCGGGGAGCATAGACAACAAGTTCGGGACCATGAAGAACCGCGTGAATGCTTCCAACGGCTGCGGCAGCGTGACGCGCGTGGCGCCCATAGGGCTGTACTTCTGGCGCAACCCGGAGATGGCGTTTCAGATCGGGGCGCAGAGCGGGGCGCTTACGCACGGCGGGACGGAGGCAATACTGGCGGCGGGCTATTACGCGGCGTACATAGCGTACATCGTGGCCGGGCTGTCCATGCGGGCCGCGGCGGATAACGCGCTGAGCATTCTGGAAAAGGAGCAGGGAAGCGAGGCGTGCGCCGGGCTGATAGAAAAAGCGCTGGAGCTCTCTCTCGGAAACAAGGCGCTGAACAAGGCCACGGCGGAGATAGGGCAGGGCTTTACGGCGGCGGAGTGCGCGGCGCTCGCGGTGTATATGAGCCTGCGGTACGAGGAGGACTTCGTCGGGGCCATACTCGCCTCGCTGAGTTTCGACGGCAACCACGCGAGCGTGGCTTCCATAACGGGCAATACGCTCGGGACGTTTTACGGACAGTCGGTTATCCCCGCGCGGTGGGTCACGGACGTGGAGCTCGCGGACCTCATGGTGCACGGTGCGGATCTTTTGCTTGAGCGCGTGGAGCGCGAGGGCTGAACGGAAAGGATGCGGTTATGAAGGACTATGAAATCAAGGATATAAGCCTGGCGCCGGAAGGGCACCGGCGGATTGAGTGGGTGCGGCAGAACATGCCGCTGCTGCGTGGGCTCGAGGAAAAGTACCTCGCCATGCCGGACGCGGAAAAACCGCTTAAGGGCGTAAAGATTTCTCTTTCCGTGCACATGGAGCCCAAGACGGCCTACCTCGGGAAGGTCTTCGCGGCGGCGGGCGCGGACGTGGCGGCTACCGGGAGCAACGTGCTCTCCACGCAGGACTCGGCCGTGGCGGCGCTGGCGGACAGCGGGATTAAGATTTACGCCATTCACGGTGAGAGCCAGGAAGACTACCAGCGGCATATCGAAATGTGTCTGGAACATAAGCCGAATATCATCATAGACGACGGGGCGGATCTGGTGAGTACCATCCACGCCCGGCGGCCGGAACTGGGCGCGGAGGTCTGGGGCGGCTGCGAGGAGACCACCACGGGCATCATCCGCTTAAAGGCGCTCGCGGCTACCGGCAAGCTCATGTTCCCCATGCTCGCCGTAAACGACGCGCAGTGCAAGCACCTGTTTGACAACCGCTACGGCACGGGGCAGTCCGTGTGGGATTCCATCATGCGCAACACGAATCTGATTATCGCGGCCAAGACCGTGGTGGTGGCCGGCTACGGCTGGTGCTCCAAGGGGATTGCCATGCGGGCGGCGGCGCTGGGCGCTTCCGTCATTGTCACGGAGATTGACCCGGTCAAGGCCATAGAGGCGCGCATGGACGGCTACGCGGTTATGCCCATGGACGAGGCGGCGCCGCTCGGCGACATTTTCGTCTCCGCCACAGGCTGCGACAAGGTCATTACCGTGGCGCACATGGAGAAGATGAAGGACCGCGCCATCCTCACGAACGCGGGACACTTTAACGTCGAGGTGGACATGCCCGGGCTCGAGGCGGCGGCTGTGAATAAGTACGAGGCGCGCGAGAACGTCATGGCCTACGAGCTACCCGGCGGCAAGACCGTAATGGTCATAGGCGAGGGACGGCTGGTGAACATCGCGGCGGCGGACGGCCATCCGGCGGAGATTATGGATATGAGCTTCGCGGTGCAGTTCTACGCGGCGCTGTACGTGGCGGAAAACCGCGGCAAGCTTCCGAAAGACGTGATAAACATCCCGGCGGAGATAGACGAGAAGATAGCGCGCGGAAAACTGGAAGCCTGGGGTGTCAAGTTAGATAGCTTGACAGCCGAGCAGGAAAAGTACCTCAGCAGCTGGGAGCTGTAGGCGGCCGTGGCGTAAGGCACGGGGCGCCGGACCGCCGGCCCCTGCGCAGGGGCTCGCGCTTAGATATGCGCCGCGAGGCGTGCGCGGACGGCCTCCTCACCGAGGATTTGCTGAATCTCATAAAGGTCCGGGGAAGAAGCCCGGCCGGTCAGGGCTATGCGGATGACGCTGGATACGTCGCCGACATGGCCTTTATATTCCTCCGGGTTTTTCTTGTAGTCCTTGGGCTTGGCGGCGTAGCCGTTCGCCACGGCAAGCTGCCGGATTTTATCGAACCAGGTGTCGCGGTCATCCGCCAGGTCAAGCGTTTCGAGGTAGCCGGCGAGCAGCACGCCTGCGTCCGCCGCCGCGTTCCCGGGCCAGTCATCCTGCTTCTCGAACAGCTCGTCGTAGAAGTAGGCTATAAAGTCGCGCATCTGCTTTGCGTAGGCCAGGTCCTTGCGCGGCTTGTCCCCGCTGCGCCCTATGTCCAAGATTCGCGCGAGTTTCTCCTCGTCCCGGGACATGGCGCGGTAAGCGTCCTCGTCGTACAGGCGCGCCCAATGCAGCAGAAACGCCGCGAGCTCCCCGGCCGGAATCCGCAGCAGCACTTCCTTGCTCACGTCCTGCAGCTTCTCGAGGTCGAAGAGAATCCCCGAGATCCCCATCTTCTCCGTGGACATCTGAAAGGCGCTTATCGGTGCATCCGGGTTTTCCGCCCGCCACTCCTCGAAGTTGGAGTTGATTATGGTCAGCAGGTATTCGGATATGGCCTGCGGGTGATACCCCGTGCTGCGATAATACTCAAGCGAGAGTTCCGGGTCCTTGCGCTTGCTGAGCTTGCGCTTGTTTCCGCTCTCCTCGTCTATCTTCATGAGCACGGTCGAGTGGCAGTACAGCGGTACGTCCCAGCCGAGCGCCCCGAACAGCGCCACGTGCACAGGCAGCGACGCGATCCACTCCTCCCCGCGAATCACGTGCGTGGTGCGCATAAGGTGGTCGTCCACCACGTGCGCAAAATGATACGTAGGCAGCCCGTCCGACTTCAAAATGACCACGTCCATATAGTTCTTAGGCATCCGCAGCGTGCCGCGAATCCCGTCCGCCGCCTCTACATACGTGCCGTCCTCCTCGTCCGCGCGGAAGCGAATCACGTAAGGCCGCTTCTCCGCGAGCAGCGCCTCCACCTCGCCTGCCGTGGCGTTCCGGTACCTGGCCCACGCGCCGTAGACGCCCGGCGTTACCTTCTGTTGCTCCTGCAGGCTGCGCATCTCTGTTAGCTCCGCCTCGGACAGGAAGCAGGGGTACGCCTTGCCTTCCTCCACCAGCCGCTTCACGAACGCCTTGTATATCTCCCCCCGCGCGCTTTGGTAGTATGGCCCGTAGCTGCCGCGCTCGGAAATCACATCCGCCTGCGCGTCGTACATGACCCCCTCGTTGAACTGCACGCCGAAGTAGGCCAGCGAGGAGATGAGCACTTCCACCGCCCCCGCCACCTCGCGCTTCCGGTCCGTATCCTCTATACGCAGAATCAGCACGCCGTCCGTCTGGGCGGAGAGCTTCGCGTTCAGGAACGCCATGTATAAGTTGCCTAAGTGAATAAAGCCCGTTGGGCTTGGTCCCAGTCTCGTAATGGCCACGCCCTCCCCGACGCCGCGCGGCGGATATTTCTCTTCGCATTCCTCCGGCGTGAGTGTGGCATCTCCGAAGAGCAGACCGGCTATGTACTTCTGGTCGTCTTTGTTCGTCATATTTCTTATCTCCGCTTACTTGTAGGACAACAGGATTTCCCGGAAGACGCGAACGCCGTCCATGAGCACATCCTCGTCCAGCATATAGTTGTTCGTGTGAAGCGCCGCGTCCACGCCCGTCCCCAGGTGCAGATACAGCGACGGCAGAATCTGCCCGTAGCAGCCGAAGTCCTCTGCTATGAGCAGCGGCTCCTCCGGCTCGAAGAAGGATATGCCCGCGCCTGTGAGCGCGGCCTTCGCCCGATCGAACAGTTCGTCCGGGTTGCGCACCGCGGGGTACGCGTCCGAGTGCCTGAGCGTGAATCTCGCGCCGGTCTGCTGCTCTATATCTCCTGCGATTTCGAGCATCCGGGACCACATAAGCTCGTGCACGGCGGGATCGTAGGTCCGGAGCGTTCCCTCCAGCTGCGCCTTTGCCGGCACCACGTTAGCTGTCCTGCCGCTTTCGAAACGCCCCACGCGCAGGAGCCGCCTTACGTCAGACGCCACCACGGTTTTCTCCATCTCATAGATGCGGGATATGTATGCGGCGCCGGCCTCGAGGGCGTCTATGCCCTGGCGGTAGGTGCCCACGTGGGTGGAGCGTCCCAATATGTCTATGACGAACACGAAGGTGGAGGCCATGAAGTCGCCGCGGCGGCAGATGACGGTCCCCTTGGGGAAGCCAGGCCAGAGGTGCTGGCCGTAGATGGCCTTCACGCCGTGGTCCGCGAAGACGGTGC
This sequence comes from Eubacteriales Family XIII. Incertae Sedis bacterium, assembly GCA_031272485.1. GTDB lineage: Bacteria > Bacillota > Clostridia > Peptostreptococcales > Anaerovoracaceae > JAISTV01. Next base: position 66,965 of record JAISTV010000006.1, read on the forward strand.
TCGCGCAAAAGTCCTTGGCGCCGCCGGTGGTCTCCTCCGCCGCCTGAAAGACGAGCAGGACATTCACGGGCAGGCTCTCGAGGTTTTCGGAAATCCAGGCGGCCAGGCCGAGCAGCATGCTCATATGACCGTCGTGGCCGCACGCGTGCATGCAGCCGGGGTGCTCGCTCGCGAAGTCCAGCCCCGTGGCCTCCTCTATGGGCAGCGCGTCCATGTCCGTGCGGAAGGCTATGGTACTGCGTGGCGAGGCGGCCGGCGCGCGGAAAAACGCCACGAAGCCGGCATCGGTTACAGGCGTAATCTCGCAGGGCAGGGTGCGCAGGTAGTCCAGCAGGTAGGCCGTGGTCTTCGGCAGGTTTCTGCCCAGCTCCGGTATGCGGTGCAAATCCCGGCGGAAAGATACGACACGCGCCGCGAGCGCACCATCGCTTGAAAAAACTGCGCCGCCGGGCGCATTTTCGTTTCGGGTTTCTTTATTGTTCATACAGGGAATTATACTATGAAAAAGCGCGGCGCGCCACGTCATATATAGATGCTGCCGGAGGGGTGAGGGGTTGGTGTACGGCGCATTCAGTGCGCAGAGCGCAGTACACTGATTTCCTCAAGGATTCGATAGACAGCCTCCTGATCTCCCTCCGGCATGGAGAGGATGATCTCGTAACAAGCCTTGGCCACGGAGTGACGGTCGCCCTTGATTCGGATGTTTGCGAACAGTTCGTCCAGGGGCACGCCCAGCGCAGCGGATATCTGGTAGACAATCCGTAGTGTCACGTTCTTCTCCCCACGCTCGACGATGCTTATGTATGTCGAATGTAAGCCAGCCTTCTCCGCCAGTTCCTCCTGGCTCAGGCCCGCTCGTTTCCGGTAAGTACGCACCCTTTGTCCAACGGTCTTAGAAAAGTCGTTCACGCCATCCCTCGTCTTTACTGCCACGACCATAACCCTCGGAATCAAGTCTATTCACTTATGAATTTGAAAAACACAGTCCGGAGAATCCGTTCCGCAAAGTTTCTATACCAATTATATAATTTTTCGAGTTTTTCGCAAAAAAGCCGCGAAAAAGGTTATCACCGATAACCAAAACCCCCACGCGCGAGCACGCGCCGTCCCCACGCAGGCACCACGCCTCGTCCGCGCAAGCATCACGCGCCGTCATTGCCGGACTTGTTCCGGCAATCCAGCACCGCCCCCCGCGAGTCCAGCCGCCGCACCCCGGCCACGCGCAAACGCAGCCACCCCGCTCTGTGCGATTTTTGCGTTTCGGTCCGGCGAACGACGAGGATATGCCGGAAAAACCGCGTTTTCGTCACGTTATTTTCGTTTCGGTCCGGGAAAACGGTACTGCCCAGCGGAGTGGCGCGGAAAATCCCGCCCCGAAACGCAAAAATCGTGACCGGCCCCAAGGGTGTCAAGCAGGAAGCTGTAGACATATGCCTG
>JAISTV010000034.1 GCA_031272485.1 Eubacteriales Family XIII. Incertae Sedis bacterium
AAGCGCAAACGATATCTGCTCCTCCGTGTACCTGGTGTTTTTCATGGCTCTCCTCCTTGCTCAAATTATACTCACTTCTAACACGCAAGTTGGACCAGAGTTTTGGGGATCAGGTCAAATTCCTTGGAACAACATACGTTCGCTTTGTATTGATACTTCTTTCTGTCAGTTGAAGTTTTTCTTCATATGTGAATGCAATTTCCTTGACACTGTAGCTCTTGGAATGTTAAGATTTTGTTCGCGGCCTATGCGTAGGCCGTATAAATTTGGCGGTGTAGCTTAGTTGGTTAGAGCGTCCGGTTCATACCCGGAAGGTCGGTGGTTCGACTCCACTCGCCGCTACCACTCATGACTCCTTCGGGCGTCATGCGCGGCCTGGTAGTTCAGTTGGTTAGAATGCCAGCCTGTCACGCTGGAGGTCACGGGTTCGAGCCCCGTTCAGGTCGCCATTTTATGTATACGCAGGATTTTTTGTGACTAACTTGGTGGGTATAGTCAAGTGGTTAAGACACATGGTTGTGGTCCATGCATGCGTGGGTTCGAATCCCACTACCCACCCCAAATATGTTATACTGTTAAGGCAAAACGATGGGGCGTCGCCAAGCGGTAAGGCAACGGATTCTGATTCCGTCATGCGCAGGTTCGAATCCTGCCGCCCTAGCCATTTTTTTACCCGCAGTATGGGGCGACATAGCCAAGTGGTAAGGCAGAGGTCTGCAAAACCTTTATCCCCGGTTCGAGTCCGGGTGTCGCCTCCAAAAGAAAACGTTGGGATTCAGAGTCCCAACGCTTTTTTTATGCCGTAACTGTCCCGGCAGCCTTACCCGCGGGCACGCTTGTTGAAGTCTTCTATCAGGGCGTCTAAGGCGTCTACCTGGTTTTGTACGCCTGCGAAGGTGGCGTCCTGGTCGTACCATTGGGCGCTGAGTTCTTCCGCGGTGCGGCCCTGCTGCTCCACCCACGTGAAGTACTTGAGGTTGTGCACGCGCTTTCTGTCCGCGTAGGTGAGCTCCGCAAGATGGGCCGTGTTCTGCCCGTGCAGGCTCCGCGCCAGGTCTGCCGCCGCGCGCAGCGGGGTGTAGTCCCCTTCCGCCTCGCGCAGCTCCACCAGCCTGGAGCCGTACATATCCATGCTGTCCGTGAGGACCGTGGCCACCACGTCGCGCTCCGTGAGCTCGTAGTACTTGGCGAATTTTATGGCCGTGAGCATGTTGGCTATGCCCGAAATGCCCATGAGCGACAGGTTCTCGAGTTCCTCCGGCAGCAGGTGCAGCTCGGCGGCAAGAAACTCGCGGCCGGCCGGCTCGTTGAACAGGCGCAAAATGGCCATGCAGTCCGCGTCGTCTATGTCCGCCACCAGATCCGTGTTGCGGACGTTGTGAATCCATGGGATGTGCTTGTCGCCTATGCCCTCTATGCGGTGCGCGCCGAAGCCGTTCTCCAGAATCGTGGGACACTGCAGGGCCTCGCCCACCGCCACTTTGCTCTCGGGGTAGCGCTGCTTGAGGTAGTCGCCGCTGCCTATGGTGCCCGCGCTGCCGCTGTTGAAGCAGGCACCGGCGAACCGGCTGTCCGCCTGCTTGGCGTCCTCGTACGCGGCCTCTATTGCCGCCGCCGTTATCCGGTAGTGCCACAGATAGTTGCCCATCTCCTCAAACTGGTTGAAAATCATGACGTCCGGGCGCTGCTTCAGCTCCCGGGTCTTGTCGAAAATCTCCTTGACGTTGCTCTCCGTGCCGGGCGTGGCTATGACCTCCGTGGCCACCTTGGAGAGCCACTCGAAGCGCTCACGGCTCATGCCTTCGGGCAGAATGGCTATGGAATCCACGCCGAGCAGCTTGGAGTTAAACGCGCCGCCGCGGCAATAGTTCCCGGTGGAGGGCCATGCCGCCTTTTGGGCCATGGCGTCGAAGCGTCCTGTGACGAGGGTCGGAACGAGGCAGCCGTAGGAGGCGCCCACCTTGTGGCAGCCCGTGGGAAACCACTTGCCGACCATGCAGATAATCCGCGCCTTCACGCCGGTAAGCGCGCGCGGAAGCTCTATGTAGTTCGGGCCGCCGAACCCGCCGCCCGTTTCCACGGGCTCGTTGCGCCAGGTCACGCGGAAGAGGTTGAGCGAGTCTATGTCCCAGAGCCCCACGCCCTTGAGCTTCTCCTGAATCTCCTCCGGCACGTAGGCCGCCGGGTCGCGCATCTGCTTAAACGTGGGCAGGATTATGCCCTTTTCGCGCGCGTTTTCTATGTTCTTTGCGAGTACTTCTTCGTGAATGGTCAGGTCGATCATACGTCCCCCTCCTGCTCAGCCCTTCTCCTTGATGAGGAATTTCCCCAGCATGGAATAGGCGGTATACTGTAACTTCTTGACCGGCAGCTCCCAGGTTCCGGGATAGTGCACGCGCACGCCGCCGAACGATTCCTTAAACGCGGTAAACCCGCTCCATGTGTGCGCGGCAGGCGCGTCCACCGGCGCCACACCGTACGCGTCGAACAGCACGTGCCCGCTCTCCCGCGCATGCAGCAGCGCAAAAGAGTACAGGCCGCTCGCCGGCGAGAGCTTGCGGTATTCGCTGTAGTTCGCCGCGTGGGCGTAGCTCATCACCTTGCCGTCCGTATAGAAGATAATCGCGGAGATGGGCTTATCCTCGAGCCTGGCCAGCAGTAGGCCGCCCGCCTTCTCGGGGAAGAGCACTTCCGCGGTTTTTTCGAAGTAGGAATCCGGATGCGGGTGCATGCCCGTTCGGTCCGACACGTTGTGAATCATGTCTATGAAATGCCCGATCTGCGCCGGGTCGTAGCTCACCTCGTAGACCACGCCCTCCTTCTCCCCGCGGCGGTAGAGCCGGCGGCGCAGTGTGGAGGTGGCGGCAATGATGCTTTCCGGCGTGGTGGCGCTTTCGCGGACGTCGTTTATTATCGTGTCCTGGGGTTGTACGGTGCGGCGGGCCTTCTTCAGTCCCGTTTTCGCCAGTTCCGCCTCCCCGAGCGGGCCGTGCGGCTCCACCCGTATAAAGGAAAGACCGCGTGCCCGCGCTTCCTTCCCGAGGAAGGCCAGCGCCTCAATCAGCGCGCCCACGGTGTCATACGTCGGGCCGTAGGGACAGTAGAGGCGCGAGCTTAAGCGCCCGTGCTCGCAGATGGCCAGGTACTCGTACGTGCCGCCGTCCGCAGCCGTGCCGCCGCCCGTTACGACCTCGTTTCCCAGCCGCTCCTGAAAACGCCCCCAAACGGGGGTCTGCAGAAAATGCTTTTCACTTAAAAAAAACGCTACCGGATTAAATTCGTCACTCATGTTCGTCCTTCACTCATTCGTCAGGCAGAGATCTGTGCGACAGGCCTATGACCACGTCGTTCAGATACAGCAGCCCTATGCTCATAAAAATGCACACCACCAGATGCTCGTGATGCCGGCAGATGGCTATCTTGCCGCCGCCGTTCAGGCCGGTCGCCTTGCTGGCAATCTGCGTTACCGCCTCCCGGGCCGCGCCGGCTATGGCGCCGTCCTGCACGTGGTTTTCCCGCGTGAGGCCCGCCTTGCGCGAGGCGTGGATGGCCCGCTCGATTACCACGTGCACGGAATTTACCACGTCTCCGCCCACGTCCACGGCGGTCGCCTGAATATCCTTCTCCGCCAGTTTCTTTATGCACTTTTCCTCGGCATCACGCGACGGCGTGATAGCCAGCTCTATGGTCGCTCTTGCTACATCGATACTATCCAGCATCCCCTACACTCCTTCCGGCGACAATTTGCAAACATATGTTCGTATTTCAGGGCGCGCTTCGCCCCTGACCCGTTACCCGCCTCCGCCAATGCCGCCGATAGCCCCTCCTGTAGGCGTGGGCGTGGGCGTGGGCGTGGGCGTGGGCGCCGGCGCCAGAGATCCGCTGATAACCAGCGTAATCGTAGCGCCCTGCTCGGCCGTGCCGGACTTATCCTGCGCCAGGACGGTCGAGCCGTCTCCCGACGGGTCGTTGTTATACGTGATGACCACGTTAAAGCCGGAGGCGGCAAGGGTAGCCTGCGCGAGGGAAGCGCTGGTTCCCACCACGTTCGGTATGGCCACCTGCACCACCAGACTCTGCCCGGGGTCTATGGGATAGGCGCCCGGATTCGTGTTGTGTATGTTGCAGTAGAACTTGGGCGCATCGGCGCTCTCAAATTCCTTTTCCTCCACGTGCGTACACCACGGCGTGGCCAGATAGCCCGTGTCCGTACAGATGGACTTGGTGACCGTACCCACGGAAGCGTTAATCTTGGTGGGCGCCGTGCCCTTAATGACGTAGTCCGTCACACCGCTCACGCTGACCAGCTCCACGTTGGCCGGCGCCGCCGCGAAGGACGTCCCGGGGTCTATGCCGGACTCGTTAAAACAGCGGCTGAGTATCTTGGACCAGATAGACGCCGTGAGCGGAGAGTCCGCATTCAGCTGCGCCTCGAAGTCCGCGCCGCACCAGACGGCCGCCGCATAGTTCGGGGTGTTGCCCACGAACCAGATGTTGTGATTGTTCTCGGTGGTACCGGTCTTGCCCGCCGTCTGTATACCGGAGATGGCGGCGTTCACGCACACGCCGCGGGTTACGGCCGTGCGCAGCATGTCGTTTATGAGCCACGCGACGCCCGCGTCCATGGCCTGCCGGGATTCGGTGGTTCCGTCAAGCAGCACGTTGCCGTCGCGGTCCAGCACCTGCGTATAGCCTATGGGCTTGTTGTACACGCCCGAATTGGCGAACGTGGCGTAAGCCGCGGTAATCTCCAGCGGCGTAACCCCGCGGGTCATGCCGCCGAGCGCGAGCGCGGACGGCACCAGATCGTTCGTGGCGCCTTCCTCGACCAGCGTGGATATACCCAGGTTATGCAGCATCTGCACGGACCGCTCGTTTCCTACGTTCAGCTGCACCTTGACCGCCACCACGTTCACGGACTGCTCTATGGCCGTGCGCATGGTCATGTTGCCGCGGTAGGAAAGGTACCAGTTCTGCGGGCTCCAGCCGCCCCAGGTAAACTTCTCGTCCTTGATGACGCTCATAGGCGTCCAGTAGGTGCCGTATCCGGCCTCGCCGTTTTCTATGGGCACCATCTCCGCGCCCATCTGCAGCGCCGCGGAGTACGTTCCCATGGGCTTCATGGCAGAGCCGGGCTGCCGTGCGGAAAGCGCGCGGTTCCAGCTCATCTCGCCCTGAATGCTGCGGCCGCCCATCATGGCCTTCACCTGGCCCGTATGGTTATCCATAATGACCATGGCGGCCTGCGGCTGCACCGTGAACTGCTGCACGGTTATGGTGCTCGGCGGGATATGAATGCCGTTCTCGTCCACTACGATCCAGCCCGGGAAGTCGGTAAAGAAACTCTTGTCAACGATACAATTGCCCTCTTCGTCCAGCGTCTTGTAGCCGAAAGGAATATTCACATAGCCGCCGCTGCTCATGAGCAGGGTGCCGTTCGCGTCGTAGGAATACATGCCGGAAAGCTCCACGGACACGTCGTCCGCCAGGTCCCCGTTCTCGTCATAGACCTGCGTGGCGTAGAGCTTCAGGCGGTGGCCGGCCATGATCTTCAGGCTGCCGTCCTCCGTCCAGGCCACCTCCGTGGCCGCCGGGTCCTCGGAATAGGCGAAGTGGTAATAGCCCGCCCCGTCTAACATGTTGCCGTAGGCGTACAGCGAGACCGCGCCGGCGTCCGTGACCATATTGCCCGCCGCGTCGGTCGGGAACCACGCGATGTCCGGCCAGGTCCACGGGTCCGCGAAGACCTCCGCTATGATGTTCTGCCACTGCCGGTTCACGGTCGAGTAAATCTTTATTCCGCCGGAATACACGTAGCTCAATGCCTCGTTGTAATTATCGAAGCGGTCCGGATAGGCTGCCAGGAGGTTCTCCGCCACGTTATCGAGCGCCCATTCCACGAAGGCGCTGGTGTTGGGATCCACCTGGTCCTCGGAGGGGTGCAGGTGTAAGCGCAGGTCATCCGCTATGGCCGCGTCGTACTCCTCCTGGGTTATATAGTCCTGATCGAGCATCATCTGGAGCACCAGATGCACGCGGCTCACCACCGTGTCGCTGTAGATGTAGTCGTACTGCGTGCCCACGAGCAGCAGGCGCGGGTCGTCCGCGGCAATGGTGCCCTTATCCACTATCACTACCGGCGCATAGACGGACGGAGACGCCGGGAGGGCTGCCAGCGTGGCGCATTCCAGCAAGTCCAAATCGCCTATGTCCTTTCCAAAATAGGCTTCCGCCGCAGCCTGCACACCGTAGCTCTTGTTGCCGAGCGAAATGCTGTTCAGATAAGCCGTGAGAATTTCTTCCTTGGATAAGGACTTTTCAATCTGCACGGCGTAATACGCTTCCTTGAGTTTCCGGTCGAGGGAGCGCTCGCTCTTCTCATCCGCCAGCCAGATGTTTCTGGCCAGCTGTTGGGTTATGGTACTGGTGCCGCTTATGTCGCCGCCGCTGAAGACCGCGTCCTTCACGGCGCCCACTATGCGGATAAAGTTAAAACCGTGGTGCTCCCAGAAGGTCTTGTCCTCTATGGCCACTATGGCATCCACCATGTTCTCCGGCAGCTGTTCGTACTTGACCAGCGTTCGCTCGCCATCGCCCAGATACAGGTTCTTTATGGGCTGCCCCTGATCGTCGTACAGGGTAGAAGTGAGGCGAAGCCGGGATTCCACGTCCTGCGGGTTGATGTCCGGTACGTCCTTTATGACGGAATACACGTAAAGCACACCCGCGGCCACGCCGACGAGCATGAGGATGAAGAAGGTGGCGAGCACCGTCTTGAGTGCATGGTGTTTTTTCCGGGCCTTGCGGCGCTTCTTCGTGCTACCCTTGCCGCTGCCGGCGTTCTTCGAACGGCGGGCTGCCACGGCGGTCTGGTCCTTCTTGCCGTTTCGGCTGGAGCGGGAGGCCTGCGTCTGCGCGGACGAGGTCCTGCTGCCGGAAGCCGATGTGCGCGTGCCGGAAGCCGAGCTGCGACTGCCCGCGGTGCGCGAAGTTTCTGTGGATTTCGGGCGCGAGTAAAACCCGGTGGGGGTAGCGCTGCCGCTGCTCGCGGTCCGTGCGCCCGTGCCTGCCGGGCGGCCACCCTGTGAAACGGGACGGGAACCGGCGCTCGCGGGCCGTGCCGCCGAGCCTGTGCCTGCGGGACGCGCGGTTGTGCCTGTGCCTGCCGGACGCGCAGCCTGGGAAGCCGGGCGGGTGCCGGCGCTCGCGGGCCGTGCCGCCGAGCCTGTACCTGTGGGCCTGGCCGCTGTGCCTGCCGGACGCGCCGTCTGTCCGGCGCTCGCTGGCCTGGCCGTTTGGCTTGCGCCTGTGGGCCGGGTCGTCTGTCCGGCGCCTACCTGGCGCGCCACCTGGGTCTGCCGCGTCTGCCGCCCCACCGGCCTGCTGCCGGACTCTACCGGCCGATAGACCGAGGTGTCTGAAGACGTGCGGCGCGGCGGCACAGCGCTGCGGGCCCGCTGCCCGTCCGCCTGTACCTCGCTCTTGATTCTATTTACCGCCTCATAATGCCGCTCCCGCGACGTAGACGGCGTAAACGGACTGTCGCCGCTTTCGTTTCTGCGTTCATCCATAAACTAACACTCCTATTCAGAGTCAATTATACCATACAGAGTAGAGGAGCGGGGCAAGCCGGAAAGGTTCAGTCAAATACTGGTACACGCGGCGTAAAAGAAAAAACAAAGGTCCGCAAAAATCGTGATACGAAACTGTGCTATACTAAACGGAACAAAAAGTGAAATTACAAGGGGTTGTAGTAGTTTGACAAATACCATCGTGCAAATAGCGCTGGTGGCGAGCATTGCCCTTTCCGGGTATCTGATCGCGGTCACCATCTTAAATTGCCGGAGCGAGAAGAAGAACCTGTTCATCTTTTGCCTCATCGGCCTGCTTTTCTATACGCTGGGCAACTTCATGGAAGTCTCGGCCACGGACACGGGCGGCGCGCTCACGGGCGTCAAGGTCATGTACGTGGGCGTCTGCTTCATGTCGCCGCTGTTCCTGCTCTTCCTCTCCGACTACTGCGAGATTCGCCTGCCGGCCTTAGTCAAGGCCCTGCTCGTCGCCCTGCCGACCTTCAACCTCGGCCTCGTATGGACCACGGAAAAGACCAACCTCATCTACAAGGAGTACACCTACACCGCCGAAACCCGCGTCCACGGACTCATGATAGTTGAGCAGGGACCGCTGTACTACTTAGTCTATGGCACAGCCATCGTGTGCATAGCCATCTCCGTGGGCATAATCCTCCGCTGCATGAACAAGTGGGACAAAAGCTATACGCTGCAGCTCCTGCTGTTTCTCTTCGCGAGCGTGGCGCCCATGCTGGCCAACTTCCTCTACCTGGGGATTACCTACATAGCCCACACGGACCCGCACGGCATAAACTTCACGCCGTTCGCCATTCTCATCACGAACCTGATTCTTTACTTTGGCGTGCTCCGTTACGACCTCTTCGACTTTTCCACGCGGGCCCAGTCCGCTTCGTTCGATATGATTCGCGACGCCTTCATCTATCTGGACGGCCGGCTGCGCTACTCGTCCGCCAACGCCTTTGCCAAAGAGCTGTTCCCCGACCTCGCGCGCACCGGCAAGGGCAGCACGCTGGAGAAGATCACAGGCTGGCCTCTGGCGCTGCGCGGCATAGACGGCTCGCAGGAGTACCGCGACATAAGCTTCACCCTGCCGGGCAAGGACGGCGGAGAAGAGCGCGCGTTTAACGCCTGGGTGCACCGCGTCATGGCGTCCGGCAAGACCATTGGCATCATCATTCTCATTCAGGATGTTACGGAAAACGTGCGCCTCATGAAGCAGCTCGAAACCGCCGCCTACACCGACGGCCTGACCGGACTCTACAACCGGCGCTACTTCCTCGACCACGCGCTCAAGGAACTGGACCGCGCCCAGCGCACGAACTCCCCGGCGAGCCTCATAATGCTCGACCTCGACCACTTCAAGGTGGTCAACGACACCTACGGCCATGCCGCCGGCGACGAGGTGCTCCGCACCGTGAGCAACCGCCTGCGCAGCGCCGTGCGCACCTACGATATCGTGGCCCGCTATGGCGGCGAGGAGTTTGTCATCTTCCTCGCGAACGCCGACATAAACATAGGCCGGCAGCTCGCCGAGCGCATTCGCTTGAAGGTGGAGGAAAAGCCGTGCGTCTATCTGGGCGAAGAGATTCCGTTCACCTGCAGCCTCGGGGTCGCCGAGCTGCACGCGGACGTGGAGAATCTGGATGAGCTCATTCGCCGCGCCGACGAGGCCCTGTATAACGCCAAGGAATCCGGCAGAAACCAGGTAGCCACCTACGCCCAACCGGCTTAGCTGGTTATAACCCTCTGCACAATCTGCACGTCCGACTCCACCGGCACGTACGCCGTCCCGCGCTTCTGCCGCGTCTCGCGCCCCTTCCCCAGAACGAGCACCACCGCGCCCGCCGGCGCCTCCGTTATGGCCCGCGTAATCGCTTCCGTGCGGTCCGCTATGTCAATGCCATGCCCGCCGGCTTCTTTTATATAGCCCAGGATCTCCGCCGCGATTTTCTCCGGCGGCTCCTCCCCGGGGTCTTCCTCCGTCACGTATACCGCCTCCGACGCGGGCGCCGCAATCTCCGATAGCTCGCGCCTTCTGGCCTGCGCCTTGCCGCCCGGACAGCCGAAGAGCGTGATTACCGGCCGGCTCGGGTATTCCTCCGCCACCGAAGAGAAGAGCGCCTCGTAGCTCATCTTGTTGTGCGCGTAGTCCACGAGAATGGTCTTGCCGTCCGGCCCCGCGAAAAGCTCCATCCGGCCGGAAGCCTTGGCCTGGGCGAGACCCTCCTGAATCGCCTCTACCGGCGCGCCGAGGGCGTGGGCGGAAGCGATGGCAGCCAAAGCATTGTCCACGTTAAAAAGCCCGCCCATAGAGATGTAGAACGGCGCGTCCCAGTCCCGCGTGCGCACGCGGAAAGCCACGCCCGCGTCCGTGGGCACCGTAGCATATCCGTAAACGTCCGCGGCCTCCTGCTGACCGAAGGTTATGGTCTGCTGCGCGGCCCCGGCGGCCTTCAGAACGCGCGCCGCCTCGTCCGCGCCCAGATTCACGCACGCGAACCGGCTACCCTCGAATATCTTGAGCTTCGAGGTGAAATAGTCCTCGAGGTCCGCATGCTCTATATCGCTTATGTGATCCTCGCCTATGTTCAGGAAGCCCGCCACGTCGAAACCCAGCCCGCGCGTGCGCCCGTATTTGAGCGCCTGGCTGGAAACCTCCATGGTCAGATGGGTTATGCCGCTTGAAACGGCGTTACGGAAATGCTTGTACAGCTCAAAGACTTCTTGCGTGGTCAGGTGCGACTCCTCGCAAACCACGCCGTCGTAGTTCTCTATGCCGGAGAGCACGGCGCTCGCGGGCCGGCCCTCGCGCTTCATCCACGCGTCGAGAATGGCGCGGGAATAGTAGGTGGTCGTGGACTTGCCCTTGGTGCCGGTAAAGCCTATGATTGTGAGGTTCTCCCGCAGCCCCTTGTAGTAGAGCGCGGCGGCCTGCGAGATGGCCGGGCGAATGTCAGGCACGAAGATGCCGGGAAGGTCCGCGTAGCCGGCCTCCGCCAGCAGCGCGGTGGGGTCGCTTTTCTCATCAAATACGTAGCCTACGGCCCCGCGCTTCGCGGCAGCCAGCGCATAGTCCGCGGAAAAATGCGCGCCCTTGCAGAAGAAGAGAGAGCCCTCGCCTGCCTCGCGCGAATCGTAGGTGACCGCGCGCACCCGGCGCGGCAGCACCTCCTCCGTCCCGCAAACGAGCCTTGCCTCCGCGCCAAAAGCCTCTATATACTCACCCAAAGGGCGTAAATCCGCCTGCCAACCCATAACGCACCTCCTGCTACCGCCCTATTCTACCATACAAACAAAGAGCAGCAGGCAAGCCCGCCGCTCTTATTCTCTTTTTTCTCTGCCTAACAAATAGTCCGCATTACTTATAAGCCGCAGTATTTTTTTCGTAGTGTGCGTGCGACTGGGCCAGGTTCCGCGCGGAGCGTACTATAAGTACGTGAGCACGGGTTCTGGCACATCGTGCGTGCAATGCGGAAAAAAGACAAGCCTACGCTGTGTGGTGTAGCGACTCGGAATAAAGCTCCTCCGCCTTATCCCACTCCGCGATAATCTCGGGTATCACCTTATACAGGTCGCCCACGATGCCGAAGTCCGCCACCTCAAAGATGGGCGCATCCGGATCCTTGTTGATCGCCACAATGATGTCCGAGGTCTGCATGCCGGCCAGATGCTGGATGGCGCCGGAGATACCGCAAGCAAAGTAAATCTTGGGCTTTACGGTGGTGCCTGTCTGGCCTACCTGGTGCGAATGGTCAATCCAGCCGGCGTCTACCGCCGCACGGGAGGAACCTACCACGCCGCCTACCTTCGCCGCGAATTCGCGAATCAGGTCGAAGCCGGAGGGGTCGCCCAGACCGCGGCCGCCGGAGCAGATGATCTCCGCATCCGAGAGGGACACGATTTCCTTGGCGCTCTTGACCACGTCTACGATCTCCACGTGGATGTCGCTGGCCGCAAGCTCTACGGGCGCATTGATAATCTCGCCGGTCGCACCTTCTATGCGGTCGATCTTGGTCATAACGCCGGGACGCACGGTGGACATCTGCGGACGGGTTCTCGGGCAAATGATGGTCGCCATGAGGTTTCCGCCGAACGCGGGACGGGTCTGCTTGAGGCCGGTCTCCGTGGAGTTCGGGTCGAGGTCCGAGGTGTCGAGCGTGGTGTTCTTGTTAGCATAATCGATATAGCTGGAGACCTTGACGTCCAGACGCGTGCAGTCCGCGGTAAGACCGGTGTTCAGTCTTGCGGCTACGCGGGGCGCCAGGTCACGGCCGATATAGGTCGCGCCGAAGATAACGATTTCCGGCTTGTATTGGCGGATAGAATCCGTAAGAACCTTCGTGTAACCGTCGGTGTTGTAGATCTTCAGCAGATCGTTCTCGAGCAGGTAGACGCCGTCCGCACCGTAGGCAAAGCACTCGCTTGCGAGCTGGTCGACCTTGTCGCCCACGAGAACCGCGTAGACCTTGGTCTCGTCGCTGATTTCACGCGCGAGACGGCGGCCTTCGCCTATGAGCTCGAGCGCTACGTTCATGAGCTTGCCGGCGCGCTGCTCCGCATACACCCAAACGTGCTTGTACGCGGTCAGATCGACGACTTCTTCTTCCTTGCCGGCATCCGTGTCCTCGATGGCATCGAACTTACAGGTGGCCACGCACTGCTTGCAGGACGTGCACTTTTCGTTGATGACAGCGAGCTTGCCGTCCATGTCGATGGCTTCAAACGGGCAGGCCTTGACGCAGAGTTTGCATCCTTTACATTTATCTTTTAATACGACAATTGCCATAGTAGATCCTCCTATATCACAAACTTGGACTTGAGGCCGACGAGCAGCTTATCCGCCTGTTCCTTCTCCGTCTCGGCTTCAATCATGACGCCCTTGCCCTTCGGGGCCGGGGTGAACGACCGGTAGACGTTGGTCGGAGAGGCGAGCAGACCGACTTCCTTATCGGGGTCTACGCCCAGATCCGCCGCCGAGTACGTGGGGATCTCCTTCTGCGTCGCTTCATAGATGCCGCCTATGGACATGTAGCGCGGGGTGTTCAGTTCCTTGATGGCCGTGAGCATGCACGGGGTCTTAATCTTCAGAATCTGATAGCCGTCTTCCAGCGCGCGCTTGACCGTGATGGTCTTCATGTCGTCCGCTATCTCGAACTCCTTCACGTAGGTAATCTGCGGGAGGCCGAGCTTCTCCGCCATCTGCGGGCCGACCTGCGCCGTGTCGCCGTCAATCGCCTGCCGTCCGGCAAAGATCAGGTCGTAGCCGCCGTTCTTCTCGGCAACCTTGCGAACCGTAGCGGCCAGCGCGTTGGACGTGGCCCACGTGTCGGAACCGCCGAGCGCACGGTCGGAGGACAGCACGCCCTCATCCGCACCCATCGCGATACACTCCATGAGCATGTCCTTCGCCTGCGGCGGGCCCATGGTAATGACGGTAATATGCGTGTCCGGATACTTGTCCTTGATGCGCAGCGCCTCTTCCAGCGCGTTCGCGTCGTCGTGGTTGAGAATGGCCGGAACGCCTTCTCTCTTCAGGGTTTTCGTGACCGGATCGATCTTGATCTCGTTCGTATCCGGTACCTGTTTTGCACATACGATAATTTTAAATGCCATATCGTCCTCCTTACTTACCGAACACCGACGCAGCAATAACGAGCTTCTGCGCCTCGGTCGTACCTTCGTAGATCTCCGTGATCTTCGCGTCGCGCATCATGCGCTCGACCGGATAATCCTTCGTGTAGCCGTAGCCGCCGTGCAACTGTACGCACTTGGTGGTGGCGTACATAGCCGTCTCGGATGCGAAGTACTTCGCCATGGCCGACATGGGGCCGTAAGGAAGGTGCTTGTCTTTCATATTTGCAGCGCGGTAAATGAGCAGGCGGGACGCCTCGATGCGGGTCTGAATGTCTGCGACTTCGAAACGCAGCGCTTCCATGTCCGCCAGGCGCTTGCCAAACTGCTTTCTCGCCTTCATATAGTCAACCGTAACATCCAGCGCGCCCTGTGCGATACCCAGCGCCTGAGAAGCGATACCTATGCGGCCGCCGTCCAGCGTGGAGAGCGCTACCTTGAAGCCCTCGCCTACGTTGCCCAGGAGGTTTTCTTTCGGCACTTTGCAGTTCTGGAAGATCAGCTCGGTGGTGGAGGATCCGCAGATACCCATCTTGTCTTCTGTCTTACCTATAGAGAAGCCCTCGAAGCCCTTCTCTACGATGAAGGAGGAAATGCCGCGGTTGCCCTTGGATTTGTCTGTCATGGCCATGACAACGAACGTGTCCGCGTAGCCGCCGTTCGTGATAAAGACCTTCGTGCCGTTCAGGAGCCAATGATCGCCCTTGTCCTCTGCACGCGTCTGCTGGCCGGAAGCGTCAGTACCGGCGTTCGGCTCTGTAAGTCCGAAAGCGCCCAGCTTCTCGCCGCTGGCGAGGGGTTTCAGGTACTTTTCCTTCTGCTCGTCCGTGCCATAATTAAAAATCGGCCACGCACAAAGGGAAGTGTGTGCCGAACAGATGACGCCGGTGGTGGCGCAGACGCGGGAAAGTTCCTCTACTGTGATGGCATATGCGATGTGGTCGCCGCCGCTGCCGCCCCACTCTTTCGGGAACGGTACGCCCAGCAGGCCATAATGTGCCATCAACTTGACGTTCTCCTCGGGGAAACGGTGTTCCTTGTCGATATCCGCCGCAATGGGCTCGACTTCGGTAACAGCGAACTCCCGAACCATTTTTCTAACGAATTCTTGTTCTTTGGTCAACTGAAAATCCATATACGATACCTCCTACAAACCAAAATTTGCACCTCTGAACCATGCTCCGCAGAAAACAAGTCGGAAAATTCCGACACACGCGAAAAAAAGGTACGAACATATTTAACTACAAAAATTTCGCGATTACAATAGAGAATGTTAAAAAAATATCATTTTTTTTCGCGAAAAGCTCACGGGGGGATGACGGCCGCAATCCGCGTGCAGTGACATGGAAAAATCTTCTATGGCCAAATTTGCAGGTAGTCTGTAGGTTCGGCCTGGCCGTGCTTTATTTTTCCGTAAATGTGGTGTGTGGCGGCCCGGATATACCACATTAACGAAAATATAAAGCAGCACACATCGAGATCCACCACATTTACTGAAAAATAAAGCAGCGCCCACATGGTACAATGTCTGCGATGGGTAGACAGCGCGTAATCCCGCGGGAAAGAGGTGAGCGGTATGTGGACGTGCCCCAAGTGTCATCGAGAGTTTGAATATGAGCCGCCGCATCATTTTTGCGATGCGGGCGCCGTTACGATTGAAGAGTACATCGCGGCGCAGGCGGAAGAGCACCAGCCGCGGCTGCGCGAGCTTTACGCCACGCTTAAGGCGGCGCTGCCGGAGGCGCAGGAGAAGATCAGCTACCGCATGCCCACGTTCTGGAAGGGCCGCAACCTCATCCACTTCGCGCTCTTCGCCAAATGGATAGGCCTGTTCCCCGGCGGCGAAGCGACCACCGTCTTCGCCGACAAGCTCACCGGGTTTCACACGACAAAAGGCGGCATCCGCCTGCCGCACAAAGACCCGCTGCCGCTGGATCTGATAACGGAGATAGCCGTCTGGCGCGGGGAGAGGAACGCGAAATGAGCAGCGCAAACGTAACACGCAGCAAGTTCCGCGCCGCCGAAAACCATGCGACCGACGCATCCGCGGCGTT
Organism: Eubacteriales Family XIII. Incertae Sedis bacterium; assembly: GCA_031272485.1. GTDB lineage: Bacteria > Bacillota > Clostridia > Peptostreptococcales > Anaerovoracaceae > JAISTV01. Next base: position 15,278 of record JAISTV010000034.1, read on the forward strand.
CATGGATATTAAGCACCTTGCCGCGAGCCCGGATGTGGGCAGCATCGTAGCGCTGGCTGCCGTGGACGGTTCGCCGGAAGGCGTGGCGAAGGAAGCGGAAAAGTACCGGTCCTCGGATGAACTGCACTTCTACGGATGGCTCGTGGATGGGCAGGTTCTCGGCATCTGCGGATTCGAAGTGCACGCGGACAACGTAGAGATTCACCTGATAGCCGTCGTGAATAGCCGCCAGCGCCAAGGCATAGGCGCGGCCATGGTGACGGCCTTGCAGAAAAAGTACGCGCGACCCATTATCGCCGAGACGGTCGAGGAAGCGATAGGCTTCTACCAAAAACAAGGCTTCGCCCTATCCGCCCACCCGCACCCGGACTGGGGCTGGAAGTACACCTGTTACTTGCAGATTTAGCGTGGCGGCAATGGGGGTGGCGGGCGTGGTATTATGTTCTTAGTTTGTTGTCGGGGCGGACGTGGCGCTTTGTAAGGGAGGTTGCGGATGTTTTGCGGGAATTGCGGGAAACAGATTCGGGATGCGGCTAAGTTCTGTCCCTATTGCGGGGCGAGCGTTAAGATGCGCGCGCCGACGCCTGCACCGTTTACGGAAGAGAGCATTCCTGCTGCGGGGCTTGCGCAGGAACCTGTCGCGCAGGACGGTCTGCCGGAAGAGTCCGTCGCGGTAGACGCGTGGCCGGAGGAACCGGTGTTTGTGCCGGCGCCCGAGGCGCCGCAGACGGGCGAACTTTTCGCACGCGATGAGCCGCAGAGTTTTCAGGCGGATTTCGCGGCGCCGGTGCAGGAACCTACGTTGGAGATTCCGCGGCAGCCGGAAGCCCGGGCGCCGGAGCCTGCGTACTCACAGGCGGCGCCGTGGCAGGCGGAACCTGTGCCGCAGCCCGCGCCGGCTGTGCAGGCGAACCGGGCGGCGCAGCATGACGGCGGGAAACCGGGGAACAAGAAAGCGATTGTCATCGGCGGGATAGTGGGCGGTGCGGTTCTGCTCGCGGCCCTGCTTCTCATATTGATATTTAACCCGTTCAAGGACAAGGCGGCGGGGGGCGACGCGGAGGCGGACACCGACGTGATTGCCTCGGCGGGTGCGGCCTTAGAGGAAGCGGAAGCGGAGAAGGACGCGGCGGAGGAAGCGGCAGAGGCGACCTCGCAGGCAGGCGTAAGCGAGGAGACGGCCGCGCAGCCCGGCGAGGTGGTGCACTCGAACGTCTACACGCCGTACACGAACGCGCGGTTCGGGTTCTCGCTTCAGGTGCCGGCGGAGCTTAAGGCACAGGCGGCGCCAAGTGGCGGGGACGGGCTCTCGTGGCAGAGCACGGACGGGAAGGTGCGGCTTTCGGCGAGCGGGATAAACAACATCCCGGCGCAGAGCACGGCGGCGCAGGTCGAGAGCTTCCGCGCAGTGCCGGCCGCCAACGGGTGGTCCGTCACGTATGAGGCATACACCGAGACGGCCGCCACGGTGTCCGGTTATACGGACGCGGCGCAGACGGAGATTTACTACATGCACATGGAGGCTGGCAACGGGTGCCAGGTGAAGTTCGTGTGGATTTATCCGACGGACGCTACTTACGTGACCGCGTGGGTGGAGCAGGCTTACGCCACGTTCACGGCTGGGGATCTGAGCGTCGGGCACTGACGCGGGACCCGCTTGCCGGGCGCGCTACTGGCCGTAGGTGCGAAACAGCGGCGCGACCTCCCGCATCTCCTCTTCCGGGAGAAGCACGGGCTCGCCGGCTAAGCGGGCGCGGTAGTAGATTTCGGCCACGAACTCGGTTTCTTCCGCGGCGTTAAACGCATAGCTAAGCGTTGGGCCTGTGGCAAGCAGGCCGTGGTTGCCCAGCAGAACGGCGTTCTCCTGACCGAGCGTTTCCGCGGCGAGCTGCGCCAGCGCCTCCGAGCCGAACCGCTCGTACCGGCAGCAGCGAACGCGCGTCCCGGCATACCCGATCAGGTAGTGCACCGGCGGAATCTCCCACCCCAGACAGGCGAGCGTCACGGCGAAAGTCGAGTGCGTGTGCACCACAGCGTTCACGTCCGCGCGCGCCCGGTAGCAGGCGAGGTGCATCTGCCACTCGCTGGAGGGCTTAAGCCGCCCCTCGAGAGTCTTTCCTTCCATATCCAGCAGCACTATGTCGCCCGGCCCCATCTTCTCGTAGTCCACCCCGCTCGGCGTGATGGCCATGACCAAGGCGCCGCGGTCAAGCACGGAGATATTGCCGCCGCTACCGCGCGTGAGACCGGCCCGCAGCATCCGCCGGGCGTATTCGCAAATCGCTTCGCGTTCTTTTTCAAGCCGCATGTTTCGCTCCTTTTGTTACGCGCGCTGTGCGCTTCCGTACGGGCACTTTCCGGCGGGCCGCACCGCGCCCTATCCGAGCGCCGCTATGGCCTCGGGGTACGGCGGCGTGAGCACGCCACGCTCGGTTATGATGGCCGTGGCAAGCGCCGCCGGCGTGACATCGAAGGCAGGGTTGTAGACCTTGACGCCCGCAGGCGCCGTGCGCCGCCCCAGCCCGCAGGTGACCTCCTCGGGCGCGCGCTCCTCAATCACAATCTGCGCTCCGGTGGGCGTGGCCTTATCTATGGTCGACGTGGGCGCCGCCACATAAAACGGAATCCCGTGGTGCCGCGCGAGCACCGCCACCGAATACGTCCCGATCTTGTTCGCAAAATCCCCGTTGGCCGCTATCCGGTCGCTGCCTGTAATCACCGCGTCTATCCGCCCCTGCGCCATGAGCATCCCCGCCATGCTGTCCGTAATCAGCGTCACGTCCACCCCCGCGTTCATGAGCTCCCACGCCGTGAGCCGCGCGCCCTGCAGCAGCGGCCGCGTCTCGTCCGCGTACACCGTGAAGGTAATTCCTCGCTCCGCCCCGAGCAGCATGGGCGCCAGCGCCGTCCCGTACCGGATGGTCGCAAGCCCGCCCGCGTTGCAGTGCGTGAGCAGCCGCATGCCCGGCGTTAGCAGCGTGAGTCCGTACTCGCCAATGGCCTTGCAGGCCGCCTCCTCTTCCTCTAATATAGCCTGCGCTTCTGCCAGGACAGCCTCGCGGATGGCGGCGACCTCCGCGCCTGCCCCGCCTTCCGCAGCGAGCCCGCGCACGACCCCGGACACGCGCTCGAGCGCGTAGAACAGGTTCACCGCCGTAGGACGCGACGCCGCCAGCACTGCCCCCGCCTTCTCTATGTCGGAAAGCAGGCCGCGCACATCGGTGGCCGCGGACGAAGCCGCTGCGAGCTGCAGTCCGAACGCGCCCGCTATGCCTATAGCCGGTGCGCCCCGCACAACCATTGTCTTAATCGCGTGGGCCATCTCCTCCGGGGTGCGGACAGAAACGAAGACCGTCTCCTCCGGCAGGCGCGTCTGGTCCAGCAGGATGACGCGTCCCTCCTCGAAGCGAATGGGCAGAATGGTTTGCATGTTATTTTCCCCCCTCCGGTTTTATGACCACCGTCTCCGCGGACGCCGTGAGCCGCGCGAGCAGCGCCTCCATGTCCGGAATGCGCGCCTCGGCCTCCAGGACCTGCGCGAGCGACGGGCGCGTGGCCGGGTGGCGCGGCAGGAAGACCGTGCAGCAGTCCTCGTATGGTTCTATGGATTTTTCAAACGTCCCGATTTCCTCGGCTTTTTCTATGATGTCCGTCTTGTCCAGCGCTATGAGCGGCCGCATGACCGGCATGCGCACCGCCTCGTCCGTCGTGACGAGCGCCTCCGCCGTCTGCGAGGCGACCTGGCCCAGATTCTCGCCGGTAATCAGCATGTCGAGGCCGCGCTCCTGCGCCACGCGCTCCGCAATCTTCATCATGAAGCGGCGCACGAGGATGGTCATAAGCTCCTCGGGGCAATGCTTTCCTATGGCTTCCTGCGCCGGAAGCAGGTTGATGATGTGCATGCGGATGTTGCCGCAGTAGCCCGCCAGGATGGCCGCGAGTTCCTCGACCTTTTCGCGGGCCCGCTCGCTCGTGTACGGATAGGAATGGAAGTGGACCGCCTCTATGCGCATGCCGCGCTTGGCCATGAGCCACGCCGCCACCGGGCTGTCTATGCCGCCGGAGAGCAGAATGAGCCCGCGCCCGTTCGTGCCCAGCGGCAGGCCGCCGAACCCCTCCTCCTTCTCGTCGTAGATGAACACGCCGCCGAGCCGCAGGTGTACGAACAAATGTACGCCCGGATTGTGTACGTCCACCTTGACCGCATCGCCGAGCGCCGCCAGCACGGCCGCCCCCGCCCGCGCCGACATCTCCGGCGAGGAGACAGGGTAGGTCTTGTCCGAGCGCTTGCCGTAGACCTTAAACGTGAGCGGGCCTCCCGCCGTCGCTGTAGTCGCTGTAGCCGCGCCCGCGCCCGCGCCCCGCGCAAGAACCTTCTCCCGCATATACGCGGCGCACGCGGCGCAAATGTCCGCCATGTCCGTGCTGTGCAGCAGAATCGCGCGGCTCACCGTGGATACGCCGAACACCTTAAGGATACGCCTGAGCACCGGCACGGCGCCCGCGCCCAGCTTCCCGTCCGCGCTGCGCAGCGTAAAAAGACCATTGTCGCGCTGCACATGGTAGTCCTTCGCCTCGGGAATCCTGGCCAGCGCGCTCGTAAGACGCCCGAGCAAAATGCGCTCGAACCACGACTTGTTCATGCCCTTGAGAGCCACTTCCCCGTAGCGGATAATCAGAATCTCTTCGATTGGTAATGTATTTTCCGTCATGCAGGTAGTATACCACCTCCGTCCCTATGGTAGAATACTGCGAGAGGTTTTTCGATGACTGAAAACAAGACAATTTACCTGGATAATGCGGCGACCACGCGCGTGGCGCCGGAGGTGGCGGCCGTCATGGCGCGCATGCTCACGGAGGAGTTCGGCAACCCGTCCTCCCTACACCGCATGGGCCTGCTCGCGGAGAAGGCCGTGAAGAAAGCCCGCGCGCAGGTGGCGGCAGCGCTCGGCTGCGCGCCCCGGCAGGTCGTCTTTACCGGAAGCGGCACAGAGGCCGACAACCTGGCCCTTTCCGCCCCCTTCCGAAGCCCCGAACGCATTCGCGGGCGGAAGATAATCCTCTCCGCTTTTGAACATCCCGCGGTGCGCGAGCCCGCGCTCTACTACGCATCCCTCGGCGCGGAGGTGGTCTTCCTGCCCGTGGACGCGGCTACCGGCAGCGTGCGCCCGGCAGACCTTGCGGCGGCCCTCGACGAGGACACCGTGCTGGTGAGCGTCATGCACGTGAACAACGAGACCGGCGCCGTGCAACCCATCCGGGAGCTCGCCGCGCTTTGCGCCGCGGTGAAAAACCGCCGGGGCGAAAAGCCCCTCTTCCACACCGACATGATTCAGAGCTTCGGCAAGCTGCCCGTGGACCTCACGAACGTGGACCTCGCGTCCATAAGCGCGCACAAAATCGCCGGCCCGAAAGGCGTAGGCGCCCTCTTTGTTCGCAAACCGGAGAAACTCGCGCCGCTTATCCGTGGCGGGGGGCAGGAAGGAGGGCTGCGATCCGGAACGGAAAACACAGCCGGAATCGCCGCGCTGGGGGTGGCCGCGCAGCTGGCAGCCGAACGGCAGGAGGAGCATTATAATCACGCACTTGCCTACCGGCGCGAACTGGCGGAAGGCGTACGGCAGGCCATCCCCCACGCCCGGATTCACGATGCCGCCGGGCAGTCCCCGTTCATCCTGAGCGTATCCTTCCCCGGCGCGCGGGGAGAAGTGCTCGTGCACGACCTCACGACCGCCGGCATTTATGCCGCCACAGGGTCCGCCTGCAGCAACATTGGCAAGAAAGCCGCAAACCCCGTGCTCGCCGCCGCAGGCTACACAGAAGAAGAAGCCACCGGCACCCTAAGGCTGAGCACCGGCTATGAGAATAGTATGTCGGAAATCCCACACGTGATACAACACCTCACCGCCGCAGCCGCCAGGTTCTAACGCGCAAAATTTCAGTATTTCGTGTAGACTCACTTACCCCAACGAGCAAAATTTCAGTATTTCGGGTGCGCAAACACCCGAAATACTGAAATTTTGCGTAGTAGGATAGGAATGGCTACACGAAATTCTGAAATTTTGCGCGTGAGGTAAGACGCCTTACTTAGCGTAGTCTATCGCCCGGGTTTCCCGCAGCACGTTCACCTTGATCTGGCCGGGGTACTCGAGCTCGCTCTCTATCTTCTTGGAAATCTCGCGCGCGAGGAAGACCATGTCCGCGTCGGAAACCTCGTCCGGCTTGGCCACTATGCGAATCTCGCGGCCCGCCTGAATGGCGTACGACCGCTCCACGCCCTTGGTGGTGTTGGCTATCTCCTCGAGCTTCTGCAGACGCTTGATGTAAGTCTCCAGCGACTCGCGCCGCGCGCCCGGCCGCGCCGCCGACAGCGCATCCGCCGCCGTGATGAGCACCGCCTCCAGGCTCTTCGCCTCGTAGTCCCCGTGGTGCGCCGCCATGGCGTCTATGACCGCCTGCGACTCCTTGTACTTCTTGAGCAGGTCCATACCTATGTCCACGTGCGTGCCTTCCACCTCGTGGTCCACCGCCTTGCCTATGTCGTGCAGCAGGCCCGCGCGCTTGGCAAGCGCCGGATCCAGTTCCAGCTCGCCTGCCATGAGCCCGGCCAGCAGCGCCACCTCTATCGAGTGCTTGAGCACGTTCTGCCCGTAGCTCGTGCGGTACTTCAGGCGGCCCAGCAGCTTAATCAGCTCCGGATGCAAGTTGTGCACGCCCACGTCGAACGTGGCCTGCTCGCCCGCCTCTTTAATGACGTTGTTTACTTCCTTCTCGGCCTTCTGCACCATCTCCTCTATGCGGGACGGATGGATGCGCCCGTCCAGAATGAGCTTCTCAAGGCTCAGCCGCGCTATCTCGCGCTTGACCGGGTCGAAGCCCGAAAGGACCACCGCCTCCGGGGTGTCGTCGATAATCAGATCGATACCCGTCATGGTCTCTATGGCGCGGATATTGCGTCCTTCCCGGCCGATAATCCGGCCCTTCATCTCGTCGTTGGGAAGCGCCACAACCGACACCGTGGTCTCCGCCACATGGTCCGCCGCGCAACGCTGAATGGCGCCTGTGATAATCTCCTTGGCCTTGCGGTCGGCCTGCTCGCGCGCCTCGTTCTCCAGGTCGCGAATGAGCACGGAAGCCTCCTGCCGGATCTCCTTCTCCACGTTGTCCAGCAGAATCTGCTTGGCCTCTTCCTTGGTGTAACCCGAAATCTTCACCAGCTCTTCGTTCTGGCGCTGAATCTGCTCGTCGAGCTCGCGTTCCTTGTTGGTTATGGACTTTTCCTTGCGGGTTATGTTCTCTTCTTTTTTCTCGATGTTCTCGAGTTTCTTGTCGAGAGACTCTTCCTTCTGAACCAGCCGGCGCTCGGACTTGGTGAGCTCTGCCCGCCGTTCCCGGATCTCCGCGTCCGCCTCTTTCTTAATGCGGTGTGCCTCTTCCTTGGCGTCTACAATCTGCTCTTTCTTAAGCGCCTCTACGGTCCGTTCCGCGTCCGAAATCATGTTTTTCGCGGTCTGTTCTGCGTTCCCGATGGTCCTCTCGCTGTGCGATTTGCTCAGTAAAAACCCTACAAAGCCGCCGATAATCAGCGCGCCCGCGCCTATGGCAACATACCAAATAACATCATTCATTTTTTATCCTCTATCTTCACTGCCGCGGGCAGAATAAACTGCCGGACGGCCACATACGCTTTGGTTCGTCGTTGTTCTTTCCTAATAAACCAGAAAAGTCCCCACAAATAAACCTATTGGTATTATAATGTTTGAAGGCATATGGTGTCAATAAACTCGCCATATAGATAGTAGGAATATGCAAAGAATTTGGAATTTTATCCGGCGCGTCGACCTTCTCATGGCGCTCGTGCCGTTATTACTCGGTATTCTCTCCGTCGTTATGATTCACAGCATCATGGGCGAGGCGAACCGGACCGTGTTTGTCCAGGCCCTGGCGTTCGGGCTTGGCTTTGCCGTCATGGTCGTGACGGCCCTCATTGACACCGAGTATTACGACAAGCTCTACGACTACAAGGTCTTCTACATCCTGAGCATAGTCGTGCAGGCCACCGTCTTCATTCCCGGCCTCGGCATGTCCGCCTACGGCTCGCAGGCGTGGATAAACCTGGGCGTAACCACCATGCAGCCTTCCGAGCTCGTCAAGATTACCTTCGTGCTCACGCTGGCCAGCTACCTCGCCCGTCACCGCGACGAGCTCATGACATTCAAGGGCTTCTGCCGTGCGTTTGGTTTTTCGACGCCAATAATCGGGCTGGTCGCCTACATAGATATGGGAGCCGGCATTGTACTCGGGTTCATATTTGTCGGGATGATTTTCGCGGCGGGCATCCGCGGCGTGATTTTCCTCCGGCTGGCGGTTGCCTTTATGGTCGCCATGCCCATAGTCTACCGCTTCCTGGCCCCGCACCAGAAGGAGCGGTTTGCCGCGTTCCTGAATCCCAACAACACGGAGATAGACGCCACCTACCAGGTGCTGCAGTCCAAGATAGCCATAGGCACCGGCGGATTTTTCGGCAAGGGCCTGGGCAACGGCACCGTCAAGGCGTCCGGCTTTCTGCCCGTGCAGGAGTCGGACTTCATCTACTCCATCATCTGCGAGGAACTCGGGTTTGTGGGCGGCGCCGTGGTAATCCTGCTCTACGCCCTGCTGCTCTACCGCTTCTGGCGCACGACCAGCCGCGCGCACACCGAGTACGACGCCCTCATAGGCATAGGCTTCTTCGCTATGTTCGGCTTCCAGATTTTCGAGAACATAGGCATGACCATGGGCGTCATGCCCATCACCGGCATAACCCTGCCGTTCCTCTCCGCCGGCGGCAGCTCCGTCGTAGCGAACTTCATTGCGCTCGGGATCCTGGCCGGCATAGCGTTCCGCACCTCGGAGCGTTCCTACAAGCACATAGACACGGAGGTCAACCCCGGGCTGATTTAGGATTCCTCTGCCGTGGTTTCTGTGTACACACCGTTATCGTAAGTGCAGACGTTTTCGCCCACCGTAATCACGAAGTACGTGAGCTGGTTGCTATCGTTAAATGCCACATCGGAAATCGTTATGGTATCGTCGCTCGCCCAGTGGGTGCCGGCGTACAAATCCACGATCTGCTTCCACGTCAGGCTGTCCACGTCTAAGCTGGCGCCGGTGCCGGTTCCGTCCGAGCCGCCGGAAGCCGGGAATCCCCAGACACCCGGAAGGGCCTGATTTTTATCGATAAGAAGCTTTGATAACGTGGGCACCGTGGTGTCAAACGTGACATGCCCCACGCCGTCCCAGCCGTTCTTCCCTGCCAGGTTCGCGTCGTTTTCTATGAACCACGCCGCGTCCGAAGTTTGCGCCGCCATAAACTGCAGCATCATGTTTCCGTTGTTCTGATACTCCGTGGCATCCAACACAATGGTCACGTACCAGAGCCCGGTGCTCCCCTTGCGGGAATCCCACTGCCAGCTGCTCGAGCTGCCCGTGTACTTTCCGCCGAGCCAGGTGATTATGGTCACGTCCGACGGCGCGTAGCTGCTGCTGCCGTTGTCCAGCGTGAAAATCGCGAACATAGCCCCGTCGCTGCTTGTATACCCGCTCTGATACACGAGCGCATTCACATGCAGATCGTAGGACAGTTCCTCCGCGTCAGCAAATGATTTCGCATCCTTCTTGTCCGCTACCAGGTCCGCCGTGCCTATAGTCACTTTGCTTTCGCTGACCACCTCCGCACGGTCTATGGCAATTTCCGAACGCAGGTCGTCGGTTTTCATGGTGGCGCTTTCGACCCCCGCCGCAGCCGCCAGGTCTTCTCCCGTTATGCCCACCGCATACTGTTCCAGCGCCCATGTCTGAATGGCTACCGTCGCCGTATGCGCGTCGGCCACTACGGACTTGCTCCGCGCCTTATCGATATACCCGGTCAGCGCCGGCACCGCCACCGCCGCCAGTATGGCCAGAATGACCAGTACAACTATCACTTCGACAAGTGTAAACCCGTCCCGTTTCCCGAGACTCTTGAATCTGCCTATTCTCCTGAAAAACCGCGTGTACATAATTGCCCCCCGTATGCTCTAAGCGCTGCCCCGTGCCCCGCTTTCAAAATATGTACCCTCGAATTATCAAATTATTCAAACGTTAATAAATTTCCGCACCGCCCTTTGCCTGGGGATCGCACCGGGAAGTGCGCCGGCAAACCGGGTTCCCCACGCGCCCCGCCCTTTGGCGGAAAAGTTCTTATGTGTACGCATGTACACTTAAGAACTTTTCCGCCGGAAAGCATCCGCCGCGTGTTACAATACTCAGCAAGTTGGGAGGTTTATATGGCGATTCGGATTGCGTTTGCTGCGCGAGAGGAAATACCGGACATTGCCGCCTTGATCCTTGCGGCGTGGCGGTCCGCTTACCGCGACATTCTGCCGGCGGACTATCTGGCGTCCCTGTCGCTGGAGGAACGGTGCGCGGGGTACGGCAAGCTGTTTGATGCCGGGCACACCCGCTTCCTCACGCTGCACGATGGCGGCGAGCTTATCGGCGCTTCGGTTCTCGGCAGGTCCACCACACAGGGCTATCCGGACGACGGAGAAGTCTCCGCCATCTACCTGCGCGAGGATCGCATTGGCAAGGGCTACGGGCATGCCCTGTTCGAAAAGGCGGAGCAAACGCTTGCGGAGATGGGCTACACAGATTTTATTCTGGACGTCTTCACGCAGAACGCCCGCGCCATCCGCTTCTACGAAGCCCACGGCTACGAAAAGATTGAAGAGCGAAACATGACCATAGACGGCATAGACTACCCACCCTACGCCGTCTTCCGGAAAGTCAGGAAATAACCCGCGGGTGCGCTACCGCGTGTGCGATTTTTGCGTTTCGGTCCGGCGTTTCCTTCTCAGGGAAGCCTTTTCGGGGCAGAAACCCGGACCGAAACGCAAATATCGTGACCACGGATGGACACAGCCCCGCATTTTGTTTCCGAATCAGGACCGAAACGAAAAAATCGTGCACGCGCCGCGAAAAATCGTGCACGCGAAAAAGCCGCTCCCCGTTTTTTCGGGGAGCGGCGTGTTGGTGTTATCCGGGTGGCCGGCGCGCGGCCGGGCTTATTTACCGCCGGGCGGCGAGGTCGAGGACGTAGTCCGTGCCTACCCACACGAAGCCGTTGGCTTCCAAGGCTCTGTTGGACTTTACGTTGTTGCGGTCCGGCTTCACGGCTACGCGTTTTACGCCCTGCCCCTTGAGCTTCTCGAGCATGATGGCTATGATGGCCTGCCCGAATCCCTGGTGCAGGAAGCGCTCGTCGCCTATGAGGTAGTCGATGCTGAACATCTCGCCGGGCAGCTCGGTCTTAAGCCAGTCCTCGTGTTCCTGGCCGTAGAAGAAATCGTAGTACTGGCAGAAGCCAAACGGCACGCCCTCGTACTCCGCAATCAGGTGTGTGATAAACGAAAACTCCGTACCCCTTTTCCCAAGCTCCTTGAGCCACTTGTCGGGCGCTATGTACCAGTCGCTGACGTGCGGCACGTACAGCCACTTCTCCATGAGCGCTATGTCCGCGTCGGTGAAATCGCGCAGAACCACCTTACTTCTTTCCAAATTTGTTCTCTCCGTCATAGTGTCTGTCCTCCCTTATAATGCTATATTATCGCACAAATTTCGGTTAAAGTGGAGACTTTCCTTTCCGATCTGCCACTTTTGTTACGAAAAAGGCGATGAGCGCCACGAGCGGGATGGTGAACGCCACGTCCACCAGGTAGTGCTCCTTGCACAGCAACGTCGAAAGGGAAATGAGCACGCCCAGCACCGCCACCGGAATCAGGTGCGCGAGCTTCCTGGCCGAGCGGTCGTTAAACAGAATGAGGAAGAACGGCAACCAAATGTGCGCGTTGTGCAGGCTGGGCAGACCGTTGGACGGCGCGTCGGCGTCGTACATGAACTCCAGGAGCCTGTCGAAACGCCCCGTGTGCAGCGCGTACTCGTCCGGGCTCCACGCGTGGGGCACGTCGTTAGGCGCCAGCAGGTATATAGCACTGCTGATGGCAAATAGGAAAGCGAGCGATACCATGTAGCGTCGCACCAACGCCGGGCCGCCGGCCATGGCTAACCAGAACGGCGCGAAGATAATCACGGCGTAGGCCATGAGGTAGAACACTATGAAGAACGGTACGAGCGGCAGCGCGGCATCCAGCGCCGTGCCGAAATTATGATGGGGCACGTTCCCGGTAAACCTCCGCGTGGCGTTGTAGGTAAACGACTGCCCCACGAGCATGAAGGCGAGCGCCGCCATTGGCAGCAATAGATAGCGGACGGTGAAAGCGTGCTTCTGCTCGCGGGTCTCGAGCCTGTGGCTGGACAGCCGGTAGCCGGCAAGTGCGCCAAGCGTGAGAACGAGCAAGGCGGCCTCTACATAAGTAATGGTGGCCATAGCGGAAATCCCCCCTTAATTTGATTGCGTGTTTCTGTTACAGCAATGCTTCGTTTTCCTTATGATACAAGGCGCGGCCGCCGCAAGTCAAGCGCGCACGCCGCTAACAGAATCCGTTCCACACGTGCGACTCCATGTCCACCTTGCCTTCCCGGGTAAACGCCACGCCCTCCTCCAGAAGGCGCGCGCGCCGCAGCTCGCTCCACACGCCGCCCGTCACCGTGCCGTCCTTCATGACCACGCGGTGCCACGGCAAATGCTCCGGGCAGGTACGCATAGCCCAGCCCACCTGCCGCGCCGCCCGCGGCCTGCCGCACAGCATGGCAATCTGCCCGTAGCTGATTACCTTCCCGAAAGGAATGGCCGCCACAACCTCATAAACCTCATCAAAAAAGGACATCTTCTCGTTCATAACAAAAGTATACCGTTTCCGGTATACCTTTGTCATTGCGATTTCGGCGTGTGTGTGCCGTTATTTTGCGGTGAAGAGCAGGCCTTTGTATTTCAAAAGCCAGATGGCGCCGGCGAGGATGAGGGCGCCTGCGAGGATGCCTATGAGCACCAGCGGGGTGCCGCTCTTGGTGCCGTCCTCACTCGCGTCGCTTTCCTCTGCGACCGTGCTTACGGCGTCCGCGCCTGTGCTGCTGGCGTACTCGGCGGCCGTTCTGCTCGCCAATGGAACCTGCACGGCGCTTTCGCTTATCGTTGCGTCGCCGTCGGTCGCGCTTGTATTTGGTACCGATACGGTGGTCGCGTTATTCGTGGTGGGCGAAGAGTTCGTGCTCACCGCGCCGGTAGCGCCCGAGGTGCCTGTGCTGCCCGTGGTGCCGGACGTGCCCGTGGTGCCGGTCGTGTCTGTGCCGCCCGTGCTCCCGGTCGTGTCGCCGCTTGACCCCGTGCTTGCCGCAACGATGGTAAAGCTCGCGGGTTTCGAACCGGTGAAGTTCCCCTTGCCCAGAACCATAAGCGTCGCGGTGCCCACCTGCGTGTTGTTCGAAAACGTCACGCTGTAGTCGGTGCCCTCCGTGAGCGTAACCTGCCCGTACGTGACCGTCACGGCCGGCTTGATTTCCGCGCCGGTATAGGTCTGGTCGGCAATCACGCCAATGGAGGCGTTGGCGATGTTAACGGGGCTGACCGTTACGGTGCTTTCCGCCTTGGCGCCGTTGGGAAGCGCCGCGGTAATCTTCGCGGTTCCCACCGCCACCGCCGTAATTTTCCCCGCCGCGTCCACGCGCACAACGTTCGGGTTGCTGGAAGTCCACGTCACGGTCGCGCCTATGTTCGCGTTCGCCGGCGCAAGCGTGGCGCGCAGAGTGTCCGCCCCGCCGTAAGGCAGCGTGATCGCGTCGGCCGTCGTCACGTTCGTCGTCGAAAGATTGCTTATGCTCTCCGCCACGACCGGCGTAATGTCCACCGTCACCGGCGTGGTGGTCTCGCCGCCGGCTATGGTCAGGCGGTATGTGGTGCCGGCCGTAAGCCCGAGCGCCGACACGTCGTAGCTGTTATCGGAGGCCAGACCCGTGATCGTTCCGATGTCCGTCACCGTACGCCCGGAGACCGAGCTCAGCTTCACCGACGCCGCCCCGCTCGCAATCATTGTCTTCAGGTTTTCGTTCAGGTCACCGAGCGTGAGCTTCTTCAGGTCCTCCGTAAGGGACAGACTCGGCTTGGGCAGCTGCGTCTTTACGTAGATGAGCTTCTGCACGTTGTTGTGCCCTATGGAATACAGCGTGACCCGGTAGAAGCCGGTCTTGTCCATGGCGTTCCCGTAGTTGTAGACGCCGTTCTGCGTCGTGGATATGCCGGTGCCGCCCATCCTGAGCGCGTCGAAGTTAAACCCGACCTCTATGCGCGCCTTCTTGTACGGCGCCCACCACGTGTCCACTATGTAGGTGGAGCCGTACGCCGCCTTGGGCGTAAGCCCGCGCGCCTCGAGCGCCGCCAGATCCGGAATCTCGCTCGGCGAGGCAAGCCCCAGCTCGTCTATGTCGCCGAAATACTCGTACTTCGCGGTCAGGAAGTTGAAGCAATAATTGAAATACTCCTCTTCCGTCAAATCGTTCGTGGTCTTTACCGAGCCGGCCTTTTGCAATGTCACGTATGCGTCGGTGTAGTCGCCCCACGTGTAATTGTAGTCGTGGCTTATGGTGGCCCAGCCCCCGCCCGACTGCACCTCGTACGACATTTCGCTCTTACCCGGCGCCATGGGGCCGTACAGGCCGTTCGCGCCCAGCTCCTTGAGAAGCCCGGTGTTCTCCGTCACCGGAATCGGCGTGGACGCGCTCGCGGTTCCGGTCTCCTGCTCGTTCCAGATCAGATTGAGCGTCCCGCCTATCGTCACGTTCTTAAACGCGCTGAGCGACGGGTCAAGCAGGCCCGCGTCCGCCAGGATTCTGTTTTCAATAAAGGTCACGCCGTCCACCTTCACCGGCACCGCCTTGAACCCCGGCACCGTGTACTTCTCCAGGAAGTATGCGGCCGCCGTGTCCGCATCCGCGCCGAGGAAGAACGTGTCCGTCGTCTCGTGGCCGCCCGTGGCAGGCGCGGCCTTCTCCCCCAGTGCGAAATAAAGACCGTCCGTGGTCGCATAGCCGTTGCCCGAGAAATTCACCGCCGTGAAATTGGCGACGTACGGCGTCATGGGCTCAAACGTGGTCCGGTCGAATCCGTAGATAATGTTTTGGTAGGAGTAGGCCGTGTGGCCGAGCCCGTACGTGAGCGTCGAGCGCGTAACCGTATCGAACCCGCCCAGGTCGTAGTAGCCCTCGTTGTCCTTGTTCGGCGAAGAGGAATCGGTGAGGACGGAAACGCCCTCGCCCATCCAGAATTCCAGGTGCGTCATGGACGCCGTGCCGTAAAGCGTGCCGGGTATGCCGCCCACAGCAGCCTCCGCCACATATTTGCCGTCCGTCTGACTGTCTTCAATCGGTAGGGACGGGTAGGCCTCCACCCAGTAGGCAAAGGATTGATTTCCGTACAGGTTCACGCGAAAGTCCTGCGTGCCCTTTCCCGGAACCGTGCCGTGCACGTGATCCCACTCCCCGGCGCCCGTCTCCACGCCGGTCGGGTTCAGAATGTAGTAGACATGCCCCACGCCGGGAATGTCCACTTCTTTCACCTCATTGCCCGCGGCATAAGCGGACAGCGGCGAAAGCATAAGCAATAACAGAAGGCTCATAAGAACCGATGCGATAAATGCAGTCCCCCTCGATTTCTTTTGAAGAGTCACAGTATTCTCCTTTCCACACATGGCTTTGCAGCTCCCGAATCATAGGTTAGCCTAAACTAATTAGCATAAGCTAACGCAGTTAGCGTAGCACAACTCCTTCGTGCTGTATGTGTTGTTTCTGTGAGGATTTCGTGAAGCAATCTTCACTTGACGGGCCTGTGCCCTTGCCCTTAGAATCCGAGTTAGCCATGGGTAACTTTTCGACAAAAACAGAATACGCCTCCCGCTCTAACGGCAGCGCCCTTCTCCGCTACGTGCCGATGCTCGTCGTCCTGGCGCTCGTACTCGTCCCCATCCTCCGCACGCACTCCTATGAGAGCATTGAAATACCCGGTGCCGCGCGGGTGGATACGGAAGCAATCGTGCTGAAAAACGAGTTCGCTAAAAAGCTGGCGGAAGCAAATCGCGCGGCCTTAATCAGCAGCGGCCAGACGCTTCCCTCATCGGATACGGCGACTGCTTCCGCCTCCCAAAGCGGCGGCTCCTCTTCCGTCCCATCCGGCACCTCCGGAAATTCCGGCACCTCCGGGGGCGGCAACACGGGCGCGGGAAATGCCGGAAGCGGCAGCAGCACCGGCAATGCCGGCGCCTCGACTTCGAGCGGCCCATATATAGACGGCGTCTACAGCGGCAAGGCCTTCGGCTACAAGAGCGTGTTCACGGCGACCGTGACCATCTCCGGCGGCTACATAACGAACATCTCCATTTCCCAGAACGACGACCCGGAGTACTACAGCCAGACCACCGGCCTTTTGAACGCCATCATAGCCGGCCAGACCACGGACGGCATAGACACGGTCAGCGGCTGCACCCTCTCCTCGCGCGGCGTGCTCGACTCGGTGGCTGCGGCGCTCAGCCTGTGCAGGAAGTAGCGGCATGCGGCGCGGGTTAAGGACGTGGATCTCAGCTACGCTGCTCGTCTGCCTGCTGGCGGGGCTTGCCGGGTGCGGCGCCGAGGCGGCGGAGCCCGCCGAAGAGGCCGCCCGCTACGACGCGGTGGACTTCGTCATGGGCACCGTGGTGAGCATCACGATTTACACGACGGGCGAGGACGTGACGGGCGACATTCCCCCGCTGCTCTCCGGGCTTGAGGACCAGTGGATCTCGTGGCGCAAGGAAGGCTCGGAGCTTGCGCGGATTAACGCAAACGCCGGCACCCCCACCGCCCTCTCCGACCAAATGGCGGCGTACATAGAGAAGGCGCTTGCGGTGGCAAAGGATAGCGGCGGAGCCTTTGACCCCACGCTGAGAGACCTGTCGGCGCTATGGGATTTCGAGAGCGGAAACGCGGTGGTTCCGCCGGAAGCAGAGATCGCGGCGCTGCTCCCCTACGTAGGCTACGAAAAAATCTCGCTGGACGGCAGTACGGTCCTTCTGCCGGAAGGAACGGGCATAGACCTGGGCGCCATAGGCAAGGGGTTCGGCTGCGATGCGATTCAGGCGTACCTGGAGGCCCGCCCGGAGATTACGGGCGCGCTCATAAACATAGGCGGCAGCAGCACCATAACGTACGGCACCAAGGACGACGGCCAGCCGTGGAAGATTGCCGTGCAGGACCCGCGGGACCCGACCGGCTACCTCGGCGCCCTTACCCTCACGGGGACGTGGCACGTCTCCACATCCGGGGACTACGACCGGTACTTTGAGAAGGACGGCGTGCGCTACCACCACATACTCGACCCGCAGACGGGTTACCCTGCGGGGAGCGGACTCATGTCGGTCACCGTCATCTCGGATGGCGGCGGCGTGAGCGACGCGCTCTCCACGGCATGCTTCGTGCTCGGGCCGGAAGCGTCCATGGCGCTTCTCGAGCAGTACGGAGCGGAGGCAATATTCGTAGATGTCAATAAAAATGTTACGGTTACGGACGGCATACGCGCGCAGTTTGAACTGACCGCGGCGGACTACCGGATGGTATGAGGGAGAAAATGATTAAGAAGTACTTCGTGGAAAAACTGATATGCTGTGTGGTTGTGGTGGCGGCGCTTTTCACCTACACGCACATCATGCGGCTGGACAAGCAGCTGGAAGCGGCGGCGGCGGATGTAGAGCAGCTGAACGCCGAGCTCCTCGCCGCGAACGAACAGCTCGAGGCCCTTGCCAGGTCGGGCGTGCCCACAGCGGCTACTTCTACGAGCGGCGGCTACATAGACGGCGTGTACACGGGAACCGGCCAGGGCGCCGGCGGACCCGTCACCTCGCAGGTGACCATAGAAAACGGCTACATTGTAAAGATAGACATCCTCTCGGCGGACGGCGAAACGGAGGATCAGCTTACGAAGAGCCTGGCGGTGGTGGACGAAATCCTCGCGCAGCAAAGCGCGGCGGTATCGCCCGTCCCGGAGGCGGTAGAGACGTCCGCCGGCATCATTGACTCCGTCAGCTACGCCCTTGTAACGGCGGTGCCTCTATGAGTCCCCTAAGCCGCCCGTCCGTGCCGGCCCTCGTGCGCTTCGGCATTCAGGTTCTGTTTTTCGTGTTCCTCCCCACCCTGTTTTCCGCCGCCTTCAACGGCGTGAAGTACATCGTGGGCCGGATAGCCGGCGCGGAGCCCATAGACAGCAACCCCTTCCTCACATACCTGATTATTCTCGTGCTTTTCACGTTCGTATTCGGGCGCTTCTTCTGCGGGTTTGCCTGCGCGTTCGGAAGCCTCGGCGATTGGCTCTACGCGCTCTCCTCCTTCCTGCAGGAGAAGGCCGGCAAGCGCATCCGCCTGCCGGACAAGGTCATCCGCGTGCTCAGCGGCGGCAAGTTTGTCGTGCTGGCCGTGGTCGTGCTCACCAGCTATCTGGGCGTCTACGGGAAAGTGGCGGTCATAGACCCGTGGGAAATTTTCGGCGCCTTCCGCTACGGCAATTTCCTGCTGGCAGGCCGCATCCTCATGGCCATCTCCTTCGCCATGATTCTCGTGGGCATGCTCCTGGTAGAGCGCTTCTTCTGCATGTTCCTCTGTCCGCTCGGCGCGGTTTTCGCCCTGCTGCCCATGCTGCCCTTTACGACTTTCGGCCGGAAGCGGGAGGCGTGCATTCCCGGCTGCGCCTTGTGCACCAGACTATGCCCCGCAGCCATCCCGCTCGGCGAAGACGCCCGCACCTCCTCCGCCTGCTTTCAGTGCGGCCGCTGCGCCGTGCGCTGCCCCAGGAAAAACATCCGCCCCGGCATCCGCAAACTCACCGGCACAGAAATCCCCTGGACCGCCACCAAAGCCGCCCTCCTCTTCACCGTATTCTATTTTCTGGTGTAAACGGCGTCGCGCGGCGTCTCAGTACGCCAGCAGCCGGTCGGCAATCTTGTTGAAGTTGCGCTCTATATAGGATTCCTGCCGGTAGACTATGGGCACGCCGGCGTTGGCCGACAGGTGAATGGCGTCGTCGTACTGCACCACACCGAGCAGCGGAATCTTCATGATGCTGGTTATGGTCTCCACCGTAGGCAACACGCCCGTAGAGAAAAACGCCTTGTTGACCTTGTTGACCACATACACGCGGTGCTTGAGCCCGAAGCGCCGGAGCGTCTGCTCCACCATGTCCGCGTCGCGCAGCGAGACGTATTCCGGCGTGGCAATCATAACGCCCACGTCCACCCCGGCGCAGGCGATCTTCAGTTCCTCGTTCACCCCGGCCGGCCCGTCCACTATGACAAAGTCGAACTTTTTCTTCAGCTGCTCGTACAGCGCCTGCACGTCTTCCTGCCCGGCGTGAAACTTCTCGCGCTTCTGCGTGGTCGCCAATAGATAAAGGCTCTGAAAACGTCTGTCGCGTACCATGGCCTTGCGCGCCGTGACCACCTTGTCCAGCACGTCCGCCACGTCGAAGATGACCTTGTTCTCCAGGCCCATGTAAATGTCTAAGTTGCGCAGGCCTATGTTCATGTCCACGAGCGCCACCTTCAGCCCCCGCGCCGCATACGTTGCGCCGAGGTTCGAGGTGAACACGGACTTGCCCACGCCGCCCTTTCCGGAGGCTATGAGAATGACCTTCCCCATCAGGCAGCCTCCCCGGCGTCTTCCGCCGCTGCCGCCTGCGCCGCCGCCACGGCATCCAGCGCCGCCTGCGCCGCCGCCTCGTAGGTAAAGTTCTCGCGGTTGTCCTGTTTGAAGAACTTCGTGTAGTCTATTACATAGCCGCTCGCCGCGTCCTGCGCCTGGTTGTCGAAGTACTGCAGGATTACGTCGCGCACCACCGGCTCCGCATTCATGGACTCCGTGCCCTGCACCAGCATGCACACCACCGCTATCTGCGGGTCCTCCACCGGCGCCAGCGCCACCACCCACGCGAAGTTATCGTACGTGCCCTTATACACGTCTATCTGCTCCTCGTTAAACCCGCGCCCGGAGAGGTTGACCACCGCCTTGCGCACCGCCGAGCTCTGGCTCGAGTACACGTTGGGGAACTCCTCCATGAGGCGCTGCATCTCCGCCTCCACCTGCTCCCAGCTGAGCGCCGGGTTTATGGCGGACAGGTGCTCCTTGACGTAAGCCACCTCGTCCACCGGCGGCACGTAGCCGTCGCGCTCCGCCGTGCCGGTCTTGCCGGCCACGCTCACCGAAATGCTCCCCAGCCCCCGCGCGAGCGTTCCGCGCGAGCCGGAAACCGCCAGCCGCATACCCTCTATGACGTAGCTCAGATACGCCGGATCGGAAATGTCCACCGGCGTGCCGTCCTTGCGTTTCACCTCGCCGCGGTCCTCTATGGCCTTGACGAGCGACAGGTCCTTGCGCACCCCGCTTCCGAGCGTCGCCACATAGTTGCACATCTGAAGCGGCGTAAAGGCGTTCTCGCCCTGCCCTATGGCTATGTTAAACGTATCGCCCGTGGTCCACTCCGC
The DNA here is from genome assembly GCA_031272485.1 of Eubacteriales Family XIII. Incertae Sedis bacterium. Classification (GTDB taxonomy): domain Bacteria; phylum Bacillota; class Clostridia; order Peptostreptococcales; family Anaerovoracaceae; genus JAISTV01. The sequence goes on from JAISTV010000034.1 coordinate 35,746, forward strand.
GAAGTTAAAGTACGAGTACTTGATATTCTCCGCCAGCGCGTCTATCTCCTCGTCCTTAATCCCGAGCGTCTTCATGCGGCTCGCGATATCCTCCAGCGCCGGATTCTCTTCCATCCAGCCCACGATCGTGTCTATGTTCTTGCTCAGCAGCTCGTCGTCCTTCACCACTTCTTCCTTGAACACGTACTCCGCCTGCCCGTAGAGGTAGTTCCACAGCAGCGCCTGCGTAAGCGCCAGCTTCTTCTCGGAGGTCGCCGGGTCCGCCACCGTCTCCGCAATCTCTATCCCCGTAGCCATGCCCAGCCCGAACTGCTGCGCGTAGCTCGTAATCTTATCTATGCTTATGTTGTTCGAATACCCCAGGTCCTCTTCGTTATTATACCAGTCCTTGCCCGTGGCTATGTCAAAGAAATAGTAGTTGCACGAAACCTCGAGCGCACTGAAAAGGTTCACCTCGCCGTGGGTGCCCTTGCCCACCGTCCACGCCATACAGCTGTAGATGTGGTCGCCCATCTCTATCTTTCCGCCGTCGTATAGTATCCGGTTGGGGTCAAGACCGGATTCGAGCGCGGTCACGCCCGTGATGGGCTTAAACGTCGAGCCCGGCTGTACCGCTGTACGCGCCGCGATGTTGTAAAGCGGCCGCGGCGAAAGCGGGTCGCGCGGGTTGGCCGCCTGCAGCGCCGCCCAAGCCTCGCTCGATATCCCCGTGGCAAACAGGTTCGGGTCGAAGTCCGGGTAGCTTGCCATAGCAAGCACCTCCCCCTTCTTTATGTCTATGGCCACCACCGCGCCCGACTGGCAGTTGGGCGCCGGATAGGCCGTGTAGTACGAGTACGTGCCGTACTTGCTCTCGTACGTGGTCGCGCCGGCCTGCAGGTTCTTGATGTTCTGCTCCAGCGCTTCCTCCGCCGTCTGCTGCAGGCGGATGTCCAGCGTCAGGATGATATCCTTGCCGGCCTGCGCCTCCGTGGTCTCGCCAATTTCACGCACCGTCTCGCCGTAGGAGTTTACCTGAATCTGCTTCACGCCGTCTCTGCCGCGCAGCAGTTCCTCCTCCGCAAGCTCTATCCCGTCCAGGCCTATCATGTCCGTCAGCTTGTAGCCTTTTTCCGTTACGTATTCCTCCGCGTTCTCCGCGGAGATGGTCCCCAGATAGCCGATTACGTGGCTTGCCGTACTCCCGTGCGGGTAGTAGCGCACGGACTCCACGTCCACGCTCACGCCCGGCAGATCCTGCAGGTTCTCCTCTATCTCCACGACCGTTTCCTTGGCCAGGTCCCCCGCCGCCTTAACCGGCAGGTATCGGTAGTAACCCAGCGAGGTGAGCGCGTAACGGATAATCAGAATATCCCGCGCGTCCGCATCCGAAAGCGCCGGGTCTATCTCGTAGTATTCGCGAATGTCCGCGAAGGCCTGCTTGGCCGTGGGGTTCTTCCCCAGATTGAACTGCTCGAAGAACGCCGCCTTGGCATGCTCCTCGGTAAACTCCCACGTGGAAGGCAGGATGGGCAGGTACACGCCCTGATTCACGAGCTGTTCCTGCGCGTCGTACACATCCGTGCTCTCGGAGATGCCGTACTGCCGGCACATTTCCCAGAACGCCTGCTCCGCCGTGTAGTCCGTGGGCATAGCCCACTTGGCGAGCCAGTCGGCTACCTCCTTATCGTAGGTATACGAGAAATTGCCGTCTTCAAGCAGGATGGGGAAGCTGTCGTCTAAGGTCTCGCCGTGCCGGCGAAGAATCTCCACGAGCTTGCTCGCGGTGGCGTTGGTCTCCTCGTTGGTCATGTCGTTTCGGGAAATGCTCACCGTGAAGCTCGGCAGGTTTCCGGCGAGGAGTACGCCGTTGCGGTCGTAGATGTTGCCGCGCGGCGCGTCCGTGCGAATCTCCTTGATTATGTTCTGTTCGAGCTCTTCCTGCCAGTGGCCGGACTGCGGCCCGGTAATCCACAGCAAGCGCAACAGAAGGATGGCGAGCAGCGCGCCCGCTACCGTCAGGAGTATGTTGCTGCGCATCTTAAGCCAGGCACTCATAGCTCAAATTCGCTTTCAAACTTCCGGTCGCCGCGGTGGCGGATGACGGTTTTCACAAACAGCAGGTGCAGCACGGCTGCCAGTATCGCGTGCCACAGCAGCAGCCGCGGCATGGTCTCAAACACGTATTTGATATGCGTGGGATAGCCGGCCATGCGGCCCACCGCCCAGTAAAGCAGGCTGCCGACCGGCGTGGCAAGGAGCGCCATGAGCACGTTCGGGAGGAGTTTTTCATTGTTCAGGATGAGGCGGAACAGGCGGACCATGATGAAGATGAGCAGGAAGCTTAACGCCTGCACACCGAGGACCGGCGACGTGGTTATGTCGAGCAGCAGCCCGAAGCTCACGCCCAGGACAAGCCCGTAGCGTTCGTTATAGAGAAAAGAGAACACGCTCGTAGCCACGAGCAGCAGGTTGGGCGCGAAGTTCTCCGCCGAGAGGCGCCAGATAAGCGTCGTCTGCAGGAAGTACAGAAGGAGGAAGAACGGAACCGCTATGTAATAGTGCATGCGGCTCATACCAGCACCCCCACCTTCTTCAGGCCCTTGATGTCCGTGGCCGGCGTTATGGTGACTTCCATGAGGTTCGTCTCTTCGGAGAGCTGCGCCTTGCTCACCTTGCCGATCAGGATGCCCGGCGGGTAGATGCCGCCCAGGCCGGAGGTATAGACGGCGTCGCCCTTCTCCGCCTCCGCGGTCTCGTCGAGCAGCATGCCCGTGAGCGTGCCCTCGCCGCTGCCCTGACAGGTGCCTATGAACGTCTGGCCCTCCCGCGTTATGGAAAGCCCCACGTTGTTGTTCTCGTCCAGCACGGATATGACGCGCGCCCAGCCCTCGCCGGATTCCAGCACGCGGCCCACCAGACCGTCGCCCGAAACCACGACCGAGTTGCGGACCACGCCCGCCTCCGTTCCGACATTGATGGTAAAGATGTTAAAGACAGAAGAGCCCTCGTAGGCGACCACGTCCGCCGCCACCACATTGTAGCCGGCCACCTGCCCGTCCCCGTTCAGAATAGCGGAGAGGCTGGTCAGGCTCGCCAGCTCCTGTTCGTCGAGCCGCGCAAGCAGAAGTTCTTCCTCCAGCTCGGCCACCCGCGCCTCGAGCTCCTTGTTTTCCGCCAGAAGATCCTCGTCGGACAGCATACCGGGCACGTGATCGCCCAGAAAATCGCCCACCGCTTTGAAGGGCTTCTGCGCCACCGAAACGATGGTCCGGGCCACCCGCCCGACGGCCGTGTCCTGATCCTTGAGTGCCACCGACGCCGCGAGCAGGACGATAAGGACAAGGAAGATGGCGCCGAGAATGCTTAGGGCTTTATGCGAAGCAAACCATTTCATGTACAGGCCTCGCTACTTCTTCTTGGTATAGCTTGCGTATCTCTCTAATTTATCGATGTTCGAAAGGCTGGTGCCGGTTCCTTCCGCCACGGCTTCCAGGGCGTTCTCCGCCACCTTCACCGTGAGCCCGGTATTCTCCTCTATGAGCCGGTCAATTCCGCGAATGAGTGCGCCGCCGCCCGTGAGCATAATCCCGTTCTGGGTTATGTCCGCCGAGATGGCCGGCGGGGCGTTCTCGAGTGTCTGCTTAATCCCGTCCACTATGACGGAAATGGGTTCCGCCAGCGCGTCGTATATGTCGCGCGACGTAATCACGTAGCTGCGCGGCAGGCCGGTCACTATGTCGCGCCCGCTCGCCGTGTGTTCCGCCGGGTTCATCATTTCCTCCGGCGTGAGGTACGCGCAGCCTATGGCTATCTTCAGCTCCTCGGCCATCTTCTCGCCGATTACGAGCTCGAAATTCTTTCTTATATAGGAGGTAATCGCCTCGTTCAGCTTATCGCCCGCGTGTCGCAGCGACGTGCTCGTCACTATGCCCTCCAGCGCGATAATGGCTATGTCCGTGGTCCCGCCGCCTATGTCCGCGACCATGCAGCCGTTCGGTCCGTCTATGGGCAGGCCCGCGCCTATGGCCGCTGCCATGGGCTCATCCAGAATATACACGTCCTTGGCGCCCATGGAACGCACGACCTCTTCCACCGCGCGCTTCTCCACCTCGGTCACGCCCGAAGGCACGCCTATGACCACCCGCAGACGCGTGAGCTTGGAGCCGTGTTCCAGCGCCCTATACGTAAAGACGCGCAGCATCTCCGCCGTCATCTCGAAGTTGGAGATAACCCCGTCCTCGAGCGGGCGCACCACCTTGATGTGCTTGGGGGTCTTGCCGATCATCTTCTTGGCTTCCACGCCCACCGCAAGAATCCGCCGCGCGAACGTGTCCACCGCTATAACCGAAGGCTGATTCAGGACTATTCCTTTTCCCTTCACATAGACCAGAGTGTTCGCGGTACCCAGGTCGATACCCACGTCTCTGTTTACTAATGCCATGATAGCCTCTCTTTCAAAGGAGTCTCCTTCTGTTCATGCTCACAAAAACCCCGTCCCCGAATATCAGGTGATCCACCACGCGGATCCCCAGCAGGTCTCCCGCCTTTGTGATGCGTTTCGTCAACTCTATGTCCTCCGGACTCGGTTCCGGATCTCCGCTCGGATGGTTGTGGGCAATGACCACGGAGGAGGCGCCTCGCCGCACCGCCGGCTTAAACGCCTCGCGGGGGGTTATATACACCCCGTTCAGCCCGCCGACTGCCAGCAGATGTCTGCCGATTACCGCGTTCTTCACGTTCAATAGCAGAACGTAGAAGCGTTCCTCACCGAGGCCCGAAAGCGCTTCTTCGAGATACCCTGCCGCGTCTTCCGGTGCATGCACCGCGGTTCCCACTTTTTTCTTTTCCGACGCCAGGCGCCTGCCGAGTTCCACCCCCGCCAGAATGCGCGTGGCCACCGCCGGGCCTATCCCCGGTATCCGGGCCAGCTCCTCCGGCGAAGCGTCCGCCAGATCCGGCATGGTAAGAACCTCGGAAGCGAGCGTAAGCGCCGACTTCCCGCCGCTGCCGCTCCCGATTAAAAGCGCCAGCAGCTCCGTATTGGAGACCGCCCCGGGGCCGCCTGCAAGCAGTTTTTCCCGCGGCCGCTCCGAAGCGGGTATTTGTTTAATTCCGGGCATTTTTTCTTCCTTTCCGGAGAAAAAAAGACGCCCACATTTGCATTCAGTTAGTATATCAGAAAGCCGCTACGCTTTCAATTTTCGCGAGCATGAGCTGCGTAACCGCCTCTATGCTCTTCCCGTCCGTGTCAATCAGGATCGCGTCTTCCGCCTGCGAAAGCGGATTCAGCTCGCGGTGCGAGTCGTTATAGTCCCGCTCCACGATCGCGTCGAAGACCGCCGTCAGATCCGCCTCTATGCCCTTCTCGAGCATCTCCGTATAGCGCCGGCGCGCCCGCTCCTCCGCCGAGGCCGTCATGAAGAACTTCACCTCCGCGTCCGGGAACACGTTCGTGCCTATGTCGCGCCCGTCCATAATCACGGATTTGCGCGCGCCCATTTCCCGCTGCAGCGCCACGAGCTTGGCCCGCACCGCCGGCAGTGCCGAGCTGCGCGAGGCCATGTCCGTAACCTCCGGCGTCCGGATCCGTTCCGACACGTCCTCCCCGTCCAGCAGCGTCTGCCCCGCGGAAAAATCCACACTTGTCCCCGACAGCATAGCATTAAGGGCCCGGGAGTCCCGGACGGCATCTATTTCATTGCGCAGGATTTTCAAGGCTATGGCGCGATACATGGCGCCCGTGTCTATATAGTCTATGCCGAGCCGCTCCGCGAGGAGCCGCGCTATGGTGCTCTTCCCCGCACCGGAAGGCCCGTCGACCGCAATCCTTATAATCTTCTGTTTGTGTGCTTCTTCGTTCACTTCTTTTTCGTCTCGGCGGCCGCTTTCGATTTCGCCGGCTTCTTGCGGTTGCTCCCCAGCAGTTTTTCGATTTCCTGCCGGAAGCTCTCCGCGTCCGTAAACTGGCGGTAGACCGACGCGAAGCGCACGTACGCCACGTCGTCGAGCTCCTTCAGGTGCTCCATAACGAACTCACCGATTATGGAGGACTCCAGTTCCTTCTCCATCTTGTTGGACAGCCCGCGCTCAATCTCCGCGGCTATCTTCTCGATTTCCGCTATGGGCACGGGGCGCTTCTCGCACGCCTTCAGGATGCCGCTCATCATCTTCTGCCGGTCGAAAGGCTCCCTGCCGCCGTCCTTCTTGACGACCATCAGGGTTATCTCCTCGACCTTCTCGTATGTCGTAAAGCGCTTGCCGCACTTCTCACACTCCCGCCGGCGGCGAATCGCCGCGCCTTCTTCCGTCGGGCGGCTGTCTATCACCTTCGTATCGGAGTTCCCGCAAAACGGACATCTCATACGCTGCCTGCCTTTCTTCGACGCAACCGGGGCGTCTGCTCAAGGTAAGTGTTATTTGGCAATGGCGCCTTTGGCGGTTTCGCACAGCTGCGCGAAGCCGGCCGCATCCGTCACGGCCATCTCGGATAGCATCTTGCGGTTAATCTCGATTCCGGAAATCTTCAGGCCGTTCATCAGCTTGCTGTAGGACATGCCGTTGAGGCGGGCGCCTGCGTTAATGCGGGCAATCCACAGTCTGCGATAGTCGCGCTTCTTCTGCTTTCTGCCCACGTAGGCGGAAGCCAGTGCACGCATGACGGCCGGGTTCGCCGCGCGGAAGACCTTGCTCTTCTGCCCGTAATAGCCCTTCGCCTGCTTCAGTATTTTCTTATGACGCTTGTGTGCGTTCAGTCCTTTTTTGACTCTTGCCATGGTACTGCCTCCTTCTTATTTCCCCATCGCCTGCTTAATGCGCTTCAGATCCGCGCTGGACATGGTCGTCGCCTGGCGGAGGCCGCGTTTGCGCTTGGCCGACTTCTTATTGAGGATATGGCTCTTATACGCCTTATTTCTCTTCAATTTCCCCGTACCGGTGAGCTTAAACCTTTTCGAAGCGCCCCGGTGTGACTTCATCTTACTTTTCGCCATAACTGTTCCTCCTAATCTGGTACGTTAACTGCCGCCTCGGCTACCTTCGCCTGTTCCTTGGCCTGCTCTTTCGCCTTGCGTTCCTTTTCCTGCAGCGGCGCCAGAATCATAATCAGACTGCGCCCTTCAAACGCCGGCTTCTTCTCGGCCTTGCCGAAGTCCTCGGTGAGCGCTGAGAATCGCTCCATAACCTCGAAACCCTTCTCGGTCCTTCCGCGTTCCCGCCCTTTGAAGCGCAGGCTCACCTTTACCTTATCGCCATCCTTCAGAAACTTGATGGCGTTCTTGGTCTTCACCTCCAGATCATGTTTCTCGATGAAGGTGCTCAGCCGAATCTCCTTCACCTCTATGATCCGTTGCTTTTTCTTGGCTTCCTTCTCGCGCTTCTGCTGCTCGTAGCGATACTTGCCGTAGTCCATGATCCGCGCCACAGGCGGGCTGGCATTCGGCGAGATGAGTACGAGGTCGAGCCGGCGGTTTTCCGCAAGCTGTTGCGCCACCTCCAGGAGCATAATCCCGGCCTGCTCACCATTCTCGTCTATGACGCGCAGTTCCTTCGCCGTGATCTCCTCGTTGATCGGGTTGCCTTTCTTTTGCGGGGGCACTCTGCCGCCCTGATTTGGTCTGCCGCTAATATGACACCTCCTAATAAAAGAAAAAAGCGAATGGAAAATTCGCTCTCAAATCCGAAAGGCACGGCAGCGCCCTTCCGATATGAACCTGCCTGCCTGCGCCGACGAGGTGGAAAGCGAACTTCCTCTTAATCTCAAAGAATAATAACACCCCCCCGCGCCCCCTGTCAAGCGGTTTCGCCGCGC
>JAISTV010000002.1 GCA_031272485.1 Eubacteriales Family XIII. Incertae Sedis bacterium
TTCGAGCATCTGGCGCGGCGCCTGGCCTATGCGCATGGTGAGCACAAAGTCGCAGCCCCCCGCCGCCTTCAGCATGCCGGCGGTGCGGTCGTACTCGCCGCAGTCATCTGCGCCACCGCAGTATTTACGCACGTTGCGAATCTCCGTAAGACGGATGGCGCCGTCCTCGTACCGGTAGATATAAAACTCCTCGCTGTGGCCGAAGTGCTGGTTGATCACCTGCCGGTCGCGGGAGGTAACGAGCACGGTAAAGCTGCCCCGCGGCGGCGCGTCCGCATCTGCGTCTGCCGCACCCGGCGCTTCCTCGCGAAAAGCCGCGGAAAGATCCTGCCCCAGCTGCCCTATGGCATCCGCCCGGCACTGCTGGCAGTGGAACATCTGCGTGACGTGCGCCCCGGCGAGGCGCCGCACCTCGTTCAGCTCCTGGTTGCTCGTAAGCGGCATGTGCTCAAACGCGCTGCCCGGGGCCGGAATCAGCTGCATGATGTTTCCTATATACACGCCGTACTCCTTAGCAATCCGCGCCACGTTCAGCACATCCTCGTCGTTCAGCCCGCGGATGAGCACCGAGTTTATCTTGGCCACGAGCCCCAGCTTTCGCAGCGCGATAAGCCCCGCAAGCTGCTTCTCCAGCAGGAGCTCCGCGCCCGGTATCCCCCGCCAGCGCTGCCCGCCGTAATTGACTTCCTTGTAAATCCGCGCCCCGATCTTCGGGTTGACCGTGTTAATCGTAACCGTAACATGCGTCACCCCCAGCTCCTTGATTCGCTCCGCGTACCGCTCGAGCAGCAGCCCGTTCGTGGACAGGCAGAAAATCACGTCCTTGTCGAACTCGCGGATAAGCCGCAAGGTCTTTTCCGTAGCGCTGAAATTCGCCAGCGCATCCCCCGGCCCCGCGATGCCCACCACCGTGAGCCCCGGCAGCGCCTCCTTGACCCGTCTGTACTTCGCCGCGGCAGCTGCCGGCGAAAGCACCTCGCTGGCCACCCCCGGCCGGCTCTCATTGACGCAGTCAAATTTGCGGTTGCAATAATTGCAGGAGATATTACAGGCCGGCGCCACCGGCAGGTGTATGCGACCGTTCGTGCAGTTCCCGCTGTAACACGGGTGCCGCATGGTCTTCTCAAACATGGCGGTATCTATATCCAAGGCCATGCTCCTTCCTTACCTGACTTTATACGTTTCGTTCTTCTCGATTCCCACGATGCGCGCGTCCTGAATGCGAATGGACACGGTTCCGTAGCGCACGCCTTCCAGATAGGCAAGCAGCGCGTAAAGGTCGCTGTCCGGCAGAATGGTCCGCGGGTGCTCCTCCTTCGTGTTGACATAGTCACTGAAGTTATCAAAACCCAGATGCGTCTCCCCTGCCGTCACGCGCATGACCTCGCCGTCCTGTTTGGAGAAGGTCACCGAACCGTTCTCCACCTTGGATACGAGGTTTTTCACCAATTGGATCAACGTGGTGTCTTTACCGTCTGACATCTGCGCTCACCTCTGAATTCATAAACCATATTTAACTTATATGTTTTATATACTATATCACGCCGCGCCTGCTTTGTCAATTGCGCCGCCGTTGATTTTTCACGCTTTCAGGGCAATGTTTTCGCAGCCGGTCTTCTATCGCATCGCCTAAATGGCAGCCGCGACGGACGTCACCTCGCCGCTCTCTATAGCCAGAATCTGGTCGGACCACTCCGCCGCCCAGTCCCGCAGTTCCTGCTGGGTGAGGGGGTTGGGCGTCTTGGACTCTGTGTGCTCGTCCACCCGCTTGGCCAGCTCGCGGTAGACCTTGGCCTGGGCCGAATCCGGCGCCGCTTCTATGGTGGTCTTGCCGGAAAGCTCGCTCTGCGTCACGGTGAGCGACCGCGGCACGTACTGCATGACCTTGGTCTTGGTGCGCGAGACGAAGTCGTCTACTATGGAACGCTGGTAGCCGGAATCCGGCGCCACCGAATTGGCGATTACCCCGCCCAGCAGCGCCCCGCCGGCGTTCGAGTACTTCTGAATCCCCTTAAACAGGTTGTTCGCCGCGTAGATGGCCATGAAGTCCGAGGAGGAGACGGTGAAGACGTGCTGCGCTATCCCCTCGCGGATGGGCACGGCGAACCCGCCGCAGACCACGTCGCCCAGCACGTCGTAAATGACGTAATCCAGCTCGAGCTCTTCGAAGATCTTCTGCTGCTTGAGAAGCTGCACCGCGGTGATTATCCCGCGCCCCGCGCAGCCCACTCCGGGCGCCGGCCCGCCGGCCTCCACGCAGTATATACCATTATACCCTTCAAAGATGGCGTCGTGCGCGTCCACCTTGCCGTTATCCCGCAGCAGTTCCAAAATGGTCGGAATGTACGTGCCGTCCCGCAGCGTATTCGTGGAGTCCGCCTTCGGGTCGCACCCGAACTGCATGACCTTGTAACCCATGTCGGAAAGGGCGGCGCTGAGATTGGAGGTAGTAGTAGATTTCCCGATACCGCCCTTTCCATAAATCGCAATTTGCTTAATTTCTTTTTCTGCCATGTTTCTCTCCGTTCTTCTTAAACACTTGCCGCTTGCCGCCGGCAGCCGCCGCCCACGCTGAAACCCGCAAGCGGGCGAATCAAATCCCCGGTCTTGTCGACTATGTAATGGTCGTAGTCCTTCTCGAACCACTCGTCCGTATACGGCAGCTCTATGTTCCGGCTCAGGTTGCGCGAGTAGCTCCGGTTCGCCAACGTCCGGTCTATCCGCCGCGCCAGTTCGTACGCGCCCTTATACCCGAAGAACGTAAACCGCTGCGAGAAGAGCGCTATGGAAGGCACCCCGAGCTTATTCATCCAGATGCCCAGCCCCGGATGCGAGATGGCTATGTCCGGATTCAGCTTGCGCACCATATTCACCAGCTCCGAGCTCTGGTTGGAGATGGCCGTCGGGATGTTGCCGAGCGTGTCCTCAATCTCCTGAAACAGTTCGTTGCCGTACGTGTCGTAGTTAAAGTTGCGCATGCCCACGACCTCCATGCCTATCTCGTCCGCCAGGAGGCCGGCCGTCCCGACGCGCATATAGCCGCCGCCTATGATGACCTTCTTGCCCTTGACACGCTCGCGGATGGGCGCCAGCGCCTCCTTGAGCTTCAGCTCTTCCTTGTCCAGCAAGGCCTTGGCCTCCTTCTGAAGTCCGAAGAACGCCGCGATTTCCTCCACGAACTTCCGCGTGGAGCTGCTGCCCACCGGAATGGTCGGAAGCAGGTACGGCATACCGAACGCCTTCTTCAGGTACTCCAGGAAGTACAGATCGTGCACATGACACATGGCCACATTCAGCGCCGCCTCGGTAATCGTCCGCCAGTCGTCCGGGTGCGAGAACTCCACGAAAAACCGCACGTTCAGCCCGAGCGCCTCCAGCAGGCGCCGCATTTCCGCCTCGTCCTGCGCGCCGATCGACACGGCGTTGTACAGGTTCACCGTGTGGTTCTTCTGATACTCGTAGTTCTTCACCTTGAGCTCATACAGCGGGTCGTTTACGTCTATCGGCTCGAAGTCCACATAGGGCTCGGGCGTAAACTGAAAACCGGCGCGCTGAATCCCGTGGTAGACCACGTCGTAAGCGGAAGAGAAAACCTTGGCCTTGAATCCCGGGCAATGTAGGGGCACCAGCGGCGCTGTCGTCTCGGACCGCAGCTCGTCGAGCACGCTGTCTATATCGTCGCCGATGACGGACGGCGCGCAGGTCATGAGCACGAAGATGGCGCTCGGCCTAAACCGCTTGTCCGCCATAAGGATGGTCTCCCGCAGTTTCTTCTCCCCGCCGTGCACCACTTCCGCCTCCGACAGGTTCGTGCTGAACCACCTGGCGTTGGCCATCTGCTTGCCGCGCTGCGCGCCGTAAAGCCGGATGGTAAAGTCCATGGAATGGCTCTGCGAACCGCAGCCTATGGGTCCGTGCATAATGACCACCGAATCCTTGATGGAAAACCCGATGAGGGTGGCCACGCCCATCTGACAGAACGACGACTGCGAAAAGACGCGCTCACAGCCCGCGAGGCAGCCCGCGCAGGCATTGTCCACGAGGTTGTCCACGTCGCCGCCGTACGAGTGTCCCGTCCGGCGCGTAATCTCGCGCTTCTCGGGCATCTTGGTATCGAAGTTTATTTCCAGGATCCGCTTCTCGCGTTCCTTTCTTTTCGCTTCATCCACTTCTATTTTCTTCTCTGGCATGTTCCTCTCCTTCCCGGACCGCAAGGCCCAATAATCCTGATCTCGCGCCGCTTTATCTGGGCGCGAGCTGCGCGCTGATTAAATCCTCCAGCAAGGTGAGCCCGCCGCGAAACCCGGCGTACCCGCGCGTGAGGATTATCCGGTTGTAGACCGGAAAACTGATGGGCAGAAACGGCCCGCTCAGAACCTCCGCAAGGCGCCGCTCAATCGTAGAGCCCAGCACGAAGGCCGGCGAAATGGTCGGATAGTATTCATCCGCCAGAAACTGCGGCGTGTTCTGCTCTATGTACTGCTGAATCTTAAACGTGTCCGTCTCAAACACCAGCTCGGGCGACGTCTCAAACGGCACCGCGTCAAACGCGCTGCGGATCACCTGCTGCTGGTCCTCGTCCAGATCGTCCGTCACGAAAACGTGCGTAGGAATCCAGCCGATTTCGTTGTCCAAGTACTTCGCGTACGGAATGGCCTCCGTACCGTTGGCTATGACCACCGCGTAGTTCTGAAAGTCCGTGTCGGCAATTATGTCGGTCGCGCGGTCCACGTAGTTGTAATAGGAGGTAACCTCCCGCTTTATCACGCGGTCCACGAGGGCCTTGTCGATACCGAGCTTCTCCGCAATCTCGCGCAGGAACGCTTCCGTCGCCACAGCCCCGACCGGCAAATCCGTGACGGTGTAGTCTATCCCGTGGGACTCCTTTATTGTTGCCGCCGCGTCCACGCCGTAGAGTCGGGAAAGCACTATGTTCAGGGACGCCTCGCCCGCGGCCAGCAGGTCCGCGTGCGACTGCCCCGCCGTCACGAGGGTGTTTACCGTGAGGCCCAGCTGCTGCAACAACCGCGAGATTTCCTCGAGGTCCCCGCGGAAGAACGGGTCGTACGCCGGCACGAGTCCGAGCAGGTTCACCAGGTCCGCCCGCTTCTTCTTCGCGCGCGGAATGTACTGGAGGAACAGCTCCTCAATCAGCCGGCCGTAGCCGTAATAGGAGTTGCCCTTAAAGCCGCCGGCTTCGAGGAAGATGACCGGCTTGGGCAGCGGCTGCAGAGAGTCGATGACCGCCTTGGCATCGTCGCCTATTATGTCCGTCATGCACGCGGTGGTCACGATAAATAGGTCGCCCTTCATGACGTCGAACACGCTCTCCAGCTCCTCGCGCAGACGGGTCTCGCCGCCGAAGATTACCTCGGACTCGCCTATGTTCGTGCTCGGCACAGCCGCGTTTCCCGCATACCCCGTGCCGTAGCAGCCGCCCAGCATGGCGGCCTGCGCCAGACTGCCGCCGCAGCCCTGCGCGCCATGCACGATGGGCACCGTTTTAGGAAGCGCGCCCGCCGTCGCCAGCACGCCGCCCAGCATGCACGAATACCGCGGCCTCTCGATAGGTCTTTCACTTACGCTCATAGGACTCCCTCCTTCCCCTGGTCGGGAAACAGCGCCGTAGACAGGTATCTTTCACCCGTGTCCGGCAGCACGACGACAATGTTTTTTCCCGCGTACTCTTTTCGCGCCGCAATCTTAGTCGCCGCGAAAAGCGCCGCGCCCGACGAGATGCCCACGAGCAGCCCCTCCTTGCGCGCCACATCCCGCGAGGCGTCGAATGCCTCCTGGTTCTTGACGCGGAAGATCTCGTCTATCACGCCGCGGTCGAACACCTTCGGGACGAAGCCCGCCCCGATCCCCTGGATGGCGTGCGACCCGGGCGGTTCCCCGGACAGGACCGAGGAGTCGTACGGCTCCACCGCCACTATGTGCACGTCCGGCTTCTTTTCCTTGAGCACTTCGCCCACGCCGGTCACCGTACCGCCGGTCCCCACGCCCGAAACGAAGACCGCCAGGTTTCCGTCCGTGTCGTCGAGGATTTCCTGCGCCGTGGTCTGGCGGTGGATGGCCGGGTTTACCGGGTTTTCAAACTGCTGCGGAATGAAGGAGTCCGCTATAAGGGACTTGAGTTCCTCCGCCTTGCGAATGGCGCCGCGCATGCCGTTAGCGCCCGGCGTGAGCACGAGGTCCGCGCCAAGCGCCTTGAGCAGCCGGCGGCGCTCCACGCTCATGGTGTCCGGCATGACGAGAATAATCTTGTATCCCTTGGACGCCGCCACGAACGCGAGCCCTATACCTGTGTTGCCGCTGGTCGGCTCGATAATCGTGCTGTCCTTTCCGATAACGCCCTGCTTCTCCGCCTCCTCAATCATGGCGAGCGCTATGCGGTCCTTCACGCTGCCCAGCGGATTAAAGTACTCGAGTTTCGCCAGGACGGAGCCCGCGAGGTCCTTGCCCTCTGCATACCGGTTCAGCCGCAGCAGCGGCGTTCCGCCGATTAACTCCGTTAAACTCTCTGAGATTTTAGCCATCTGTGTTTCCCTTTCTCCTCTTCTGCAAATAACGGTGTGCGGCGCAGGCTAAGTGGTTCCCGCGTCATCTCTCCAACGAAAACTGATTTTTTCGATGTGTTCCAGAATAAAGTTCAGCCCCGTGCCCAGCACGGCCATGACTATGATGTAAGCGAACATCTCCGGTATCAGGAAGTTGGCCTGATAGAAGAACATGGCATAACCTATGCCGGTGCTCGCGCCCATCATCTCCGCCGCAATCAGAATCAGGATGGAGACCGTCGCGGAAATGCGCACGCCGGTGAAGATAAACGGCAGCGCCGCCGGCAACACCACATACCCGAACAGCCGCAGGTTTCCCGTGCCCATGGACCGGGCCGCTTTCACAAGTTGCGGGTCCACGCTCCTAACGCCGGAGATGGTGTTCAGCAGCGTATACCACAGCACGCCCCACACGATAACGCTCACCTTGGATACCTCGCCTATGCCGAAGAACATGACGAAGACCGGCAGCAGCGCCAGCGTAGGCAGGTTTCTGAACACCTGCAGCAGCGGGTTGAGCAGGTCGCCGAACGTCTTAAACCACCCCACCAGAAGCCCCAGCGGTATGGCCACGAGCAGCCCTATGAAGAAGCCCAGCAGCGACCGCCGCAGGCTGATAAACAGGTTCTTCCACAGATAGCCCTTCTCCGCCTCGGAAGCCAGCGCGCCGAAAATCTTGGAGATGGGCGGGAAGAACGCCGGCACGGAGACCAGTTTCAGCCGTGCCGCGACTTCCCACAGGATTAAAAAGGCGAGGATCGAAGCGGACGCGAAAAACACCCGCCTCGATACCACCAGGAAGATATTCTTCTTTGCGGTAGGGTCCTTAATGATTTCTTTTTTTGCCATCTATCCCTTAGATCCTTTATAACACGGCGGACGGGAGTATCTCATCCGCAATATCTATGACGCCATCCTCTCCGGGCCCTGCCGGCGCCGGCGCCACATCCGGTTCGTGCAGCAGCTCCCATATGCGCTGCACCAGCACGCCGTAGTCCGCGCTCACCCGCACATCCGCGTTGAAGCGCGGCCGCGGCAATGTGATATCCACCACCTCGCGAATCCGTCCCGGCCGCGGCGTCATGACCACCACCCGGTCCGCGAGCAGCACCGCCTCCTCTATGCTGTGCGTCACGAAGATTATGGTCTTCTCCGTCTTGGCATAGATTCGGAGCAACTCGTCCTGCATGGTCTCCCGCGTCTGGGCGTCCACCGCCGCAAACGGCTCGTCCATGAGCAGCACCTGCGGGTCGTAGGCCAGCGCGCGCGCTATGGCCACACGCTGGCGCATACCACCCGACAGTTCGTTCGGATACCGTTCTTCGAAACCGCTCAGGTCCACTAAGTCTATGTACTTCTGCGAGATGGCCTTGCGCTCGGCCTTGGGCACGCGCTTGACCTCCAGTCCGTACTCGACATTCTTGCGCACGTTCCGCCACGGGAACAGCGCATATCCCTGCATAATCAGCCCGCGGTTCAGGCTGGGCCCCGTTACCTTCTCGCCGTCAATTTCTATGCTGCCGCCCTTGGAGCGTGTAAGGCCGGCCACTATGTCAAGCAGGGTGGACTTGCCACAGCCCGACGGCCCCACAATTGCTATAAATGTTCCTTCCTCGATCGAGAGAGAAAAGTCCTCCAGCGCCACGAACTCCTCGAGCCGTTTGGTCTGCTGGTTGCGGATGTAGTAAATCTGCCGCAGATTCCGGAGGGCTATCTTCTCCTTGCCTTCGTTTACGGACATGCCAGCTCCTTAAGCCTGCTTCCCTATGGGAACCCACTCTTGCTCGGCAATCAGGTCGTACTCTTCCGGGTAGTCCGTGGGCACGAAGCTGTTGTTTACCACCTCGTCTATGGTTATGTCGCCGTGCTCCCAGTAGCCCAGTTCCTCCGAGAGGTCAAACCACAGCTGCGCCCAGTCTTCCGGGATGTTCTTCTCCAGCGGCCAGCGGTTGAGGCTCACCTGCTCCGGCTCCAGGCCGAGGTAGTCCGCGCTCACAATCCGGGCGTACTCCGGATGGCGCTCTATGAAGACGCGCGCGTGGTACATGGCGTTCATCCAGCCCTGCACTATGTCGGGATGCTCCTCGATAAACTCATCGGAGAAACCGCGCGTGGCCATGCCCGCCGCCGGCGACTCGAAAATGTCCCAGCTGCAGCCGGCTATACGCACGCCGCCCTCCGCCAGCGCGAGTCCGCTGTACGGGGAATGCGAGGTGGTCACGTCAATCAGACCCTGCACGAGCGCCTGCTCCGCCTGCCCTGCCTGCGGCAGCGTGACGAACTCTATGGTCGACGGGTCCAGCCCGTGCTCCTCGAAGTACTTGGTCAGGTATCCGTCTATGCACACGGCATTGCCCGTTATGCCCACCTTCTTGCCGGCAAAGTCCTCAATGGAATAAATGTCGCTGTCCTCGCGGACGAGGTACGTCACGTGGCGGTACTCCGGGTCGTCGACAAATCCGGGCGCGACCACGACGGACGTGAGGCCGGCGAGCCTGGCCTGTGCCGTGGAGGTTATGTGTCCCTGCGTGAATACGTCTATGTCCCCGGTGGCTATGGCCTGATCCTGCGATACGCCCTGTCCGAGCGTGCCCACGTAGACCACTTCTATGCCTTCGTTCGCGAAAAAGCCCAGGCGGTCCGCGATAATCGTCTCGCTGTTCGTGGTCTGCGTAACCATGCGCAGCTTAAAGAGTTCTTCCGTCTCGGCCTCGGAATCTTCTTCCTTGTCCGAACCGCAAGCCGTCATGGTAATGGCTATGAGCGCCACCAGCAGCAGGGCCAGCAGGCGCGACTGATAGTTTTTGCTGTGTAGAGAATTGACTTTCATAATAGAGGCTCTCCTTCCCAAAAGGACGGCACACGTACCGTCTACCCTTTCCCGAAGCAACCTCCATTTACTATGGCCAGTCACTGAAATAAAAGATAACATATAGTTTGCGTATATGTTATCTATGTTTTAAGATTATAAGCCGCTCCGCAGCGAATGTCAACACCCAAATGCAACCCGAATGCCGGAAAAGTTCTTAAGTGTACAGGTTTCGGTTCCCCGAGCCTCCATATATGCCGGAAAAGTCCTTAAGTGTACACCGTTCAGCGGCTCGGCATGTACACTTAAGAACTTTTCCGTCATTTGTCTTATTGCGCGTGGGCAAAGGGGGCGCGAGGGGTGTGCGCACCCTTGTGGCTGAAAATCGCTTAAGTGTGTGCGGCGTGGAGCTGCATCCCGGCGTGGAGGGCCTCCTTGTGGCTGAAAATCGCTTAAGTGTGTGTCTGGCCGCATGCCAGACACACACTTAAGCGATTTTCAGCCATTTGAGGGCGTGGGCTCGCGCAGGGGGCGCTTAGAGTCCCGGGTCGTTTGGGAGTACCTCCAGTACGTTTTTCTCGTCTATGGTGTGTACCGCGCGGGTTATGGCGGTTTCGCTCTGGAGGAGCTGCCAGACCTTTACGCGCAGTCTGGCGAATTCGGGGTCGGACTTGATTTCCTGACTGCGCGGCCGGGGCAGCGACACATCTACGATTTCCCGGATGGTTCCGGGGCTCGGCGTCATGACGGCCACGCGGTCGGAGAGGAAAATCGCCTCGTCTATGGCGTGCGTCACAAAGACGATTGTCTTGCTCGTCTTCTCCCATATGCGGAGCAGTTCCTCGTGCAGGATACCGCGCGTCTGCTCATCCACCGCCGCAAACGGCTCGTCCATGAGCAGCACCTCCGGGTCAAAGGCAAGAGCCCGCGCGATGGCGATGCGCTGCTTCATGCCGCCGGAAAGTTCATACGGATACCGGTTGGCAAAGTCCGAAAGCCCCACCAGATCTATGTACTTTTCCGCCAACGCCCGCCGCTCCGCTTTGGGCACCTTCTTGACCTCCAGCCCGAACTCTACGTTCTTCTGGATGGTGCGCCACGGAAACAACGCGTACTGCTGCATGATAATCCCGCGGTTCAGCGAAGGCCCCGTAATCTCCTCTTCGCCGATAAAGGCCGCGCCGGTGGTCTTCTTGATGAGCCCGGCCAGAATATACAGGAAAGTGGACTTGCCGCATCCGGACGGTCCCACGATGGAGAGAAACTCCCCCTTCCGCACGTCGAGGTTCACTTCCTTAAGTGCTTCCAGAAACGAAGGGCCTCCGTCCTTCTTGCTCCGCCGGATGTTGTACACCAGCCCGAGGTCCCGCGCGGACAGCTCTATCGTGTTTTGCGCAGCCATATGCCATCTCCTTTCGATAATTTCTCCCGCCCGTGCGGCGCATCCCAACCCTTGTGGCTGGGTCCCTTAGACAGCAGTCCGTGCACGTTCCCGAACAGCGGTCGCAAATGCGGTGACAGCTGGTAGTGTCTCTTATACAGTTCAAAATCCGTGGTCTCGCGCACGGCCGGAATCCGGTACAGATCCCGTGCGTACGGCCAGAGATTTTCGAACTCCGAAAGCCGGGTCCGGTTCGCCCGAAAGACCTGATAGTACGTGGCGTGGAACCTGGCCAATGTGGGGAAGAGGCGGATATCGCTATCCGTCACATAGTCGCCGAACAGAAAGCGTCGCTTGGCCAGATGCTCGTCCAGAATATCCATTGCCGCAAAGAACGCGTCATACGCCTGCTCGTAGTCTTCCTGCGTGCGCGCAAACCCGCAGCGGTACACGCCCGTGTTAATGCGCTCGTAGAGAAATCTGTTCAGCGCGTCAATCTCCTTCGCCAAGTGCCGCGGATAAAGGTCCGGCGCATCCGGCGCGTGCAGCGGTTCAAAGGCCGTATTCAGATAGACAGAAAGCCAGAAGTGGTCGTTGTTCACGCCGCGCCCCGTCTTCTCCTCCACAATGATGGGCACCGTGGAACGCCACTTATAATCCGGGGCTTCCTTCGTGTACACGTCGTGGAGGTAATGGATGCCCAGAACAGGGTCCACCTCGCCCGGGTCATCGGAAAAGACCCAGCCCAGGTCGGAGCGATAAATGCCGGTCGTCCCGAGGCTTATGACAGAGTCGAGCCCCAGCAGTTTACGGGTAATAACCACCTTCTGCGCATGCGGGCAACCGGGCATCCAGATGAGGCGGTAACGCCCCGCTTCCACCGGCCACTCGTCCGGGCCCGCACCGAATTTCTTCGTGAAGAGGTTCGGCTGCTCTGCCACTTTTCCGCCGCCGGCGGCAAGCTGCTCCGAGAAGGTCTTCTCCCAGTAACCGATGCCCTTAAATTCCGTCAGGTTATCCTGATACAAATGCTGCGTCATTTACTGCCCCCAGTAGGAAATGTCCGGCCCCTTGGCCAGAATCTGATACGGATTCGCGCTGTGGTTGCCGAGGTGATACCCCCGTTTTATCGCGTCGAAATCCGTAGTCTGTCCGAAAGCCGGAATCCGGTACAGCTCCTTCGCATAGCGAAACAGATTCGGAAAGTCTGTCAAGCGGTTTCGATTGACACGAAACACAAAATAGTAGGCTATGTCAAAGCGTGCGAGCGTCACATACAGGCGCACGTCCGAATCCGTTAGTGCGTCTCCGAACAGGAAGCGCTTTTCCGCCAGACGCCTGTCGAGTTCATCCAGACGCGCAAAAACGGCATCGTATGCCGCTTCATAGGCAGCCTGCGACTCCGCAAATCCGGCCTTATATACGCCGTTGTTCACATCGTGGAAAATCACGTCGTTGAGCGCATCGATCTCCGCTCGCAGGTTTTCCGGATAAAGGTCCGGGGCGTCTTCTTTGTGGTACTTCTTCCAGGCCGTTTCCCAGTAGTTCGTGAGACGGAAATAGTCGTTGTTCACCACTTTTTTCTCGAGGACATCCACGACCGCCGGCACCGTGGCGCGGCCGGTATACGACGGGTCCGTCTGCGCATAGATTTCTGGGAGGAAGCGGATGCCCAGAACCGGATCCACCCCGCCCGGGTCGAGGGAAAACTCCCAACCGTTTTCCGTGCGCACCGGATTTGCCGTGCCGATGCTTATGACATCTTCCCCGATCCCCAGCAGGTTTAAGACAATGACCTGCCGGTGCGCCCAAGGGCAGATGCGGGCCCAGAGAAGTCTGTATCGCCCTGCCGTGACAGGGAGATCTCCGGGCCCGTCCCCGAAAGGAGTTGTAAAGCGATTGCCTTGACGGACAAAAGCGCCGGAGTCCGTTATTTCATGCTGTTTTTCAGATGTCGAAATAGCCATCTTAACTATTCCTTTCCGATTACTGCCGCGACCTTCGGAAGCGTCACTTCCAATACGCCCGGTCCCTGAAAGATGCGCAGCCCGCGGGAGAGTACATACTCCGCCGCGCCGGGGCCGATTTTTCCGACCACCACCGCTTCGCAGTCCGACAGGATTTCCAGAATCACATCGAATACTTCCGTGCTGTGTCCATCCGGGCCGCAGCCGCGCGGTACATCGCGCTGCTCCACATATTCGTAAACCCCGTCTACGAGGTCGTAAATCCAAAACCGCACAGCCTGTCCAAAGTGAACATAGACGGTCAGTCCGTCCGTTGTGGACACCGCCAGCCTGTGCGGGCGTTTTCCATTGGCGCCACTCATGACAGAACGCTCTTATCCTGCCACCGCGTGAGCCGGTTCTCCAGCCGTATAAGCCCCATGTTGAACAGCACGCCCAGAATGGCTATGGTCAAGATGTACGCATACATCTTTTCAAACATGTAGGAGGCGGACGCCTTGAAAATGGTGTAACCCAGTCCGTGAAACGCCCCGAGCATCTCCGCGCCGATTACGATAATCAGCGTATCGGAGGCTGCCAGACGCACCCCGGCAAGGATATACGGCGAAGCCGCCGGCAGCACTACCTTGCGAAACAAGCCAATGCTGCCGATGCCCATCGAGCGCGCGGATTGGATGAGTACAGGATCCGCGTTTTTCACGCCTTGTATGGTGTTGATGACCACAACAAAGAAGGTCGCCCAGCTGATGAGCAGAATCTTAGAAAATTCATTCGCGCCGAAGAACAGGATGACGACGGGCAGAAGCGACAATGTGGAGGTGTTACGCAAAACCTGAAACAGGGGATCCACATAGGCTTCCACGGCTTTATACCAGCCGATCGCCAGCCCTACCGGCAGCGCAATGAGAACGCCGTAAAACAGGCCGAATAGACAGAGCTTCAGGGTGGCGAGGATGTTCAGCCAGAGCGAGCCGCTTGCGGCTTCCGCGCCCAAGACGCCAAGCACCCTTCCCAGCGGCGGCACGAACATGTTTTCCCGAAACAGGGGAATGATGAACCACGCCGCCAACAGGATGACGATGACCAAGGATTTCTCCACGCCTTTGTATAGAAACGTGCCGATTCCGCGCTTTTCCAATGTTTCTAACTTCTTTGGCCTGCCCATGAGCCCGTGCTCCCTTACCCGGTGTACTTCAAATTATATTTATTGGTGGCTACATCCTCAAACTCCCAGTCCGGATGCTGGAACTCCTGATAGGAGTTTCCGCTCTTGAACACGTCAAGCCAGACCGTCGTATGAGACTCCTGAATGATAGCATCCGGCGCGAAGTACGGGACGTGGAACAGCGTCTCGTTTATGTCGCCGCGGGCGTTTTCTTTGTAGAACGCCGCCGCCGCTTCCGGATCCTCATTGATGTAGTTATTCACCTTGCCTATGGCGCTTACGAACTTCGTTACCGTCTCGGGGTTTTCCTCTGCAAACTTGCGGCTCACAAACCAGGCAATGTCACCGCCGCGGTCTCCGAATACCGTGTAATCCGTGAACAGTACGCGCACCTGATCGCCATACAGAGCCTCCACCTGTGCCGGGTGCAGATGCAGCGCTGCCGCATCCAGATCGCCGTCCGAAACGGATTGCACGAGCGTGTTCTCCGGGCTCGTGACAAACTCGATCTTCGAGTACGGGTCCTCCACGCCGTCCTGCGCCATAAACTCCAGCGGCGGACCAATCAGGCATCCGCCCAGGCCCACAACGCCGAACTTCTTTCCTACCAGGTCGCTTCCCGTCTTGATGGGGCTATCCTTGGCCACGACAAATGTCATATGCGGCTTTTCCTCCGTGGCATCGTAGCTTACTGCCACCTCAATCAGGTCGGCGCCGTTGTCAATGGCGGCTACGCCGTCGGATGTCATGAGCAGCGCCGCGTCAATCTGTCCGGACTGGATGGAAGAGACGAACTGGTTGATGGCCACATCGCCCACGTCCACTATCTCCAGCCCCTCTTCCTCGAAGAAGCCTTTCTCGATACCTATGAGTACCGGCTCCACCGTGGTGTCATCGGTGCCGATGGCGGCGAGCTTGAACTGTACCAGTCCGTCTTCCGTCACCTCTTCATCGTCATTGCCGCAAGCCGTCAGGCTAAGCGTAAAGACGAGGATAAGCACAAAGCACAGCAGTAGTGCCTTTTCCTTAAACTTGGCTTTTGTTTTCATTTCTTTTTCCTTCTTTCTTCACAATAGTAGTGCGGGGGGTGATAACGGATTTATTCTCTTTCGCGAAGGCTCTTATCCTGCCAGCACAGCAGGCGCCTTTCCAAAGCCATGAGGACCGCGTTCAGTGTGGTTCCGAGCACCGCCATGGTTATCACATAGACGTACATTTCGTTCACCCGGAAAATCCGCGAAGCGGTGTTGATGCTGTAGCCAATGCCCGCCACCGCGCCAATCATTTCCGCCGCGATGACCACGAGCAGGGAGATGGACGCGCTGATTCGCAGGCCTACCAGGATGTAGGGGGATGCCGCCGGCAGGATGACCTTGAAGAACAGCCCCACCTTGCTTATGCCCATGGACTGCGCGCTTCGGACAAGAACCGGATCCGCGTTGCGCACGCCCTGTGCCGTGTTGATGAGCGTCGGAAAGATAGTCGCCCATATGACAATGGCCACTTTCGATACATCCCCGATTCCAAGGAAGAGCACGAAGATAGGCAGCAGCGCCAGTACCGACGTGGCACGCATGAGCTGAAGGAGCGGGTCAAGGAAACGCTCCACACGCTTATACCAGCCGAGCAACGCGCCAAGAGGTATGCCCACGGCTTCCGAAATAACCAGGCCGATTATCGAAACATGCAGGCTCGCATACAGATTCGCCGCAAAATACCCTTTGACAATCTGATAGCGGAACTCGCCCAGTATTTTTCCGAAAGGAGGCATATACATGGTCGGGAAATAGTTCGGCAATATGGTCCACGCGAGAAGAAGCACCACAATCAAAATCGACTTGCGGTAGATGCGCATAGGCAGCTTCTCATTGCGCTGCTTTATGGTAAGCTGTGAGGCCATGAAATATCCTTTTCTCTACTGCGGTTCTTTGAAAAAGAACAGCGGCGCGACGTTTAAGTCAAACTTCACTTTCAGAGCGTCCGCCGGACAGTCCATCTGACAGGAGCCGCAGAGCCAGCATTCCTCTTCCCTGCGCACATAAACCCTGCCTGCATCGTCCAGATCATAGACGCTCTCCGGACATCGCTCATAGCACAAATTGCAGCCGATACATTTTTCATAATCGATTATGTTCGCCATTTGAATCTCCCTTCCATCCCTGTTCGCTCAGACTTTACGTTTATCCGGTCGCGCTCTCCGTAAGGAGATATCCCTCCGGACGAGCCTTAATGGATCCCTGGTGATAGGAAAATGCGTACCCGCCGTTCTCCTTGCGAATTGCGAGGATTTTTCGCTCCTCGCTCTTTTCTGCCTTCTCCGGAACCGGCTGTCCCTTGTCGTTTACGCGATCATAGAAAGGCTGCACCGCCTCCTTCCGCTCCAGTATGGCGTGGAAAACCGCCAGCGCGATTTCTATCAGCGCTTCCGCCTCAAAGGTCTTTCCGATTTCATATCCGTTTTCCGCCTTCAGCCGGGTCTTCCGCTTGAGGTCTTCCAGCAGTCTTACCGCCGTATGCGCCTTCCGGTCGCTGTGCGGCGGCGCGCCGAGAACGCCCACGATGGCCTGCACCTGGCGCTCCACGCTCTTTGCGGAATCACCGAGAAGCTCCGAGTAACGTTGCTGCACCTTGCCGAGTACGCGGTCCACCTGTGCCCTGTCCGGCTCTCCCGGATCCGGCGCGGAATTAAGCTTTTCCGCGGCGGCGCGCCCCGCAAGCCAGCCGAAGGTGAGGGACGGAGACGCATCAATGGCGCCCGCGGCGCCCAATTCCGCGCCTGCGGCGAACAGCCCCTTCACGTTTGTCTGAAAACTGAGGTCTGTAAAAATCCCGTAGAGCCCCAGGCCAACCGATTTGTCACGGACCGATGTCTGTTTCCGGTAGGCAAGCGGCACCTGCACCTTGCGCAGGTCTATGTTCTCCGCGTCGAGGTTCTCGCGGAAAAGCCACATCTCGCCCTCGTTTCCCAAGGCCCATTTGATATATGCGAGTTCCTCGTCGGTGGCGGCGGACAGATCCAGATAAAGCTGTCGTCCCTGTGAGGCATACTCTTCTATAATCCGGCGGCCTTGGAAGAAGACCTTCAGCTGCTCCGCGTTCTTCGCCCAGTAATCCGGGTCGTTATAGTCGACCACGGTCAGCCGGTCCACGACCACATTCCCCTCGTCGTCCACCACGCGGCCGGCCGGATACCAGGTCCCGCCCGGCGCGCCGGCCATAAAGCCGTGGTTCTGCCAGGCGGAATGTCCTCCACCCAGCGCAAATTCATAGTTGACAAGCTGTGCGCCCGCCCCGAGCGCCAGCGCCGCGCCCGCACCGTATCCGGTGGCGGACGGATGATCATTTTTTCCGGCACCCGGATTGATCGGGGGCGCTATCCGGTCGAAGCCACCCGACGTGGCGAGTATGGTTGCCTTGGCGCTAATAACCACCAGGGCATCCTCCCGCGTGGCGTAGCCTATGGCGCCCGTCACGCGCTCGCCTTTCTTAAGCAGTTCCACCGCCTGCACGCGGTTAAACACGCGCACGCCTGCTTTCTCGAGCGCACCGGCCAGCGCCACTTTAATATCGCGTCCGTCTATGTGCAGGCTCGTTGGTATGGTGTGAAACTGCGGGACCACCCGGAACTGTTCCGGAAACGGGCTGTCTGTAAAGCCCCGCACCTTGACACCATACTTCTCAAGGCCGGTGAGCACCTCATAGCTGTGCTCGAGAAACAAATCCGTAAACTCCACTCGGCCGAAGCCCAGGTTAAAGAATGCCTGATTCGCCTTGTCGTACTCCATATCCTCCCTGCGGTAGCCTTTCGGTTCGTGCACCGTGGGAATATAGCCATGCGTGTGATCCACGCCCGACCCGGCATTTCCGCTGCGCGTTACGTGTGCCTGCTCGAGGACAATTACCTCCGCACCCTGCTCTCTCGCGGCAAGCGCGGCCTGGGCGCCGGCCAGGCCGCCGCCGATGACCAGCACATCTGCCTTTTCATATCTGATTTGTGTCGCCATGACCTTTCTCCTTTATATCTGTACGTCTATAACCTTGTTCGCGGCATCCGAGTACAGGTCTGCCATGAACGTAAGCCCGCCCTCGTATCCGAAGTACGTCTTGCTCCCCAGCATGAAATCACCGAGCGGTGTGGTAACGGGCACGAACGGCAGCTTCTCCTTGGTCGTGGGAACCAGTTCCCACGAGGAACCGAACACACACAGCTTCCGTATGGTCAGGTCCTCGTATTTCAGCGAGTCCTCAAACAGGCCGCCGTCCTCGGTGAAAATCACCTCAAAATCGCCGTCGTACTCAACGTCCCGCAGCATAGCTTCCACGCCCGGCTGATACTCTTCCGGGATACCGTCCGTCACATAAATCCGCTTCGGAATCATGCCCAGATCGTTCACCGCGAAACGCGATACGGACACCGCAGCCGCCGCACTTGCATTTACGACAAACTCACGGGGGAAGTTCTTGCAGCTGTATATCCAGGGGTAGCTCCGCCGGAGGTAGTAATAGTAACGGTCTTCCTCCTTCTTGATATACGTCTCCGCCTTCAGCTCCCCGAGATTTGCGTACTTGCAAATGCGGCGGATGAATTTAGCAGTTTCAGTAGGCCCTATGGGCTGATTGTCAAAGTGCAGATACGGCGTGCCGAACTTCTCCTTTAGCTTCTCCGCGAGCGCCAGATCCGTCCACGGGGCAAGCACCAGATTAAAGCCTGCCGCCGGAATCTTGTCGATATTCTTCTTCCCGCGGTTCCTGCCGTAGATAATGTTCGGCTTAAGCCCCAGGTAGATGAGGAGCTCTTCCAGTCTGTCCAAGGTGGCGGACCAGTGCGGGTCGAAGTACGGAACAATTCCAAAAATATTCACCTGCAAGGGATCTATGTCCGCTGCGGGTTTCATATACTGATCCACGATACTGGCCAGAACCTCGCCGTGGCCCCACACGCTGTTGCCCTTGAAGCCGGGCAGCGAGGTGTAGATGATGGGCTTTTCCTCGGACTGGAAGGCGTTCGCCACCTCCTCGAGGTCATCGCCCACGATCTCGGCAGTGCAGCCGTCGATAATCAGGTAGAGGTCCGAGTCGTAGTATTTGATGCACTCGCCCACGAGCGCATGCAGGCGATCCACGCCGCCGAACACCACATCGTCCTCGCAGAAATTCGTGCTGGGGACTATGGAGTTGTTGTAGGTCTCCGGGCTCTGACCGCCATTCATGGTGCCGAGCGTGCAGGAGACGTTCGCATAGCAGCCGGGGCCGCAGTGCATAATCGGCAGAAACTTCTCAATGGCGAGGGCGGTGTACATGCCGCCTACGCTGCAGGTGGTTCTTTGTTGTTCGGTGCAACTCAGCGTCATATGGCTTCCTCCCGGTAAAACTGGAACGGTTCGAGGTTTTCATATTCGGGCGTGAACGGGGTCACGTAGCGCGCGCCCAAATGGCGCACCATGTTGTTCGTTTGCAGCGCTTCGTGCGCGAGCACGGCAAACCGGTACAGGCCGCGGTAGCCCATGACTATCAAGCCAATCTGTGCATCGAGCGCCGGCCGCCCCTGCAACTGCGCCATGACGCCCGCTTCGTGCGCGCGGGAGAGCACCAGATCCGGGTTGAGCTGTTTGGTAATCAGGTTCGTTTCCTGCTGCTGCGCGTCGTTCACGCTGGTGGGCACGTCGAGCTTGAGCTCGAACACGTCCGTGGCCGCCGCCACCTTCTCCTCTTCGTAGAGGTTGTCGAGCTTCGGGTCGTAGTGGTACGCCACCGTGTGGATGGGAATCATTCCGAGCTCGCCCAGCATGCGCGTGTACTCGTACGCGAAGCTGGCGCCCATGGCTACCAGCACGCGCGTACCTTTCAGCCGCGGCAACAGCTTTTCTATCTTCGGAAGGTACTTGGCCCGCTCTTCCGCCAGGACCGCTTCTGCGTCTTCCTCGCGACCCACGTAGCGCGCCACATCCCGGAAAAACCGTTCAAAGCCTATCCCGCCGTACGGAAGATGCGACTGGAAGTACTTCACACCGAACTCCTTCTCCAGCACACCGCACAGATAGCTCGACTGCGCGCCGCACTGCCCCCAGGTGGCCACGGACTCGGCAGCCCTCTGGAAATCTTCTATGCTCGACCCGGCCGTAAGGCAGACCAGATCCAGCCCGATGCGCTCAAACAGCGGCGCGATATACTTCCTGCCCGTGGGCGCAAAGCCTACGTAACTGATGGTGTTTCTCTTCTTATCCTTCGGCGTGACTTCCTTGCCCTTGAGCCTCGCCAATGACGCCGCGTGACAATACGCGTCGAACCCGCTGGCCCAAATCTTGGAGCGAAGGCCCTCGCCGGTACCTACGATGACGGGAATGCCCAGTTCATGGGTCATCTCCTCCGCCACGGACTCGCAGTCTTCCCCGATTACGGCAGAGGTGCAGCTCGTGGTGATATAAATCTCACGCGGGTGGTGCCGCTCATACGCCAGCCGGACCGAATCACGCAGCTTGTCCAGCGCGCCGAATATGGTATCCGGTTCATTGATGCCGGTGGTGAGGATACGAACGTTCTCCATAGGCGGTGCGCCCGGCGGCGGTTCTATGCGCGCCCTGCCGGAAGAAAAGAATACCTGCGAGCCTACGCAGCCTATGGGAGCGTGGTCCACCACCGCCGTACCCTGCAAGCCTGCCAGCTGGTTGATCAAATGGCAGTGCGCACAGGAAGACGCCGTCTGAAAATCGCGGCGCTTATCCTGCAGGCAGCCGTTGCAGCCCTGCTCTGCCATGTCACGTAGCGTACCATCGTATCCTGTGATGGAACCGAGGCGCTGCTCCCGCGCGGGTATTACTTTCCAATCTAAATTAACCGCCATACCAGCCTCCTTCGAAAGAGAAAACAACCGGAGATGAAACAATTCTTCGTTGTTTGCATCTCCGGCTGTCCGGCCAATTACATATTATTATTATATGTTTTATATGTGTAAAATTATAAGCCCCCCCTCCGCGAATGTCAACACCCAAATGCAACCCGAATGCCGGAAAAGTTCTTAAGTGTGTGCGGCGCTGAGCTGCATCCCGCCGTGGAGTGCCTCCTTGTGGCTGAAAATCGCTTAAGTGGGTGCCTGGCCGCATGCCAGACACACACTTAAGCGATTTTCAGCCATCAGGGGTTGGGGGCGCGTGGGGAGCGCCGCGTGGGCAAAGGGGGGCGCGCGGGGTGTGCGCACCCGCGGGGGGCGGGGCGCCAGCTCGCGTGGGCAAAGGGGGCGCGAGGGGTGTGCGCACCCGCGGGGCGCGGGGGGTTAGTCTACTACCGGGGTGAAGCCGGCGGCTTTTACCAGCGCTATGGTGTCGTCTATGCCCTGGCCGCCTGCGGTGAGGTAGCCGGAGGCGAAGATGGAGTCTACCACGCGCAGCATCTCGCGCTCGCGGCCGGCTAAGTAAATCTCTCGACCGGCGGCGCAGCGAATGTCGGTCTGCGGCATGAGGAGCCGCGCGAGGCTGAGCACGCGCAGGGCGTAATCGGCGGTTATGTAGGAGGTGTCCGTGCCCTCCAGGCCCGTACCGTCCAGCGGAATCAGGAAGTTGATTGGCACTGCCTGCGGGGCAATCCCGCGCAGGTCGAAGAGCATGTCGAGCACGTCGGCGTCTTCCTCGCCCATGCCTATAATCCCGCCGCTGCAAATCTCGAAGCCGAGCCCCTGCAGCATGCGGATGTTGGCTACGCGCTCGTCGTAGGTGTGCGTGGTGCAGATGTTCGGGTAGTGCCGGCGGCTGGTGTTCAGGTTGTGGTTTATCCGGTCGACGCCGGCGTCCTTAAGCAGGCGCGCCTGGTCCTCGGTGAGGAAGCCTATGGAGCAGCAGATGGGCAGGCCGGATTCCTTTTTCAGGTCGCGCACGTAGGCCGCGAACTCTTCGAGCTCGTCGTCGGCGAAGCGCAGCCCGGACAGGCCTATGCAGTGGCGCGAGAGGTGCTTTTCGTTGGCCACGCGGGCGTCACCCAGCAGCTTCTCCTCGTCCACGAGGCGGTACTTATCTATGGCCGCCTTGCTGTCGCGGGATTGGGCGCAGTAGGCGCAGTTCTGTGTGCAGTTGCCGCTACGCGCGTTGGTGAGCAGCTGTATGCTTACGGTCATGCCCTTGTATTTCTTGCGGATGGGAAAGACGGCGCTGGTGAGGGCGTCTGTCTCCGTGTCGGGAAGGCCGAGGATAAACGCCGCCTCCTCGCGCGTGAGGCTCTCCCCCGCGAGGCTGCGCGCCGCTATCTCCGAAATGCGCGGCCCGTAATAAGCCTCCGTGGGCAATCCCTGCTCCACTGCCTGTCCGTAACTTCCCTCTGTTTGTATGCGCGTCATGAATCCTTCTCCTCCCTTGAAATAACCCGCCGCCACAGCCGGTATAGCCTGCCTGGCAGCAGCGAACTCATAGCCCGATTCTACCGCGGGCGCGAAGCATTGTCAACCGATAACACGTACAGTGTTAACAATTAGGCGAAGGGTTCTTACGAGAAATTATAGAGGCGGGAGAGAAAGTCGCGGGTCACCTGCTGCTGCGGGTTTCCC
This sequence comes from Eubacteriales Family XIII. Incertae Sedis bacterium, assembly GCA_031272485.1. GTDB lineage: Bacteria > Bacillota > Clostridia > Peptostreptococcales > Anaerovoracaceae > JAISTV01. Next base: position 22,413 of record JAISTV010000002.1, read on the forward strand.
AGCACCTGCGCGGGCGGGCCGTCTTCCGCAATCCGGCCTTCGTGCAGGAAGATCACGCGGTCTGCCGCGCGGCGGGCGAACTCCATCTCGTGGGTGGCCATGAGGATGGTCTTGCCGGCGAGCTTGAGCTCCATGACCAGGTCGAGCACCTCGCCCACAAGCTGCGGGTCGAGCGCGCTGGTGATTTCGTCGAGGAGGAGAAGGATGGGGTCTGAGAGGATGGCGCGGACTATGGCCACGCGCTGCTGCTGGCCGCCGGAGAGCTGGTCGGGGTACTTCTTGGCCTTCTCGGCTATGCCTATGCGGGTGAGCAGCTCCATGCCGCGCGCCTCGGCCTCCTCGCGGGAGAGCTTGCGCACCACGCGGCTGGCGAGCGTCACGTTATTCAGGACCGTCATGTGCGGGAAGAGGTTGTAGTGCTGGAAGACCACGCCTATCTGCGCGCGCACGAGGTCCTCCTTCACCCGGGGGTCGGAAATGTCCTGCCCCGACAGGAAAATCTGCCCGTCGTCCACGCGCTCCAGCAGGTTAATTGCCCGCATAAGCGTGCTCTTTCCGGACCCGCTGGCGCCAATGACGGCGACCACCTCGTGCTCGTGCACCGTGAGGTCTATGCCGCGCAGGACCTGGTTGGGGCCGAAGCTCTTGCGGATGCCGGCAAGCTGCAGGACCGGGGCGCCGGGGTTCATACCGCGCCCTCCATCTGCTCGCGGCGGCGCACCTTGGCGGCGTACCAGTCTGTGAGCAGCACGAACGGCAGGCTCATGCAGATGAACATGAGGCCCGCGAACACGTACGAGGAGTAGTTGAACGTCTTAGCCGTGTAGATGCCCGCCTGGCGCACCGCGTCCACCGCGCCCACCACCGAGACCAGGCCCACGTCTTTCTGCATGGCCACGAAGTCGTTCATGAGGGCCGGGACCACCTTGCGGATGGCCTGCGGGAGGATGACAATGCGCAGCGTCTGCGTATGCGACAGGCCCAGCGAACGGGCCGCCGCGCGCTGCGACGGGTGGATGGCCTCTATGCCCGCGCGTAGCACCTCCGCCACGTAGGCCGAGTAGACCAGCGTGATGCAGATGCCGCCTATGAGATTCTTGTCGATGCGCCCGAAAATGTTCAGGCCGGGGATGCCGAAGCCTATCAGGTAGAGCACCACGATCATGGGCAGGCCGCGGAAGATGCTCGTGTACAGCAGCGAGACGAGGCGCAGCGGGAAAAGCGCCGCGCTCTTGGTCGTGCGCGTGATGGCGAGCAGTGTGGAGAGAACAGCCGTTCCCACCAGCGCCGCGCCGAGAATCTTCAGGTTCACGAGGATGCCCTTGAACACCTGCGGCGCCGAGGCCACCAGGTGCTTGGGGTCAAAGTACATCTTGCGCACGAGCTCCCACCCTTCCGAGCGGGAGAGAATCCACCAGATGAGAAACGAGAACACGAGAAAACTGGCGCAGGAGATGAGGACGGAGCGAACCGTCTTCATCCGGCGGTATTCCCGCCGCTGCAGCTCTATGGGGCTTATGAATCTCTCGTGTTCCCGTTCGTTAAACAATGCGCCTTCCGCGCTCCGCTATTTCAGCACAGGGTACGTGATGTCGTTGAGCCACTCGGCCGCCAGCGCGTCGAGCGTGCCGTCTTCACGCAGCTCGTCTATGGCCTTGCTTACGGCTTCCGTGAGCGGCGAATCCTTGGGCAGGAGCAGGCCGAGGCCGCCCGTCGCTTCTTCGCTGCCCGGGATGGTTCCCAGAATCACGCCGTTTTCTATCTGCTCGCCCTCGATCTCCACCACGTAGTTTGCGGTGAGTAGGCTCGTCACGCAGCAGTCAATCTGCCCGGTGTTGAGCGCCGCGAAGACGTCGGAGAGGTTGTTGAACACCTGTACTTCCGCCGTGGGCGCTATGCTGTCCACCGTAATCTGGTAGGCTATGTCGCCGTCGGCCGCGCCGAACACCGCGCCCTTCAGCTCGTCTATGGTCGTGGCGCCTGCGTACGGGCCGTCCGCCTTGGTTATGACCACGAGCGCTTCCTTATAGTAGGGGCTCGAGAAGTCCACCACCTCCAGCCGCTCGTCCGTAATGGAGTACTGCTGCAGGTTGAAATCGAAATCCTTGGGGCCCGGTTTTATGGCCTCGTCGAACTGCGTGCGCACCCAGACCACATCCTCCGGGGCGTAGCCCAGCTTCTCCGCCACCGCGTAGGCCACCGCCGCCTCAAAGCCCTCGCCGGACTCGGGGTCGTCGTTTAAGACCCACGGCTCCCATGCCGGCTCTCCGGTGGCAATGGTAAGTTTGCCGGGCGTGAGCGTCTCAAGGTCGCCGCCGCCTGTACCGGATGATGCGTCCTCCTTGTCGTCGCTGCCGCAGGCCGAGAGCGCGAATGTGAGCGCCAGAAGTACGGCCAGCAGAACTGCAAGCGCGCTGCGCTGCTTGATTTTTCTCTTCATGATGAATCCCTCCATTGAAGTACAGACTATCTGAAAACACCTTTACCCGATTATATCAGACCCCGCCGCCATGTACACGGGTTTTCCGCCAATTACCGTGGCAATGTTCTTCCCCGCACCGTCCTCGCAGATTTCTGCCAGGACGTCTGTTTCTGTGTGGCTTTCCGCGCGGATGCAGCACAGGTCCGCGTGCGCGCCGCGAATCAGACCGAGGGGCGCAGGATGCGGGTTGCGGCTCTTTAAGCGGTTCACATAGTGCCACGCGTCATGGGTCGGGTAGCCCACCTCCGGGATGCCGGCGCCCAGACAGCGCGCCCCGTCCACGGTAAGGATTTCGAGCGTTCGCTTGTGCAGGTTGCCGCGGCTATAGCCCTGCTTCTTAGCCAGCGCCACGAAGGCAGCGGCCTCCGCGAGAATGTCCAGCGAAGGGGACGAGGACAGCGAATCCGTGCCGAGCGCGAGCAGACTTCCTTCCTGCAGGTACTGGCGCACCGGCGCCTCGGCCAGACCGATGACCGCGTTTGACCGCGGACACAGGCAGACGCCCACACGGCGGCCTCTCAGTTCTTTTCGACCATTCTCGTCTATATAAATACCATGGGCTATGTGCAGCCAGGGGCCAAGCACACCCCAATGCTCCATACGATTCACACTTCCGCCGGCCCAATAGGGGTCTCCGGAAAACTGATTCTTATAGAACTCGCTAGCGCCGAACCGCGCGCCGAAACCATCCTCCGATCCGGGGGCAGGCGGGGCGGCCTCCATTGGCGCCTCCCCGATGTGCATATGCGATCGCAGGTCCATACGGTATGCCAGTTTTACAAGTTGCTGAATGGGAAGCGCGTCAAGCGAATAGCAGGCATGCGGCCCCATGGCCGCCTGCGCCCGGCTCCCGGCCTCCTCAGCTGCCACGCGCACGATCTCAACAAACGCGCGAAATTTCTTTTCCCATGCCTCCCACTCGCCATCGAAATACATCTTATTCGTGAGCCCCATAAATTCGAGGCACGCGAGGCCGCCCAGCCCCGCGTCCACGAGCGCGGTGAAAGCGCCTGTGTCCGTAATAAAGTCCGCGGCCGCGGTCGTGCCGCTTCTTATAAGCTGCTGCGCGCCCGCCTCGGCCCAGGCCTTCCACGGCGCGCCCTCCCCTTTCGGTATGGCGTCGTAGACGGCGTTAAACGCGAGCGCCCAGTCCTTCATGCCCTTGTAGGTCCGCTGCCCCAGGTCCGCCATGCCCGTGTACTGCAGGTGCGTGTGCCCGTTCACGAGGCCGGGCAGCAGCGCGCCTGGCAGGTGGATTTCCTCCGCTTCGGGCGCGCGGCGGCGCAGCTCGGCGCGGGTGCCGGACGCGGCGATTTTCCCGTCCTTTACGAGCACGGCGCCCTCGCGGATGGCCGCCTTTCTGACCGGAAACGCCCAGTCCGCGGAGTACAGCGTGACGCGCGGCTTCCCGGCGGACGTAGCCTTTATGTCCGAGAACCTGGTGCGGGTCCAGTCGCGTTTGCGCGGCGGCGCCTCTTTCGGGATGCCCATGGCCGCGAGCCTTATGTCCGCTATGCGCTGCGCCGTTTCGGCCGGAAGCCGGTGCACGCCCGGCGCAAGGCCTTCCTGCGTGAGCACCATGCGCAGCCCTTCGAACTGGCCCGCGAACGACAGATCCATAATCTCTATGGCGTTCCCGTCTCCGCTCGTGTAGTTTACGCCCAGCCCGCGGGAGAGCACGGTGAGTTTCTTTTCGCCTATGTTCAGGCGGCACCGGTCCAAGTCCCGCTGGTCCCAGCGCACGTCCGGGCTTTTGCGGATTTCCTCGAGCGCTATCTCCTGCCAGGTGCCGCCCGCCGAGAGAACCACCGCGCCGTCCGGCAGCGCCGCCAGAATCTCCGCGGAGACGGTGTCCGCCTCCCCGCTCGCCGAGATGACCAGCATGGCATCCTTAGCGGCGGTAAGCCCAGGCTGCACGGAAAACCCGTCGTGGATAGCCCGCAGCGCGGCGACAGGGTCGGGGTCGCTTACCGTGACGGCAAGACCCATTGCCGCCAGACGCTTAGCAATGCCCCTGCCCACGGCGCCGTAGCCGAAGAGGAGCGCGCGCCTAAGGCCGAGCACGGTTTTCACGCCGAGGAGGTGCATGGTGGTAAAGAGCACCGTCTCGGCCGTGCCGTGCACGTTGTCAAAGTCCGTCTTTATGGGGATGTCGTTTACGGCCACAGCCGGGTGCTTGAGCACGCGGGCTGCCGCCATGTCCTCGAGAACCTTCACGCCGCTCGTGGTCTCCTCACAGATGCCCCTAAGCTCCTCGAAGCGCGGCGGTTTCTGGTAGAAGACGCGGGCGAGGCCGGCGCCGTCGTCTATGATGGCCTTGAGAATGGAGTAGCCGAGGGCGGCGTGCAGGCAGCTGAGGTCCTCCGTGGGAGAATTGTCACGGTTCGCGTAGACCGCGATGCCTTCTTTCGAGAGCTCCTTGATGACGGCGGCGTCCGAGGCAGAGGCGTTGCAGCACAGCGCGATTCTCGCGCCGAGGTCGTGCAGCAGCATGACGAAGACCGCCGTCTTGGGCTCAATGATGAGGTTCGCGGCTATGCCCACGCGGTCAAGCCAGGTCTCGCCGGCTTCGCGGTACTGCGCCGCGAGGGCCGCGAGGCACGGCATGTGCGCCCGCGCGTAGTCAATGCGCTCCCTGCCGCTGCGCCCGGCCGGCGGGTCCGCAAGCGCCGCCTCTATGTCCGCCGCGGTAAAGTCCGGCCGCGCCGCATCTACCCGCGCCCCGAAAGCAGCAAGCAGCGGCAGCATCCCCGCCGCGTCCGTTGCGTCTGCTGCCGCGACCACGCCCGCCGCGTCCGCGCCCGCGCCCGCCGAGACCACCGCGCATGCGTTCGCCGAATCCGCGCCCGTTGCGGCCGCCGCGGCCGCGAAACAGTCCGGCGCAAACCGCGCCCCCGCTATGCTGCGGTTCGTACTCCGCGCCAGCCCGACCAGCGTCTCCAATACAGCAACCGTAGAATCCATGAATCTCCTCTCTGTCCGTGATTGTATAAAGGCATTATACCGCAAGCCCCCCACTGCGCAAAATTTCAATATTTCGTGTGCCCGCACCCCCCAGCGCCCCTCCATCGCCCGCAAAATTTCAGTATTTCGTGTGGAATATCCAAGCATTACCAGCTTTGATACACGAAATACTGAATTTTTGCGCGACGGCCAGGCCCGCGCTTTCCTGAGAGCAAACCCCGGGCGGGCGGCGGCTTGTCACGTCAGCTGCAGATACCGTTTGAGGCTTTCTTGTAAGAGTTGTGAAAAAGGCGCGTTCGCTCTCTCCGCCTCGTAGTTTAACCACGCAGGTATGGACAGCGTTTTCTTTACCGCTCGCGTGTCGTGCTTCCTGCGGTATTCGTCCGTATCGGCAACAATGATACTGCAGTACTCCTTCTTCGTTAGTCCAAGCCCTATCTCCGCGAGCGAGGAAGGCGCGGGAATTTCTTCGCCCCCGTTCTCCGCATCCCACAGCCACATAGACGCCGCATCCTGCGCCATATAGACCGCGTCCGGCAGGTCTGAACCGTAAGTAAACGTACCGGGCAGATCCGGAACGCGCACAAGCACTTGCTTCTTCTCGTTCTTAAAAATAGCAGGGTAAGCGTAACGCATCTTAGTTTCCTCCCTTTTTCTTTTTCGCAAGTCCCGCCGCCTTGCGAATGCTCTCGGCAGTACCTTTAGGCATGTCTTTTCGGTGGCGCGGCAGTGGTATCTTGATTCCCGGCTTCTCCGGGTGAGTCGCCTGGTCATGTGCGTGTCCGGGTTTAATAACCCACCCCGCTTTCAGCAGCTCTTTTCGCAGTTTAGCATTCTCGTTCATCTCGCTGTCTTCCTGTAAGTCTAATACGTAATATCACGTATGTCAATATGGTAATAAGTAATTTTATTTATAATTATACCCACATACGCCGAGTTGTCAATATTTTGCAATACTTGATTGTGCGCCCTGCTTCAATTACGCGATAGCTCGCTATCAACCCCCCGGCCGCCGCCGCCGCTTCCACTGCGCAAAATTTCAATATTTCGTGTGCCCGCACCCCCCAGCGCCCCTCCATCGCCCGCAAAATTTCAGTATTTCATGTGGAATATCCAAGCATTACCAGCTTTGATACACGAAATACTGAATTTTTGCGCGACGGCCAGGCCCGCGCTTTCCCCGGGCGGCGCTTGGCGGGCGGGCTGGGGGCGTGGTATGCTGGGGCATGAGACTTTTTGTGGCTATCAATTTCACCGGGGCGTTTTTGGACGCGGTTTGCGAGGCCGTGGCGGAACTTCGCGCGGCGGCTTTGCGGGGGCGGTATCCGGCGCGCGAGAACCTGCACCTTACGCTGGCGTTCATAGGTGAGTCTACCCGCGTGGACGACATTCTGGACATTATGGACGAGGTGAGCGAGGAGCTTGCGGCGGCGGACGGCGGCGCGGAGCCTATCGCGCTTTCGCTTTCGGGCGCCGGAATGTTCGGCGGCCGGGGCGGGGACTTGCACTGGGTCGGCGTGGCGCACAGCCCGCGGCTTAAGAAGCTGGCTGTGCGGCTTGCGGACGCCCTGCGCGCGGAGGGATTTGACATAGAACGGCGACGGTTTACGCCGCACATAACCATAGGCCGGCAGGTCGTACTCGCGCCGGGTGCGCAAATCAGGGTGCCGGCCGCCCGCATGGAGGCGCACGGCATGTCGCTCATGCGCTCCGACCGCGTGAAGGGCCGGCTCGTGTATACGGAGGTAGGGTACGTCGCTTTCTGAAAATGACGTACGGTCTACTTTACTTCTTCCTTCTTCCGGCGCTTCAGCACCAGGAACAGTATGAGCAGGGCCGCGAGGCCGCACGCGAAGGCTATCAGCAGCTTGGTGCTCGCGGACAGGCCGCCCTTTTCTTCGCCCGCGCCTGTGGGCGTACCCGTGTCGCCAATGGTGGTGTCGGCAGACTTGCTCTCGTCCGTGACGCTCGTGTCGTCAGCCGAACCGCTGTCCGTGCCGCTAACGGTGCTGTCCGTACCCGTGCCCGTACCTGTTCCGCTGCCG
>JAISTV010000009.1 GCA_031272485.1 Eubacteriales Family XIII. Incertae Sedis bacterium
CTCGAGCTGCTGTCCGGATGCGCCCGGGTCGCCGTTCGGCCACGCGTAATCCGGCACCTGGTCGCCGACAGCCTCGTATGCTTCCACGAGAGCCTTGTACTTGGCTTCCATTGTAGCCAGCTGCGCTATATTCTCTGTGGGATCTGTGCCCTCGGGCCAGTCGAATCCGCCCACGGCTTCATCCAGCGCTGCGAGCCGGGCAGTCAGGTCCGCCGCTGCCGGCACCGCGTACGACGGCTCCGCGTAGGCTTCCTTGCTCCCGATTCCCACTCCCACGCTCGGGATGAACGTGAATACCACTGCCACGGCCAGCACCATGGCTAAAAGTTTTCTGCTCTGCCTTCTGATGGTTTCCATTTTCTTTAACCCCTTTCGGTCAACTACTTGTCTTCTGTATTTCCTACAAACGGCCACGGTCGCGAGAGGCGACAAAGGGAATTAACATATGCGAATGCACTATAATAATGTAAACAAGCTGAAAACCAAGAACGTCTACCATAGTAGGCCAAAACCGCCGACGCGGCTGTCCTCCCTCACAAAGGAACGATGGGTCGAGAATTGCGCCGCGGATTGCGGCGTCCAGGAGTTGGGGAGGTATTTACTTAATCTTACCGAACAATTCGTTCGGCCAAACCTCAATTCTGAGGTAGAATAACACTCTTTTTATTAAATTGCAATACATAGTTTACTATTTTTATGCAGTATTTTTACAGGCGCTGATTACACTTCTGGATTGCCGGGACAAGCCCGGCAATGACGTTGCTTTGCACCTTGCAATGACTTCGCAAACACTACACAAAAAGGAATCCCGAAGAACCGTCAGACCGCAATTCATACCTTATCTCCCGATAAGTGGGTTACCTGCACCTTGCATTTGTCTTCCGGCAGTTCCGGCGTGACAGCCGCGCGGTGACCCGGCGTCCCGTGTATGATCTGTAAGGATAAACAGCGGTCCAGACGCGAGCTTCAGGATGTTCCTTCTCATAGAATGCTTTCGCTTCTGTGCTTAAAAATATATCACAAAGATTCGGCAGAACAAGAATTGTAATTTACCGCGAATCATAGTATTCTATGAATACTATGGGTTTGCGGCACCTGGGCGTTTCCGTTTAAGGGTGAGAGATAGCTTCCATGAAAAAGAAAAGACTGCGCGTGATACTGACGGGCGGAACCATCGCCTCTTATGCGGGCGAGGACGGCGTGATTCGTTTGCCTCGTGCCCTGCCCCGCGCGCTCGCTGCCCTGCTGGAGGACCTGCTCCCCTCGGACGAGTGGGAGGTGCAATCCTCCTCCCCCTATCTGATTCACTCCGAGGACGTAAACCTGCATTACTGGAACCTGCTGCTCGCGCATCTGCGGGAGGTGCTGGCGGAGGAGCCGGACGCTGTCTTTATCGTGACGGGCACGGACACGCTCGCTTACACGTCCAACCTCCTGGCGCTCGTCTGCCACGGGCTCCCCATTTCCATCCACCTGATTTCCTCCGACCTGCCTCCGGGCGACCCGGCGTCAAATGCGGCGGCTAACCTTTCTTCCGCGGCGCGGGCCATTATATCGGGAAACATCTCTCTCGCGGCGCACACCCAGGGGGTGTACGTGCACTATCGCAATAAAAACGGTGTCATGCGCGTGCACCGGGGCGAACGCCTGCTTCAGGCGGGGGACTTTTCGACGAACTTCCTCTCGGTTCCGGAGCAGATTTCGAGCAAGCTGCCCGATCTGGTGGCGAGCATCTACGACGCGTGGCGCGCACGGGGCGCAGCAGGTACGCCGGGTAGCACGCCGCTGCTGTACGCCCTGCCGGAGCTTACGGCGCACATCCTGTGCATCCGCCCCTACCCGGCCATGGACTACGGACTGTACGACCTCTCGCGGGTGGACGCCATCCTCCACGGAACCTACCACGCCCTCACGGCCTCGGCGGAAGGTTCGGGCCTGCCGGAGCTGCTCACCAAGGCGGACAAGGCCGGCGTACCGGTCTACCTCGCGCCCGCCCCCTCCGGAGACATGAACCTGTACGCAACCACCGAAAAGATTTTCCGCACGAAAAAAGCCATACCCCTCCCGGGCCTCTCCTTCGAACTGGGCTACGCCTACCTCCTGGTCCTATATAGCAAATCCGAATTCTGCGCGTAAGCGCCGCGGGTTACTGGGGGGAGGTGTCCCTGATGGATGCTACGGCGCGGAAGGTTATTACGCCGAGCACTACGGCGCCGCCTATGAGCGTGCCGAGGCCGGGGTTTTCGTGCGTAATCAGGAAGACCCAGATGGGGTTCAGGACCGCCTCGATGGACGGGAGGACCGATACCGCTACCGCGCTCGCGTTCTTAGATGCCGCCACGTAGACCACGTAAGGCAGCCCAAGCTGGACGATGCCCAGAAACGCCACCGGCGGCAGGAAGGCGAGGGACGGCGGGTCTATAAACAGCAGCGGCAGCCCCGCCAAAAACGTCAGGATGTTTCCGAGGAAGATGGTCTCGTACGGCGAGCCGTCCTTCTGCAGCCGCAGACAGATGGGCACCAGCGCAAACCCGATGCCCCCGCAGATGGCCACCAGGTTCCCGACCATGGAGCGGCTGTCCAACTGCCCCCGCATGATGAGCCAGAGACCTATGAGCATGCCCGCTATGGACGCGAAGTCGTACCAGTGCAGGCGTTCATGCAATACGAAGTATGCCAGCACCGCCACGATGATGGGCGAAATATACTGGAGCAAAATGGCGTTGGCCGCCGAGGTCATCTTGGTGGAGGAGACGAAGCAGATGAGCGTGGCGGCGTAACCCACCGCACCGATTACCTGCGGTTTGCTGAACGTGAGCCGGGGACGCCCCTTGAGGGCTACGAAGAATACTACGGCGCCGAACAGGCTACGGAACGACGCGATAACGAGCGGATGGGCATCCGTCGTTTTCACAAGAACGCCGCCCAGACTCCAGCAGAAGCCGGCGACGAGCAGCATAAGCACCGCGCGCGTTTCCTTTTTCACAGCGTTTCCCTAACCACACCTACAGCATACTGCAATATCATAATATAACTGGATTGCCGGAACAAGTCCGGCAATGACGTTTTTCTTCTACCTTTTCAGTACCCTTATCAGTTCGTCCGGGAGGCGGTAGAGCGGGAGCTGTTGCATTACGGCGCCGCTCAGGTAGGCGGCCATGGGCATGCCGTAGACCACCGAACTCTTTTCGTCCTGCCCCAGCGTGTATCCGCCGGCTTCGCGAATCTTCTTCAGGCCCACCGAGCCGTCCGTACCCATGCCCGTGAGGATAACCCCCACCGCATCCTTGCCGGCCGTCTGCGCCACCGACTCGAACAGCACGTCCACCGACGGCGCGTGTCCGCTCACCCGCGGCCCCTCTATGCAGCGCACGCGGTACTCCCCGCCGGCCCCGCGCATAAGCCGCATCTGCAGCCCGCCCGGCGCGAGCAGCACCCGGCCGGGAAAGAGCGCATCGCCATCTTCCGCTTCCTTGACCTCGAGCGCGCACGTGGCGTTCAGCCGGTCCGCGTACAGCTTGGTAAACCCGGCGGGCATGTGCTGGCAGATAACCATGCCCGGCATGTCGGCCGAGAACTTGCTCAGCATGCTGTGGATGGCCTCGGTTCCGCCCGTGCTCGCGCCTATGGCCACCACCTTGCGCGGGTCCGCCGGCCCGCCCAGCCCGAGGGGGGTGAGCGTAATCCGCTGCTCCGGACGGCTGCGCCGGTACGCGAAAGTCACCTGCGCGGCGATACGGACCTTCTGTGCGACATCCGCCAGAAACCCTTCTTCCATACCCTGCCCCGCAGGCTTTACCACGAAGTCCACCGCGCCGGCGTCCAGGGCCTCAAACACGCTGGCATCCAGAAACGTAATGACCACCACGGGGACCGGGTACTGCGGCATAAGCGTGCGCAGGAACTTAATGCCGTCCATGCGCGGCATCTCCACGTCGAGCGTGACCACGTCCGGCCGCAGCGCCAGAATCTTGTCGCGCGCCTCGTAGGGGTCGGCCGCCGCGCCCACCACGCGAAAATCCGTCTGCTGCGCGAGCCCCTCCTTCAGGAGCTCCCGGAACAGGAGGGAATCGTCAACCACCAGTACCTTGATCTTGTCCTTGGACATGTCGGGAAAGGAAGGCTGCGCCTTCTGCTATTCTTCTGTATCGGGGAGGCCGGCGAGCTCGCCGGGATCTTCGTTCTTGAGGAGGCGCGCCGCGTCGAGAATCATCTGCACGTGGCCGCCGGCCTTGCCTATGGCCTCCACGAAGTAGCCCTCCGCGTCCGTGCCGGGGGCGGGCGCAATCTCCTCGTCGGGGATGGTGAGCACGTCGTTCACGCGGTCGACTATGAGGCCCACCTGGGCGCCGTCCTTCTCCATGACCACCACGCAGGTCCGCTCGTCGGAGGGAATCTCCTCCTTGCCGAACTTGAGGCGCACGTTGATGAGCGGGATAATCTTCCCGCGCAGATTGATGATGCCCTTTATGTAGTCGGGGGTGCCGGGCACGCGCGTGGACTCCTGCACGCCTATGATTTCCGTGACGTAGCGGATGGCCAGGCCGTACAGGTTCCCGTCCACCGTGAAGGTGAGGTAACGCCCCGACAGGGTGTCCTCTTCCGGCAGGTATTCTTCTTCAAAGAGCGGTTTCATTTATACCTCCTTCGTGCTGCGGCCGAGGCTTTGCACGATCATCTTTCCGCTTTCCAGGTCCACGAACAGCGTGCGGCCGTAGTTCTCGCCGGTCTCCGCCGCCACGATGGGTATGCCGAGACTGCCCAGCACGCTGCGCACGCGCTCCACGTTCTTCTGACCTATGTGTGATACGCCGTCCGCATCCAGAGCGCCCTGTGCGCGGAACATGTTCGCCCCGCCCGCAATCTTCGCCGTGAGCCTGCGCCGGTCCGCGCCGGCCTTGACCAGCGCGCCGAGCACGTCCGGTATGGCCGTGTCCGCAAACTTCATGCGGCCCTCCGTGGCGCCCGTGGCAAAGAGACTGCTGTCCGGCAACATGATGTGCGCCAGTCCGCCGAGCTTGGCCTGCGCATCGTAAAGCGATATGCCCACGCAGGAGCCCAATGCGTAAGTGACAAGCGTGTCGGGTGCGTTCGCCAGCTTGTAATCTGCGATGCCTACCACGATCCTGCTTCCCATATACCCGTTTCCCCCCTGAAATAACTTCCTTTATATACCGAGGCGCTTCATGATTTCCGCGAGCGTGGCCATTTCCGTGAAGAGAATCACGTGGCTGTGCAGGTCGCTGCGTGCGGAACTGAAGGATTCCTCTATGAACATAACCTGGTTTTCGCCCGCGCCGTAGGCCGCTATGGGCTCCGCCAGGATGGCCCCCAGCATGTCTATGGCCACGCGCGGCACATCCACGCGAATCTGCATGCCCGTGAGCGTGGCGACGCTCCCCAGATAAGAGGAGCCCAGGATGTTTCCTATTTCCATGATGGCGGACAGCTTCATGTCCGTGAGCGCTTCCTCGTCCGCGTCCGGCGTACCCGCCATGATGCTCAGGATGCGATTCGCGTCCTGCATGGAGAGGATGAAGAGCACCACGCCGGATGCCTCCCCCAGAAAGTCCACCAGCACGGCCACGCCCAGTTCCTCCGGGCCGCCGAGCGAGCGGATGACGTTCTCGTACGGTTCTATCCGCACCTGCGGCACGCCTATGTGCACGTCCTCGCCGAGCAGAACCGCCAGCGAAGAAGCGGCGTTCCCAGCGCCGATGTTTCCGATTTCCCGCAACGCGTCTATGTGATTTTCGCCCAAATCCGAGTAGGTACTGATCAAGCCTTGTCCCCCTCCGTAAACTGCGTGCGCTCCGCGTCGCGCGGCATCTGCTTTACGCGCATGCAGGCCTTGGTGAGCTGTGCCACCACGTCCATCTCGTACTGCAGGCGGTAGACCTCCACGAGCTGCGCGTATTGCTTGCCTCTGGCCGTAGTAACATACTTGGCCGGCATGCTGTTGAGCGTAAGCGCCAATATATCCTGTCTGTTTTCTTCTGTGTCGGGTAGCTCCATTTTCGCCAGGACGGAGGAGAGTTTTTCCTCCGCTATGAGGCGCATGAGATTCACGGGGCCGCCGGCCGGGTTGGGTAAAGTCACGCGGATTCCCCCTTTCAGCTGGCAAGCACGTTCTTCACGGTCTGCAGCAGGCGCTCCGGCTTAAAAGGCTTGACGATAAAGTCCACCGCCCCGAGCTTAATCGCCTCTATGACCATGTTTTCCTGTCCCATGGCGCTGCACATGACCACCCTCGCCGCGGGATCCATTTCCTTGATCTCCTGAAGCGCAACCAACCCGTCCTTGACCGGCATGGTAATATCCATGAGCACCAGATCCGGTTTCTCCGCCTCGTACAGCGTTACGGCTTCCTCGCCGTTGCCGGCCTCACTGAATTCCTGAAAGCCGGTTTTTTTCAGGTTCTCGATAATCATCATACGCATAAAAGCCGCGTCGTCGACAATTAGAATTTTCGCCATTTTCGCCTTTACTCCTTATCTAATAGAGGCGCGCTCCCCTCACATGTTGCTATTATACAGTATTTTAACACTTTCACAAGCAACGCGTGTGTATTATAATCGTAATATGAAACGTGAAACGACTGAGGGGTATTCATGAACGAAGACTTTTCCAACGACTCTCTGTTAGAGCTGTATCTTTTTGAGTCCACTACCCTGCTGGACAGCCTTGACGCGCTCCTGCTGAAAGCGGAGGGCAGCGGCACGCTGGCGCCCGAACAGGTCAATGAAATCTTTCGCATAATGCACACCATAAAGGGCTCTTCCGCCATGATGAGTTTTGACGTCATCTCGGAGGTGGCGCACCGCACGGAGGATTTGTTCTCCGTGGTACGCGAGCACGGGATTAAGGACGCGCACTACGCGGCGCTGTTCGATGTGACGATTAAGGCGGCGGGCTTCCTCGAGGCCGAGGTGACCAAGATAGAAGAAGGCGGCGATCTGGCGGCCGGCGCGGAGGCGCTGCTGGCGGAGCTCGGCGCGCTTTACGGCAAGCTGCGGGAAGGGATTCCCGAAAAGCCCCTGCCGGATCTGGGACGCGTGCTGGGCGGCGCGCCGGGGCTTGCACAGACACCCCCGCGGGAGATCAAGCAGCCCGAACCGCGGGAACCTGTCATGGCGCAGGTGATTCCGTTCGGGACACGCGAGGCTGCCGCTTCTAAGAGGGAGGCGGCGCCGGAAGCGCCCGGAGGTCCCGCGCCTGACGTTACGCCACAGCCGCAGGCTGCGGCACAGGCGCCACAGCCGCAGGCTACGGTAGTGGCACCGGTCGCCACGCAGACACCCATGCCCGCTGCCGGCGGGATTGCGGAGACTTATTATCTGCACGTCTTCTTTAACGAAGGCTCGAAAATGGAGAATATACGGGCGTTTATGCTCGTGAGCAAGCTGGCCGAGGCGGGAACGGTGAACCGGACCATTCCGGACGAACTGGAGACGAACCCGGACGTTTCGGCGCAGATTATAGACGACGGCCTTTACGTGAGCTTTACCACCGGGCTTATGCGCGGACAGGTGGAAGCGCTGGCCAAGAGCACGCTTTCGGTGGAGTCGGTTTCGTTCGTGCGCAAGATGCCGGACGAAGCGGAGGCCGCGCCGCCGGTGAAGCAGGAGGCTGCGCCGCCGCTGCCGGTGATTGAAACGCCGCCGGTTGCGGCACAGGTTCGGGATGCGGTGCTGGATTCCCGGGACAAGCCCGGGAATGACGTCGCGCCTCCCGCGCCGGTTGCGGCGCCGGCTGCTGCGCCTTCTGCTCCTGCGGCGAAGGACGCGCCTGCGCCGGGACACGCCGCTTCTAAGGATACCCCGGTTCCGCAGAATCTCATTTCTGTGGATTTGAATAAGCTGGATAACCTGCTTGACCTGGTGGGCGAGATTGTGATTAACGAATCCATGGTTACGCAGAGCCCGGACCTGGAGGGGCTGGAGCTTGTGAACTTCCGCAAGGCGGCGCGCCAGCTCGGAAAGCTTACGGACGAGTTGCAGGACTCGGTCATGTCCGTGCGCATGGTGCCCATAGCCACCACCTTTACCAGGATGCGGCGCATAGTCCGCGATATGGGCAAGCAGCTCGGCAAGGAAGCGGAACTGCTGCTGGTCGGAGAAAACACCGAGGTGGACAAGACCATCCTCGATACGCTGGGCGACCCGCTCATGCATCTGGTCCGCAACGCCATGGACCACGCCATAGAACCGCCGGAGGAACGCGCCTCCCTCGGCAAGACCCGGACCGGCCGTATAGTTCTCTCGGCGCAGAACGTGGGCAGCGACATTGTCATATCGGTAAGCGACGACGGACGGGGGCTGAACGCGGGCGCCATACTGGCCAAGGCCGAGGAGCGCGGCATGCTGCGCAAGGCGCCGGAGGAATACTCGGACCGCGAGATATTTGCCTTCCTCATGCTGCCGGGATTCTCCACGCGCAGCGAAGTGACCGAGTACTCGGGGCGCGGCGTGGGGCTGGACGTGGTGAAGAACAGCCTCGATAAGATAGGCGGGAGCATAGTGATTGAGAGCGCGCCCGGGCTGGGCACGAACATCTTTCTGAAGATACCGCTCACGCTCGCCATAATCGACTGCATGGAGGTGCGCCTCGGCGCGGGCATCTACGCGATTCCGGTGAGCAACATCCGCGAGTCGTTCAAGGCATCGGCGGGGCAACTGCTGACAGGCCCCGGCGGCGAAGAGATGATCCTGCTGCGCGGCACGCCCTACCCCATCGTGCGGCTGTACGAGAACTTCCGCGTGAAGGAGGCGGTGCGGGACCCGGCGGACGGAATCCTCATCCTGACGGACGCGGGCGACCGGGCCGGCTGCCTGTTGGCGGATGAGCTCGTGGGCAAGTTCCAGGTGGTCGTCAAGGCCATACCGCCCTATTTGGCGCAGTACGGCGTAAAGTCCACGGGCATAGCCGGCTGCACGATTATGGGGAACGGCGAGATAAGCCTCATCGTGGATGTGGGAGAGCTGCTTTCATGATCCCGCTCTCCGACGCCGAGTTTGACGAGATTTCCGAATACGTCCGTGCACGCTTCGGCGTGAACCTGGAGAAGAAGCGCCTGCTCGTGGAGGGGCGCCTCGGTTTTTATATCATGAATCTGGGCTTTTCCTCCTACCGCGACTACATGGACCATGTGCGGCAGGACAGCTCGAACCGCGCGCTGGCGGACCTGATCAGCCGGATTACCACGAACCACACGTTTTTCATGCGGGAACAGGACCACTTCGACTACTTCGCGCAGACGGTGCTGCCATGGGTGGAGAAGGACCTGGGCACGCGGGACCTGCGGGTATGGAGCGCGGGCTGCGCCACGGGGCAGGAGGCCTACACGCTTTCCATGTGCACGCGCGAGAGCCTCGGCGCGCGTCTGGCCGGTTGGGACGCGACCATCCTGGCGAGCGACATCTCCGCGCGGGCGCTGCGCGTGGCCAAGGAAGGCATCTACCCGGCGGAGGACCTGGAGGCGCTGCCCTACGAGTGGGTGCAGCGCTACTTCGAGAAGCAGGCGGACGGAAAGTTCAAGGTGACGGCGGCGCTGCGGCGGTCCGTGGCGTTTCAGACCATCAACTTAGTGGACGCGTTCTCGTTTAAGAAACCGCTGCAGGCCATCTTCTGCAAGAACGTCATGATTTACTTCGACAATGAAACAAGAACCTCGCTGCTCGCGAAGTTCTTCGATGTACTCGTGCCCGGGGGCTATTTATTCGTGGGCCACAGCGAGTCGCTGTCCACGCTCCGCCACAGCTTCACGTATATCTCGCCGTCTATTTACAGAAGACCGTAAGGCCCTTTTCTGGATACCCGGAACGAGTCCGGGTATGACGTTCGTCTTTCGTAGCGTATGACGCCCGTCTCTATTCCTTATTCTTCTCCGCGCTGGCTTTTACTACGGGCTTTACTGCCTTCTTGACCGCCTTGGTGGCCTTCTTGGCTTCTTTCTTGCGCTCCTTGGGCGGCTCCTCGTAGCAGGCGCGCAGCAGGCGCTTTCCTATATACATGGCCGTGTCCACCTCTATGGCTATGGACAGCAGCACAAGCAGAATCTCGAGCGCGTCGTCATCGTCCTCGGCGTTCAGCTTGCGGATAATGCCCTTCATCTCGTCTATGCGCCCTATGGTGCGCTCCGCCGCCTCGTGGCGCTGCTCCTTGTAGACCGTGAGGAACTTTTTGTACAGCTCGTAGAAGTCTATGTTCTCGTCGTACGGCGAGTCGAGGTTCTCCACGAACGGCTTGAGGATGCGCGCCATGTCGTCCTCGTTGTACGTGGTGCGCAGCACGAGGATGAGCTCGAGCAGCACCAACTCGTTCCTGCCGAAGCGCTTCTTGTCCGTGGTGGACAGGAACCCCTTCTTGACGAACTGGTTGACCATGGCCTTGGTCAGCAGCTTCTCCTTGCCGTAGATAGCCAGCTTCTCGCTTATCAGCTCCGCCGCCTGGTCCGCGTAAAGGTCCATGTTCGGGAAGTCTTCCGGCTCGATCATGCTGTTTTCCGCAAACTCTTCCGAGAACTTGCGGATGTACTCTTCGTATCTGATCATAGTATCTGCTTCCTTTGGTTCACCTGACGATTCTCGAGCGCACCCAGCGAATTGAGCGCCTTGCCCGTTCCGATCGCCACACAGTTCTTCGGCTCGTCCGCAATAAATACATCTATGCCGGTCCGCTTCTTGATCCGCTTGTCTATCCCGTCAAGCAGCGCGCCGCCGCCCGTAATGACTATGCCCGTCGTGGAGATGTCCGCCGCGAGTTCCGGCGGCGTGTTCTCCAGCACCTGATGCACCGCCTCGCAGATGGTCTGCAGCGGTTCGTCCAGCGCCTCGAGCATCTCGTCGCTCGACACCTCGATGGACTTGGGCAGGCCCGTAACCAGGTCGCGCCCCTTGCACTCGAAGAAGACCGGCGTCTCGCGCGGGAAGGCCGTGCCGACCGTCATCTTCATCTGCTCTGCCGTGCGCTCGCCTATGAACAGCTTGTGTTCCTTGCGCATGTACTTGATAATCGCGTCGTCTAAGCTGTCGCCCGCCACCTTGACCGACTGGCTGGTGACAATGGTCCCCAGGGAGATGACCGCTACGTCGCTCGTGCCGCCGCCTATGTCTATGACCATCTTGCCGTCCGGCCCTGTGATATCCAGCCCGGCGCCAATGGCTGCCGCCACCGGCTCCTCCATAAGGAAGACCGACTTGCCGCCCGCCTGCGTGGCCGCCTCGATAACCGCGCGCTTTTCCACTTCCGTTACGCCGGAAGGCACGCAAATCATGATCCGCGGCTTAAAGAACCGGCTGCCGCCGCAGCTCTTGCGGATAAAATACTTGAGCATGCGCTCGGTTATGTCGTAGTCGGAAATAACCCCGTCTTTTAACGGCCTGACGGCAATGATGCTTGCCGGCGTACGCCCCAGCATCTTCCGGGCCTCCTCGCCGACAGCCACGATCTCATTCGTCTCGTCGTTTATGGCTACCACCGAGGGCTCGTTTAGTACGATTCCTTTTCCTTTTATATAAACGAGGACGTTCGCTGTCCCCAGGTCTATGCCTACCTCATCCTTGAATGCCAAATCAAACCTCCCTAAAGCGTCCGAATAAAACGCGGCGGATGTCCTGCCGCGCGTTCAAGTCTCATTATACACGCCCCCTGCCAAGGGTTCAAGTTACGCCCCCCTTACGCGCGTGTTTCTTTTTACTTTTTGGATACTCCTTGCGCCCGGCAATGACATTCTATCCGATCACGGCGGACAGTATCGCCAATCCCGCGTCTATCTCTTCCTGCGTGATGTTCAGCGGCGGGAGGAGCCGCACCTTTTTGCCGGCCGTGAGCACGAGCAGGCCTTCCGCGAGGCACGCGTCCACCACCTCCTTGTTCGTCTTCTCCTTCAGGCGGATGCCTATCATGAGCCCCAGCCCGGATACGTCCGCCACCCCCGGCATGGCCGTAAGCTTCTCGCGGAAGTACGCGCCCTTTTTCTCCACGTCCGCCAGAAACGGCGGGGTCATCTGCGAGAGCACGTAGTCCGCCGCCGCGCATACGAGCGGGTTGCCGCCAAAGGTCGAGCCGTGGTCGCCCGCGCCCAGCACGGCCGCCGTCTTCTCCCCGAAGAGCACGCCACCTATGGGCACGCCGCCGCCCAGCCCCTTGGCCACCGTGGCTATGTCCGGCTTGACGCCGTAGTGTTCGTACGCCATGAAGCGCCCCGTGCGCCCCACGCCCGTCTGCACCTCGTCCGCCACAAGCAGAATGTCCTTCTGCGCGCATTGCTGCGCCACCGCCTCCACGAAGGCGGGGGCCAGATTGTTCACGCCGCCCTCGCCCTGCACGAACTCGAGCAGGATGGCGCAGGTTTTCTCGTCAATCTTTGCGAGCAGGTCTTCCGTGCTACCCGCCGCCACGTACACGAAGTCCTGCACGAACGGGCCGAAGTACCTGTGGAACTTGTCCTGCCCCGTGGCCGTGACCGTGGCTATGGTCCGGCCGTGAAAGGAATCGGTGAGGGTGATAATCCTGCTGCGCCCCTCGCCGTACTTATCGTAGCTGTACTTGCGGGCCGCCTTTATGGCCCCTTCGTTCGCCTCCGCGCCGGAGTTGGCAAAGAAGACCTTCTGCATGCCGGTGAGCGCCAGCAGCTTTTTCGCCGCGTGCACGCCCGGCTCCGTATAGAACAGGTTCGAGACATGCTGCAGCCGGGCGGCCTGCTCCGTGACAGCCCCTACCCAGCCGGGCTCGCAGAACCCGAGCGAGTTTACGCCTATGCCGGCGGTAAAGTCTATGTAGACCTTACCCTCCGCGTCCGTAACGCGCGCGCCGCTGCCGCTGACCAGCACGGCATCGTAGCGGCCGTAAGTGCCCGCCACGTGCGCCTGGTCCAGCTGTTTGATTTCCTGTGCGTTCATGTGTCCGCCGCCCTTCTTATTTATGCAGCAGCGTGCCTATGCCCGCCTCGGAGAAAAGCTCCAGCAGTATGGAGTGCGGAATCCGCCCGTCCAGGATGACGGCCTCCTTGAGCCCGCGCGCCACCGCCAACTGGCAGCTTTCGAGCTTGGGTATCATGCCGCCGGAGATAACGCCCTGCGCCACGAGCTCGCTCATCTGCGCCAGGGGGATGTCCGGAATCAGCGTGCTCTCGTCGTCCTTGTCGCGCAGCACGCCGCGCACGTCCGTCATGAAGATGAGCTTCTCCGCCGCCAGCGCCGCCGCAACTTCCGCCGCCGCCAGGTCCGCGTTTATGTTGTACGTCTGGCCGTCCTCGCCCACACCCAGCGTGGCGATTACGGGAATATAGCCGCCATCCAGCGCAAGCTTTATTGGCGCCACGTCCACGTCCACAATCTCCCCGACAAAGCCCAGGTCGGTGGTCTCTATTTTCCTGGCGCGCAGGATGCCGCCGTCCGCGCCGGAGAAACCCATGGCGCTGCCCCGGGCCTTCTGGATGAGGGAGACGAGCTCCTTGTTCACCTTGCCGCCCAGGACCATGGTGACCACGTCCATGGTCTCCGCGTCCGTGTAGCGCAGGCCGTCCACGAAGCGGCTCTCCTTGCCGAGCTTCTTGAGCGTGCTGCTTATCTCCGGGCCGCCGCCGTGCACGAGCACGACCTGCACGCCCACGCAGGCCAGCAGGACCACGTCGTTCATGACGGACTCCTTGAGCGCCTCGTCGGTCATGGCCGCGCCGCCGTACTTGACCACTATGGTGCGCCCCGAATAGCGCTGGATATACGGCAGCGCCTCGAGGAGAATATTTACGCGTTCGTTCCTATCTTGCATCAGGACCTGTACCTCCCGTTAATGCGTACGTAGCCGTAAGTCAGATCGCATCCGTACGCGGACGCCTCCTTGTTCCCGTCGTGCAGGTCCACGTGGATGGTAATCTGCTCCGCCGCCAGGATGCGCGCCGCCTTGTCCTCAGAGAAGGCCACGGCCGTCGAGCCGCGGCAGACCAGCACCTCGCCGGCGTCCGACTCGAGCGTCACGTCTATGTTCCCGCACTCAAAGTCCGCGTCCGAATAGCCCACGGCACACAGCACGCGGCCCCAGTTCGCGTCCTCGCCGAACACGGCGGACTTGACCAGGTCCGAGCCGACCACCGAGGAGCTCACGATGCGCGCTATCTGCTTGGTGGGCGCGCCCTTCACGTGACACTCTATGGCCTTCGTGGCGCCCTCGCCGTCGCGCGCGAGCAGGCGGACGAGCGACTCGGTCACCATGCGCAGCGCCTTGCAGAACGTGTCGAAGTTCTCGCCCGGGCCGTCTATCTCTTCGTTGCCGGCGAGCCCGTTCGCGAGGAAGGCCACCGTGTCGTTTGTGGAGGTGTCGCCGTCAATGTAGAGCTGGTTGTACGTGTCGGACACGTCGGCAAGCAGCGCCTGGCGGAGCATCTCGCGGCTTATGGCCACGTCCGTCGTAAGGAAGCTCAGCATGGTAGCCATGTTCGGGTTAATCATGCCGCTGCCCTTGGCTATGCCGCCTATGGCGCACTTCTTGCCGCCCAGCATAAAGCTGACAGCCACCTGCTTCATGATCTTGTCCGTGGTCATTATGGCGCGCGCCATGGACTCCGAGTCGTCGTATGAGAGCTTCTTGACCACGCGCGGAATGCCCTTCTCAAACGTGCCTATGTACAGCGTCTCGCCGATAACGCCGGTGGAGCAGACAAGCACGTCGTCCGGCTTGAGGCCCAGCGCATCCGCCGCCAGACGGCAGGTTTCCCGCGCGACCTGCACCCCGTTGGGCGCGCAGGTATTCGCGTTTCCGCTGTTGACGATTACGGCCTGTGCCTTGCCGTTCTTCAGGTGGTCGCGGTTTACTATGATGGGCGCGCCCTTCACCTTGTTCTGGGTGTGGACGGCCGCCGCGTTGCACATGACGTCGCTCACCAGCAGACCGAGGTCCTTCTTCTTATGATTCTCGCGGAACCCGCAGTGCACGCCGGAGGCGCGAAATCCTTTGGGTGCGCATACGCCTTTTTCGATAAACGTGATTTTCTTACTCATGACAGTCCTGATTCCTCCTCTAATCCGAGCATAATATTCATACACTGTATGCCTGCGCCGCTCGCGCCCTTTCCGAGATTATCGAAACGCGCCACGAGCAGGATGCGATCCCAGTTTCCGGTGATGTAAATCTCGAGCCTGTCCCTGCCTTGCATGCCTGCGGCGGACAGGAAGCCGTCCTCCGGGTTCGCGCCGTCCCTTCGCACCTTGACGAAGGGCTCCTTTCGGTATCGCATCTCGAGCGCGTGCCGCACATCCGAGATGGTCGTCCCGGCGGGCAGCAGCCGTCTGTGCAGGGGAACCACCACGTTCATGCCGCTGAAGTAGTCCGCCACGTGCGGCGTGAAGACGGGCGGATAGTTTATGTCCGCCATGGCCGTCATTTCCGGCAGGTGCTTGTGGACCTGCTTGAGCGCGTAAAGCCGCGGCGCCGCGAAGAGGTCCACCGGCTTGGGACGCTCGGGCAGAACGCCCACGGGCTTTTCCTTTTCGTAGTCGCGGTAGCACTCGATCATCTTTTTCCCGCCGCCGCTGTAGCCGGTAATGCTGTGCACGGTGAACGGGTAGTCCGGCGCCACGAGGTGTCCGTCTATGAGCGGCCGCACGAGCAGGATGAATCCCGTCGCGTGACAGCCCGGCAGGGCCACCCGGTTCGAATGGCGAATCTGTTCGCGACTCGTTGGCGTCAGTTCCGGCATCCCGTAGACCCAGTCCGGATGCGTGCGGTGGGCGGTGGACGCGTCTATGACGCGCACGCCCGGCGGAATCTGCTTGGCTATCTCCCGCGCCTCGTCGTCCGGCAGGCACAGGAACGTAATGTCCGCCTGCTTCATTTTCGCGAGACGCGCTTCGGGGTCCTTGCGCACTTCCTCCTCGATGCCCAGCACCTCAATGTCCTCACGGGGCTTGAGATACTCGTCGATTTTCAGGCCCGTCGTACCGACATGGCCGTCGATAAAAACCTTGTACTTTTTCATAGTTCCGATCTCCCTCACCTATCCGGATAACGTATGGATGTCAGTCGCTTAAGTCTCCTATGGTAGCCACCATGAGTGCCTTGATCGTATGCATGCGGTTCTCCGCTTCGTCTATGACCACGGAGTGCGGACCATTAAACACCTCATCCGTCACTTCGCGGATATCGTAGCCGAGCGCTCTTTGTTCCTCGCCCATGGTCGTTTCAAAGTCGTGGAACGACGGCAGGCAGTGCATAAAGATAACGTTCGGGTTCTTCGTCTTTTCGAGCAGCTCGTCCGTGACCTTGTACGGCGCGAGCAGTTTTACGCGCTTGGGGATTTCCTTCTCCTCGCCCATGGAGGCCCAGATGTCCGTGTACACCACGTCCGCGCCTTCTATGTCCGCGGTGTCCGTGGTAAAGGTGAGGGTCGCGCCGCTTTCCTTCGCGGCCTCTTGTGCGCGGCCGAATATCTCCGGGTCCGGCGCCAGTTCCTTCGGGCCGCAGGCGATAAACTGCATGCCCATCTTCGCACAGCCGTACATCCAGGCGTAGGCCATGTTGTTGCGGGTGTCGCCGAGGAAGGCCACCTTGACCTGGTCTAAGGGCTTACTGCAGTGTTCTTCTATGGTCATGAGGTCCGCGAGAATCTGCGTGGGGTGGTCCACGTCCGTCAGGCCGTTATACACCGGCACGCCCGAGTACTTCGCGAGGTCCTCCACGGTCTTCTGCGAATAGCCGCGGTATTCTATGGCGTCGTACAGGCGGCCGAACACCTTGGCGGAATCTTCAAGGGACTCTTTCTTGCCGAACTGCGAATCCGCATTGCTCAAAAACGTAACGACGCCGCCCTCCTGTGCGGCGCCCACTTCGAACGAACAACGCGTTCTTGTGGACGTTTTCTCGAAAAGCAAAAGGATGCACCGTCCCTTCAGGCGCTCCTTGCGAATCCCCGCCTTTCTCTCCGCCTTGAGTTTAATGGCGAAGTCGAGAAGATAGCGGATCTCCTCCGCGGAAAGATCCATTAAAGATAACAGGCTGCGCCCTTTCAGATCGATTGACATGCTCTCCTCCAAGTTGCGAACAAAAATATGTTCCCACAATAGTGAATATAGAAATTATACACGACCCAATCAGCCTGTCAAGGATTTTTGCGTATATTTATAAATCTTTTTGTATAAATATGCAGAGCGGTGGTTTAGTTTATCAGAATCTCGTAGATGGTGGTGTCGTAGTAGCCTGCGCCGCCTATCACCGTGCCCGGCTTTACCTGCGGGCCGTGGAAATCGGAGCCGCCGGTTATGAGTAGCCCCAACCGCCGCGCGATGGCCGTGTATTCGTCAATGCGTTCCTGCGCATACCCCGTGTAATAGCATTCCATGCCGTCGAGGCCTATGCTTGCGAGGTCGCGCAGGGCCCGCTCGAGGCCTTCGGGCGGGAGGTTCAGCGAATGCGGGTGCGCGAGAACCGCCTTGCCGCCCGCGTCTTTTATCGCACGGATGCCTGCTTCCGCCGTGGGCTTGGGGCGTTCGATTTTCTGAAACGCCGCCGTGGCCAGGTACCGGTCGAACGCCTCCTTGCGCGTCCGCACCACGCCGCGCCGCACGAGGGCTTCGGCTATGTGCGGCCGGCCTATGTACGCGCCGTGCACGCACGAGCGTATTTCCTCCATGGTCAGGTCTATGCCGCGGTCCTTGAGAAAGGCGAGCGTGCGCGCGGCGCGCTCCTCCCGCAGCCGGATAAAGTCCCCGCAAAGTTCCGAGAGCCTTTCGCTTTCTACGTCTATGCCGTATCCGAGTATGTGCTGCTCCGCACGGGACCTGGTGGAGATTTCTATGCCAGGAATATAACGCATGCCAAAACCGGTGGCGGCGGCGCGCGCTTCCGTCTGGCCGGCTACCGTGTCGTGGTCTGTCAAGGAAACCACCTTGACACCGGCGTCTGCCGCCATGCGCATGACCTCCCCCGGAGGATACTGCCCGTCCGAGCAGCTTGAATGCAAATGCAGGTCAACTTTCTTCATATCCTTATTATATACATTTTCGCGGGCACGCGTACGTGATATAATGCGGCAACGGGATTTGCCGCAGACTGAGGGTGTGTAGAAAAAGGCGGAGCGATGAGCGAGATCGGCGGCGTTGTGGATACGGCAACGCTGGTGTTTATTCTGATGGCGGTGGGCTTTCTTTGCGGGAAGATCGGCCTGTTCACCAAGGAAGTGCAGAAGAAGATGACGGACGTGGTGCTGTTTGTCTTCCTGCCCTGCACGATAATCGGCTCTTTTGAAATTCATGTGAAAAACGGACAGATGAAGGCGTTCGGCCTTACGCTTCTTCTCGCCGCAATCCTGCAGGCGTTCATTCAGATTTTCAGTTACGCGCTGTACCGCAAGCAGCCGTTCGGGCGCAAGGCGGTGCTGCGCTACGCGTCTACCGTGTGCAACTCGGGGTTCTTCGGCATGAGCATCCTCGCCGCGCTCTACGGACAGGAGGCGCTCTCGTACGGCGCCATATTCCTCATCCCGCAGCGCATCACCATGTGGACGTTCTCCATGTCGTACTTTACGCATAAGAAGGATAAGTACGCCGCCCTCAAGACGCTGTACAACCCGAACATGGTGGCGGTCTACATAGGCGTGGCCCTGCTGCTCACTGGCCTCACGATTCCGGAGCTGCTGCGCATCCCCATCGCCAGCGTCTCCTCCTGCACTCTGCCGGTGACCATGATTCTGTGCGGCTCCATCCTTACCGAACTGCGCCTCGAGATGCTCCGCGACCGGTCCGTCTGGTACTTCAGCTTCATCCGGCTGCTCTTTATCCCGGCGGTTTCGCTCGGCGTGTGCCTCCTGCTGCGGGTGCCGGATAACCTGCTGCAGATTGCGGTCCTCATGACGGGCATGCCGGCCGGTGCGACCACGGGGCTACTGGCTATAAAATATGACGGCGACGAGAGGCTCGGGAGCGCTCTCATTGCCGTCACGACTGTTCTGTTTGTGTTACTGATACCGTTCTGGACGCTGGTGGTTTTCCCGCGCGTCTAAGCGGCCTTCTTCGCGGCGGAACCGCTGGTCGTGGTCTTCTCTTCCACGCCCATCCACTCGTACATGGCATCCTCGATAATGTTGAACGGCGCGGGACCGGTCTCGAGGATGAACGTGTGGTACTCGAGCACATCGAAGTCCTTGCCCAGCTCGTCCTCCGCTATCTGACGGAGGTTGGAGAACTCCAGGCCGCCGAGGCAGTACTTAAGGTAGTTGCCCGGCTCGGCAATGAGGGCGTCGTACATTTCATTGACCACGGCGGTGTCCGTCACGCCCTGCTCTGCGAGGTAGTCGCCCAGCGCGGCGCGGTCCCAGCCATGGTAGTTCACGCCTATGTCCGCCTTGCCGTAGATGCCGAGCGTGTACTCATCGTTGAGGCGTAAGGCATCCGCGAGCGTCTCATCCATCTCCGCGAGCTCGTAGCTGCGGTGTTCCACGTAAGTGGCCCAGCCCTCCACGTAGCCGCCGGTGCTCAGCACCTGCAGAATGGGATCCTTGTCCTGCGACTTGTAGTAGACCGTCTGGTAGAGGTGGCCGGGATAGGCTTCGTGCGCAAGGACCGAGAAGAGCGCCGTGCTCTCCGCCATCTTGCCGTTGTTGAGATAGACCACGTTGCTTGTGTACTGGTCTATGGGCGGGATGAGGTAGAACGCCGGGGACAGGTGCTCCTCCATGGAGGGGTCCACGGTCTTGAGGGTGTAGCCCTGATCCTCGCGCGGCGGGTAGTCCTCTTCTATGGCCTCCATGAGGTAGTCGAGAATGGCCTCGGGGCTCGTCTCCGGATACACGGGATCCATCATCTGGTCAAGCAGGGACTCGTCCGTAATCATGTAGCGGAGCATGACCTGCAGGTCCTCCGTCATGATGTCGTCTATGAGGGTTTCTATCTCCTCCACGCTGCGCTGCGTGCCCACGGCCTGCTCTATGTAGTACTCAAAATAATCCGTGCCGTTTTCCAGATCCGTCAGGCCGCCGTCACGCGTGTTGTCTTCGTTGAGCTTTTCAATGCCGTCCGCGAGCGCGTTGTACGCGGGCACGACGCTCTCGAGCACCGCCTTCCTGTTGCGCTCCTTCAGGTCGGCGCGCTCCTCGTCCGTGAGGCCCTCGAAGGCGTCCACGCGGGCGTCAAATGTGTGGAGGAGCAGGTTGGTTTCCGGGTCCGCCGTGAACTCGCGCATCTGGGCCACGCTGGCTATGGCGGCGGAAGAAGCCATGAACAGGTCGCGGTCCTTCTTCTCCTGCTCGTACGCGAGAATCTGGTCGAAGTAGCGCGGCACGTCCTCAAGCAAGGCGATGTACGTGTCGAAGTCCTCCTTCGCGTAGATGTGGTACTCCACGAACAGGATGGGCAGTTCCGCCTGCATGCCTATGGTCGGCGTGATGGGTTCATTGTAGTAGAAATAGTCGTCGTCCTTCTCGTACTGCTCGAGGGTCTGCAGAAGGACCTTGTAGGTAAAGAGCCGCTCGTCGTTGAACGATTCGGTGTTCAGGGTCTTGAGCAGCTTGAGCTGTTTCTGTTCAAACTTGTATGCCTTCTCCATGGACTCCACGGTGTAGTCGCCGAGCGTGGGGGTGCCCACCTCTATGTCAAAGGCCTCCGGGGAAGCGACCATGTAGTTGAGCGTGAGGGTGTCGCCGCTGACGTAGTAAACGAACAGGTCGTTCGAGATGCGGTCAAACTCGTCGCTGTCATCCGTAAGCGCGGTCTCTTCGGGCGTATCGTCCTTCTCGTCTTCTTTCTCCGGCTTGCAGGCCGTGACGGTAAGCAGCGAAAGCAAAAGCAAGAGCGCCAAAAGGTAGCTGATAGGACGTTTGTATTTCAAGTTCATCAAATCTTCCTCCCACGTTTTTTCCGGAGCGCCGGCTGTCAGAGGCGCGCCTGTTACAGGACACATTATAACACAGAGGAGCGTAGGCGCGCATTTCGGTGCTATCTTCGCGGATTTACAAACTCGCCGCCTCCTTGAGCGCGTCTGCGAAAGTCCTTACGCTTCTGGCGTCGCCGATTACGCGCACGTCCGGGGCGAGCGCTGTGCAAGCCTCGTATAGCTCGCGGCGCGGCGTGAAACCTGTGGCGGTTACCACGGCGCCGGCCGGGATGCGGACGGGCGCTGCGTCCGGCGCGTCCATGCGCGCGAGCACCACGGCGTCCGGCGTAATCTCCTTCACCTGCGCGTTCGTGTACTTTACGTAGCCGTGCGCCTCGAGGTGGTTAATCACATCGCGCCGGTTTTTCTTCTCCATGGTCATGGCTAAGTAAGGCAGCATCTCGACAATGGTGACGCTGGCGCCCTTTTCCGCAAGGAAGAGCGCGGTCTCCAGGCCTGTGTGCCCGCCGCCTATGACCACCACATTCCCCTGCGGCACGGGGGCACGGCCCTCGAGGATTTCCGTGCAGGATACGCAGCGCTCCGCACCGGGCACGGGCAGAGCGGCGGCCCGGGAACCGGTGGCCAGTACGATGCGGTCGGGGACAGGATTAGCAGCAATGCCCGCGAGCGCAGCCGGGTCCGTCACCGCGGCGCCCGTGTGAACGGTCACGTCGCTTCTTCCGAGCAGGGTCAGGTAGTAATCTTTAAGCTGCCCTACGCGCTCCTTGAACGGGGGCGCGGACGCGGCTTTCAGTCTCCCGCCGGGTGCAGGCTCCTGCTCGAACAGATCCACGCGCCAGCCGGCATTCGACAGATTCAGCGCGGCGGCGAGGCCTG
This sequence comes from Eubacteriales Family XIII. Incertae Sedis bacterium, assembly GCA_031272485.1. GTDB lineage: Bacteria > Bacillota > Clostridia > Peptostreptococcales > Anaerovoracaceae > JAISTV01. The sequence goes on from JAISTV010000009.1 coordinate 21,703, forward strand.
CCGGTCCTCCGCCAATAACCCAAGTGGCCCTACTTCCCTCCTTATTATCGTGGCGGGGGGCAGGGGCGGTTTGCGGGCCGTAGAGGTAGGGGGCTGCGGCGTCGCGGCCGGCGTAGGGGTTCACGGTGCAGGTTACGGACTTGCCGGCGGAGACGTTTCCTATGCAAAGGTCGCAGTTTATGCAGGGCCGGATCTCGTCCTCGCGGGCCTCGCGGGTCTTGACGATCCAGGCGGGGTCGGCGAGGAGCGCGCGGCCGAGAAAGACCAGGTCGGCCTTGCCGTCGCGGATTATCTGGTCGGCCATGGCGGCGCGGCGGATGATGCCGCCGGTTATGACGGGGATGGGGACGGCCTGCTTGACGGCCTCGGCGAGGTACACACGCCAGCCTTCCGGGTAGGAGGCGGGCTCTATGCTCTTGAGGCCGGAGGCGGGGGTGCCGCAGGTGGCGTTAATCACGTCCGCGCCATGGGCCGCAAGGGCCTGCGCCACGGGGACGCTTTCCGCGGGGGCGAGGCCGCCTTCCGTGAAGTCGTCTATGTTCAGGCGAATCGAGAGCAGCAGGCCGGGGGCGCGCCGCTTGATTTCGTCCGTGATGTTCATAAGGAAGCGGCTGCGATTTTCGAGGCTGCCGCCGTATTCGTCCGTACGGGCGTTCGCGTCGGGCGAGAGGAACTGGTTTATCAGGTAGCCGTGCGCGGCGTGCAGCTCCACGCCGTCGAAGCCGGCGCGCTGCGCCAGGACGGCCGATTCCGCGAAGGCGTTTACGAGCCGGTCTATCTCGCCCTTGCCCAGAGCGCGCGGCATGACCTTGATCATGGGATCGGGGATGGCGGAGGGGGCCACCGGCGGCAGGCCGCCCGTGAGGTCCGGCGTGGCCTGACGGCCGAGGTGCAGCAGCTGGATGAACGCCGCGGCGCCGCTGCTCTTTATGGCTTCCGCGAGGCGCGTAAGGCCGGGGAGGTACTTCGGGTGGTCTATGAAAAGCTGCGCCTGCCCTTCCCTGCCGAGCGTGCTCTCCACGCAGGCGGCCTCCACAACGGCGAGTCCCACGCCGCCCCGGGCGCGCGCCGCGTAATGCGCCGAGAGCGCGTCGGTCACGTAGCCGTCCTCGGCGAGGCCGGTCACCATGGGCGAGAGGACTATGCGGTTTTTCAGCCAGAGCCTTCCTATTTGAAATGACGAAAACAGATGCGGGTATGCGTTCATGGGTCTGCCTTTCTGTTAGAATTCCATGTGTTTGATGAACAGGTCGTTAAACTGCGGATGCTCCGCGAGGATTATCTCGCGGAACGGGATTTCCTGCTGCGGCGGCCAGGGGGCTTGCCCTTTTGCGAGCATAATGGCGCCAATGAGGCTGGTGTTGCCGAGGGAGGTTATCCGTCCCCGCGCCTCCACCGGGAGCAGGCCTGTGGTTATGGCGCTTTCCGGGCGCAGGGCCTGGCCGAATCCGCCGGCCAAGTGGATTTTCTCCGGGAGGCCGCCTGCCTCCGCGCACAGGACTTCTATGCCCGCGCGGATGGCGCCCTTGGAGAGCTGAAAGACGCGGACGTCTTTCTGTGTCAAGTAAATTTGCTTGACAGGCGCCGCGTGCTCTGCGATGAGGATTTGGTTGTCCTTAGCCGGCACGGTAAAGGCGCCGGTGCGGTCTATGGTGCCGGAGGCGAGCAGGACGGCCATGGCGTCCAGGATGCCGGAGCCGCAGAGCCCTTCCGGCGGGAGGCCGTCTATCGTCTTGTACCTTAAGCTGAGCGCGCCGGGCGCGGTGGCGTCGGTGGGGCTGAGTTCATAGATGGCGCCGGGCAGGCCGCCCATGCCGCAGGAGATGCCGCCGCCCTCGAAGGCGGGGCCCGCCGCGGCGGAGGTGCCGGTGCGCTTGCCGTCCTTTTGCAGAACCATCTCGCCGTTTGTGCCCAGGTCCACGAAGAGCCAGTCCTCGTCCGGCGGCAGCGTGAGCAGGCCGGAGAGAATGTCGCCGCCCACGAAGGCGGAGAGGTACGGGAGGACGTAAACCTCCGCGGCTTGCAGGATGTCCGCTATGGGGGTGGCGTGCGCGGGGTCCGCGAGGTGCGCCGCGTCCGGGAAGATGTCCCTGCCGGCGTAGCGTTCCGCGATCGGGAATTCCGGGCGGAACGGCGCAGAAGCGAGGGAGCGGCACGGCAAACCGAGGAGCAGGTAGCTCATGGTCGTATTGCCGGAAATGTAGAGCTTGAGCGGGGACTGCGGGGCCGCGCCTGTCAGAAGCCGCTGGATTATGGATGCGAGCTGCGCGCGGATAATGCCGGCGAGAAGGCTCGCGTCCGCAAGCGACTCGTCTATGCGCGAGAGGATGTCCGCCCCGTAAGCGCGCTGCGCGTTCAGCGCGGAGAGGCTGGCGAGGGTTTCGCCTGTCCGGGTATCTATGAGGCTCGCCGCTATGGTGGTGGTGCCCAGGTCTATGGCTATGGCCGGGGCGTCCACCGCGCGCGGCGCG